>JAGSHB010000176.1 GCA_023954815.1 Myxococcales bacterium | reverse complement strand
GGAGGCCGTGGCAGCACAGCGTATAGCCGACCGAAGTCGTCCACGCTCTCGGCCACACCGGACTGCCCCCGGAACGCCACACCGAGCGCGAGTTCGTTCGCCTTGCCGCGCAGCAAGTTTCGCTTGATGTAGCTGCGGGTCGCGTCGGGCATCTGCTCGCACGCAGGCGGCTGGGCGCAGTAGGGCGGCAGTGTACCGATGCGCGCGTATTCGTAGCTTCCCTCATCCGGCGGCGGTGGATCGCCAACGGAGATGTTGATTTGAACGTTGGGCAAGTTGATGTTCTTCAACATTTTGAATCGGTCGAGGACGCTCATTGGACTGCCTCCGCCGCGTCGCGCCGCCTGAAATGGGTCGCGGAGAGGTTCACCGGACCAACCTCCAGATACAGGTTCTTATCGAACACAGGACGCTGGGCGAACTCCCACTGGAACTCTGTGGTCAGACGACTGAAGAAGTACTTCACCAGGGCCTCGCCTTGGCGACCCTCGCGGGAAGCACAGCCGTAGGGATGCTTGGCGCCGGCTCCCCAGGAGTAGAGGTAGAGCTTCTCTTCCAGCTCCGGGTTCTGCTCATACCGACCCGGCCAAAAGTCGTCGGGTCGTGCGTAGACGTTGGGGTCCCGGTTGATCTGCGGGAAGCAAACGCAGACCGCATCTCCCTCATAGATTTGGTAGCTGCGACCATCACCAGCAGGTACCTCAAAGTCCTGCTGGGCGATTTTGTACATGAACCGGGGCCTCGGATAGAGCCGGTTGGTTTCGAGGAAGAGGGTATGCAAGTAAGGCTCTTCTAGTAGCGTTCTGGGCGTCCAGGCCTTGCCCTGCCGAACCTGCACCAAGCGATCGACCAACTCAGGCTCGATGCCTAGCCGCGCGATTGCGGGTACGAGAATCAGCCGCGGTGCCCCGACGACGTTGCCGATCATATTCGAGCTCACAAACTGATCGAAATCATCGAGCGGCAAGCCTCGATCGCGGGCAAAGTCCTGAAAGCGCTCAAACATCGCGCTCTCGCGCACCGCCTTGGCATAGTTCGCACGGGCCTGATTGTTGGCGTCGGAGAACTTGCCCCCAAGCAGACGAGTCACCGGTTTTGTCGCCAGGGTGTCCGTCCACACGCCAGGGAAGTAGCAGAGCTCATGCAAACTGTTGACATCAAACATCGAGATTTCAGTGTCGAGCAGCCACCGAAACACGGCGTCCATGAGAAACTCTCGCACGCCGAGCTTGATGTTGAACCCGCCCTGGGAGAGCCAGCGTGAGGTAGCCGACTCAAACGCGGCGTCCAGACTTGGCCACATCGACGCGCGTCGATCGGCGAAGATGTCCATCATGACCGCCCGGCCGGCCTTGTGTCGCTCTCCCCTGCTGACGAGCAGTGGCACAGCGTCGCCTGTGAGCCCCACCTCTCCGCACCCGACGCGCGACGCCGCCTCACGATCGAGCAGGTCAGTGGAGGCGGTGAAGTAAAAGCGCCCGGACAGGTTATCCGTCAGCATCACCGTCCTACGGCCGGGGTGGCACCGAAAGACCGGCGCGCGATACTTCGCCTGCAGGCCGCCGAGGTAGTCCTCCATCTTGTACATGAAGGCGTTGAGTTGCTTGAGGGGATCCAGGGACAGTTGCGAGCAATACTCGCCCGGGGGATCTACGGGCATCGGTGATTCCTGTGGATGTGGCCCCGTGAGTGAACGACCACTCAAGTCTTGTGGGCCAGATTGTCGGTGATCGAGGGGGGACTCAAAGTTTGGGCTTCACCTGCATGTCGACCGAGACCTTCGGCAGCCTGTTCAACAAGCGACGGAGGTTTCGTCGACGCCGGACCGGCTCGTGCCGTTTGGGAACCGCTGGCTCCCGCAACTTCTGCGCAGGCGCTTGGAGCTTGCGCCGCTCCTCTGGGCTCAGCGCGTCCAAACGCGTGCATGCGTAGGCGTAGCCGGCGGCCAGGATATCATCGAAGCCCCGAAAGTTGTGGGCGCGCGCCGTGCCACGTGGCGGGGTGAACAGCAGGTCGGCAGCCTCTCGGCACTCCGAGCGAGAGGACGCATCACCTAGGGCCGTGGCGCGAGAGAGCACGTAACCGATCGAAGGGACGCGCCGTTGCTCAGCTGTAAGCGTGACCCGGCCAGCGATGACGTCCCGGAGCCTGGGCATCTCGTTGTCGTCATAGCCCAGCCCCGCGTCGCTGGGCAGCGGCAGCACATCGACCGCAATCACCGTGCCCACCCCCATGGCGCGCATTTGGCGCGTCGGCAGGTTGCACAGCAGGCCGCCGTCAACGAGCACGTCGCCGTCGTCGACAAAGGGCGCGGCGAATGCAGGTACGGCCGTGGTAGCCCGAACCGCGCGCCAAACCTCGCCTGTCCGATGGATGTGTTCAGCGCTGCGGGTCAAGTTGGTCGACACACAGAAAAATGGGGTCCACAGGTCCTCGATATCGAGCCGCCCGTAGAGCGAATGGGCGACGGCGTCAAACCCTTCGCGTGGAGACAGCGCCATGATGGGGAGCGTCAGGCGGCGAAATGGGCTCGACTCAAAGAAATGCTCGTAGTTCGCCTTGCTCAGCTCGTCAAAGTTCAACCCACTGGCCATCTGGGCCGCAATGCCCCCTCCGGAGCTGGTGCCGCCGAAGAAGTCGATGGGTATCCCATGCTCTCCTAAGGCCTTGAACACGCCGACATGCCCCGCACCCAGGGCGCCACCGCCGCCGAGAACCAACCCAACGCCGCGACCGCTCACCAACCGCGAGACACGCGCGGTGTCCTCCGGTCGGTCCATGCGACAGTGATAGTGTGACTCCAACGAGCGAGGCTTCAGCCAGCGTCGGGTACCGCGTGGGTGCAGCACCTCCGGTTCGTGCAGCAAGACGAGCGACACCCGTGGCCGTCTCGCTTGGGGCATGGCCCAGATCCGCTCTTCAACCGCGCGAACCGCGTGCCCGGCGCTGGCCGGACAGACCAGCAGGAGCGTGTCGACCTCCTCCAGGTGCGTCATGTTTTCGAGCGGCTCGGCACTGAGCGAGACCACAACGGCCCCATCGGCGCGGCGCGCATCCAACCCCTCCGTATCGTCGAGCGCATGGGCTGGGAGCAGCGGCGTGTTCAGCGCAGAAGCGAACTCCACAGCCCACTCGCGGCACGTGCTCGCGTCGGTCAGCGGCAACAAGCCGAAGCACATCTGGTGCTGTTGCGACGGCGAACGAACCCAGGCGGCAAGCTCAAAGACCTGCGCTGGCGCTATCGCTGCATAGGCGGCATCCATGGGTAGGACAGCGCACCGGGTCCGCCGCACAACCCGGGGTTTCGGTGACTCAGATTCGGCGAGCCAGTCGGCGCCGGAGATCAATGCGCCCGCCGACCAGATGAGGTCCCCTCGGGCTACGGCTCCGCGTACAACGAGATAGAGCGCGTCATCCCGAAGCGATGGCTCATCGCCACGTTGCCAGTCCACGTGCTCGGCCGCTTCGGCGAGGGCTGCAATGCGCGAACGCAGGGGCGCGTCGGGAGCCGGAGCAGGCTGACGTGTGCGATCGAGCGGTAGACTTGAGAGGTGCATCGTATCCCGGTGACTGTAGAGCGCATTGGTCTCACGAATCCTGCGGCAACCGTGCCGTGCCTGCACAGTCCATCTTTCGCGCGCCTACAGAATTTGCTGAAACCAGCATGCTACAATGCTTTCAGCGCCGCATCGCCCGCAGGGATTAGACAACGAGGGGGATGAACGCAGATCGATGCATAGCGGATCACCCGATCGGGTGAGTTGGGGGCGACCAAGTCACTGGCGGAATCAGGCAAGGCGGGGGGGGACGGTCGGCGCCGCGAGCTCAGTTTCGAGCCATTCTGAGCCATTCTGAGCCACAAAATGCCCACAAAGGGCCCTGGGAGCCCCACGAAGGGCATGATGGATGGAGGAAGGCATATCAGTGGGGACCCCACGACATCGGCCCTTGTGGGGCATTTCCTGGCAAGAAATATCCTACCCAGATGCCGGCGAATGATCCGTCGATAGCTCTCTCGGATCGGGCCCGGCGGCGACAGCCCAGCGGATGAACTCGGCCACTTGCCGCGGGTTGGTGGAGATCCAGAAGAAGTCGGGGCACTCAAAGCAGCGGTGGCGGCCGCCACAGCCGACAACCGAGCGAAAGCGCGGGGCCCTGACCCAGACTCTGTCCGCCTTGCACAGCAGGTTCAGCTGGCCATCGAGATCGACGACGTGGGTACCGCCCTTCCAGTACCGCCAGAGAAACTCCTCGCCGTCGACGACGATGGCGCGTTTTCCTTTTCTCGAAATTGCCATGCATTCCCTCCGTCGGACGCAGTGAGGCGGCCACTCGGCCACGAAACGTCGAACGACATGAACCCTGGCCCCGCCCGCCTAGTGCAGCTCACGGTCGACCCACCACCCCGCAGCGGTTGCGCCGGCGTAGACCGCGAGCGCCGAGATGCCCAGTTCGGTGAAACTCGCCGGGTTGGGGATGACAAACTCACTGAGGGACTGCAGCGCCAAGAACCCGACAATCAGAGCCAGGAGACGGCCGCGACCGACGGATACGCCGCGCCAGAGATAGAGTCCGCCGAGGGTGACCAACGTCATCTCCAGCGCCCACGCCCACACCGGATGGAGCCACAGGCCGAGGCCTACTGCGGGCTCCTGGGTCAGACCAAGGGGGAGGTCGGGCGTGTGGACGATGAGGTCGGCGACCCAGTGTGAAGCCACGGCGATAGCGATGGCGACGGCGACTTTGCGACTCTTCCACCGCCACCGCGCCAGCAGGCCAAGTCCGATGGTCCACCCAATCGTGGTGACGAGGCCGTGGGTCCACACCCCGGAGGTCACGACCAGGCGCGGCGCGGTGTCGTGGAGGCTGGCGTGTTCGAGGCCGCCGAACCCCAGGCAGAAGAACGCAACATCGACCGCCTGCGTCGCGAGGAGGAGCGCCCACAGCGGCGCGCTCGGCACCGCTCTGCGAAGGACCAGCGCTGGGGCAAAATGACCTGCGAGCATCGCGACTCTCCGGCAAGGTGATGTGTGGCTGATGAGCTATATCACGACAAGACCAGCCGGAAGCAGTCAAGTGGCGACAAGCATTGCGGGCCACGCCGCCGCCTTTGCGAACCGTGCGAACCGTGCGAACTGTGCGAACCGTGCAAACTGCGCGAATAGCGCGACCTCATCGCCGCTTGCGCGCAGCGTGTGTGGTACCGACAATGCGCCGCTCAGCCCAATGGAGTCGTTATGATAGCCGCAGCAATGTGCTCGCACTCACAGCCCAAGCGGTGGACTACGGCGCTGCTCCTAACACTTGTGGGGTTGGTCGGGTGCCAGCAATCCAGTTCCGGTGGAAACTTCGTCCCTTGGCCCGCTGCAGACGGCGTCGTCATGGGCGATGGAACAACCGCAGGCGATGGCGGCACCGCAGTGGATACGGCCACAACCGCGACAGATGCACCGGTGGGCGATGTGGCGACAGGCGGAGGTGGCATCATCATCACCGAGATCCACTACAACCCGCGTGGCCCAGACGGAAAGCTCCAAGACACCAAGGCCGAGTGGTTCGAGGTCTACAATCCGGGCGACGCGCCGGTCGATTTGGGCGGCGTGGTGATTCGCGATGATGGCGACGACAAGTACAACATCCTGCCGGGCGAGGCCGTCGTCCCGGCGAAGGGCTACCTCGTCATCGGTGCGTCGGCGGACAAGACCCAAAACGGCGGGGTGGCCGTGCAATTGGCCTGGGGCACCTCGATTCAACTCAAGAATGTCGGTGGCGATGCGCTGGTGCTGGAAAAAGGCGGTGTGCTCATCGACGCGGTGCGGTGGGACAACGCCAAGGGCTGGCCCTTTCTCAATGGCCGAGCGCTCAACCTGCGCCCAGACAAGCGCAGCGCGGCCGGCAATGACGACCCCAAGAACTGGTGCGGCGCCCAGGTTGCGCTGACGTCAGGCGACAAGGGCACACCGGGCCAGCCCAACAGCCCATGTGACTACGCGGACGCCGACAATGACGGCGTGCCCGATGGCACCGACAACTGCAAGGACGTGCAGAATCCCGCGCAGCTCGACACCAACAAGGACGGCGTCGGCGACAACTGCGAGGTCAAGGCGCCGGTGTGCGGGGACGGCAAAACCCATCCCGAAATCGGCGAGCAGTGTGACGATGGCAACACAGACAGCGGCGACGGGTGTAGCAGCTTGTGCAAGACCGAAGTCGCCGTGCCCGAAGGGTCGATCATCTTCACCGAGGTGCTACCGGACCCGAAGGCTGTGTCCGACGAAAACGGCGAGTGGTTCGAGGTCTACAACACGACCAACCAAGCTGTCGATTTGAATGGCGTGATCCTCGAAGCGGTCGACAAGGGCGGCTGGAAGACGACGTTGACGGCGACCAAGCCCATCTCAGTGCCCGCAAAGTCGTATTTCGTGTTGGTGGCCAAGGCCGATACCAGCGTCAACGGTGGGGTGACGGGCAACCACGTCTTCGGCACGTATCCACTGGCGAGCAAGGGCGCGAAACTGACCTTGCGCTCGGCCGGCAAGGTGGTCGACGAAATCAGCTACAGCCCGACGACCTGGATGATGCAGACGGGCGCCACGCTGTCCCTCGACCCAGGCGCCCTCGATAGCAAGAGCAATGACGATCCCAACAACTGGTGCTTGGGCCAGGCGACCTATGGGCTCGGGGACTTGGGCAGCCCAGGCGCGCAGAACCCCAAGTGCGGCGGTACGGGCATGGACACAGACGGCGACGGCACCCCTGACAAGACCGACAACTGCCCCGCGCTGAAGAACCCAGGGCAGGCAGACGCGGACGGCGATGGCGTCGGTGATACCTGCGACAACTGCGTGGCGACCAAGAACGCCGACCAAGCGGACGCCAACAAGGATGGCACCGGGGATGCGTGCACGAAGGGCAAGTGCGGTAACAAGAAAAAGGAACTCGGCGAGCAGTGTGACGATGGCAACACCCAGGCTGGAGACGGATGCTCGCCCACGTGCCAGCTGGAGAGTTCCCTGCCGAAACCGGGTGTGGGCGACTTGGTGATCACCGAGTTGATGGTCAAAGCAGCGGGCGGCAGTGGCGACGCGGGCGAGTTTGTCGAGATCACCAATGTCAGTGGCAAGACGCTGGACTTGGTGGGCTTGAAGCTGGACTACAAGGGCGCTGTATCGGTGACGATTAGCTCGTTTTTTGGCGTCAGCACCCTCGCGCCGGGCGGCCGCTACCTCTTTGGCAACAAGGACATCACAAAAAACGGCGGGCTGACGGTTCAATACACCCTGGCGCCGGTGCAGCTTGGCAACAGCGGCGGCACGGTCACGTTGTACGCCGGCGGGCTTGTCGTCGATGCGGTCACCTACGGGAAGTCAGCGCCGTGGCCGGGAATCTACGTGGGCAAATCCATCCAACTGCAGCCCTCGAAGACCAACGCAAAGGCCAATGACGCCGGTCCGGCCTGGTGTCTGTCGGCCCAGACCTATGCGGCCAGCGGCTGGGCAGGCACGCCGGGCAAGGCCAACAGCTGCCCATGACGAGGGGCGCCAACGCAGGTTGGGGACGAGGACAGACCGATGACTCAGTGGAAGAGCATGAAGGGAATCACGGAGCACTACGTCATCGTGCGCGGAGATCGTGTCATCATCGGTGAGCACAGCGGCAGCGGCCGAACGGACCGGGCGATGGCCTGTTCGCACGCCGAGTTTCTGGCGGGCCGCCATGATGGCCTGATTCGCCGGGTCCACGGACCTGACACGTTGCGCGAGATGCGCGAGGCTGTGGAGACAATAGGGACCGACAGCTCAGTGTCGTCCTAAGGGAAACTTGAAAAGGTAAGATCTGGTCCGCGACTAGTCATGCGTTTAGATAGCCTAAAGATAAAAGTTAAGCTCTGACCCCATTGGGAGGCCCCGTGCGCAACCGAATCACACTCGTCGTCATCATGGCATTGCTCGGAGGTAGCCTGAGCGGCTGCGGTGAAGACAAGGCGGCCATTCGGGCCAAAAGGAAGGCGGCCTTCGTCGCTGAGCATGGCGCGTCGCTGAAGCTGAAGGCGGCGAGCCTGAAAAAGATCCGCGATCATGCGCGCCGCCAGGGCCCGCTGTCGGGGTTGGCCAAGACCGGCGTCGCGCAGCTGAGCTTTGCCAAGGCGATTCGCGGCGGCAACGCGAGCGTTCTGCAGCTCGAGACGCTGACCGGCCAGAAGCCCAAGTTGATTCTCAGCACAGACCGCGGCCACTGGCGCAAAGAGCTGGGCCGTTTTACCGAGGGTAAGCGCACCAGCTATTCCTTGAGGGATGCGGCGGCTATCGGGCACGTGGCGGTGGTGCGCACCCATTCGTATACCGCGCCCAGCCGAAAGGTCGGATCCATTACGAAGTTTGTGCCCGGCGCCATCGGTGGGGACGTGCTGCTCTATGAGTTGGAGTCTGGCAGCTACAAGGGCGGTACGACGTGGAAGGCCACCAGCGGCATGAAGGTCAAGACCGGCATCAAGCAGCCAGAGTCGGGGCTGCGATCCGACCTGATGCGCCAGGCGATGAAGGCCGTGAACGCCGGGCTGAAAGAGCTCGCGGCTGAAGTCAAGACGCGGAAGTAGGCAGAAAACGGCCCCCAAACGCCCATAGGTCTCAGTCGATCGTCCGCATACACCGGAAGCCCATGTAGGCGACCGCTTGCGCTCCCGAGAAGTGGGCCCGATGGCTCGCCCGTAGCGAGCTCCCCAACGTACTCCAACTGCCGCCTTTCATGACGCGCTCTGTGGTCTTTTGGCTCTGCACCGGGTCTTTCGGCCACGCCTTGGCACCAAAGCTGCCGTAGTAGGTGGCGTCGTAACCATCGCGCATCCATTCGAGCATGCCGCCGATCAGGTCGTGATTGCCGTAGGGCCCCACACCCTTGGGTTTCTGCCCGACAGGGGAGGTCTGGCCAGTGCCGCAGCCCGATGCTTTCCCTTCATACACCACGGCATAGACGCAGTTGGCGGCCGTCTCACCCCAGGGATAGGTCCGCATGCCGCTCTGGCAACCAGCGCTGCCGCCGTTCTGCTCGCAGCCGCCGCGCGCGGCCTTTTCCCACTGCGCTTCAGAGGGCAAGTCGCCACCGGCCCACTGGCAGTACGCCCGCGCTTGGTCCCACGAGACGCAGTTGACCGGATGTTGGCCCTTGTTCGCCGCGTTGTAGGTGCAGCCTGCCGCAGTCCCTGGGGTTTGGCATTTGCCCGCTGTCACGCACGCGGTGTAGTGGGCCACCGTGACCTCATAGACGTCGAGCCAATAGCCGCTCACGTCGACGAGGTGCTGCGGCTTTTCGCTCACGGCGCACTTGGTGTCTTTCGTCCCATTGCAGCCCATCCAGAAGCCGCCGTCGGGCACGAGGGTCATCTTGCGGCCCTTGGATTCCGTCAGCGTGCACTGGCCATCGGCGCTGGTGCCCCCGACCTTGGCGCAGCAAGCGATGGTCGCCGATAGGGTGCCCTTGCAGGTCTTGCCGGTGCAGCTGTCGCCGCCTGTGCAGGGGTCGCCGTCATCGCACGAGCCGCCCGTTGGATCGAAGACGCAGCCCGCCTTGCCGTCACAGCTGTCCTTGGTGCAGGCGTTGCCATCGTCGCAGGTCTTGGCAGTGCCGCCCTTGCAGTTGCCTGAGCCGCAATCCTCGCCAACCGTGCAGGCGTCGCCGTCGTCACAGGCGCCTGTGGTCTCCGTGTTGAGGCACTTGCCGGCCTTGTTGCAGGCGTCGATGGTGCAGGGTTTGCCGTCGTCACAGTCGGTCTTCTTGCCCGCGGTGCATTCGCCGCCAGCACAGATGTCGCCCTGCGTGCACGGATCGCCGTCGTCGCACGCCGCGGTGGTAGGCGAAAACAGGCAGCCCGTGGCCGCATTGCAGCTATCGGTCGTGCACTCTTTCTTGTCGTCGCACGTCACTTTGGGGCCGCTGAGGCACTTGTTTGCACCGCACTTGTCGTTTTCGGTGCAGGCGTCGCCGTCATCGCAGCCATCGCTCGTCGGGGTGAACACACAGCCCGACGTCTTGTTGCAGGTGTCCGCCGTGCACGGGTTGTTGTCATCGCAGCCTTCGTTGGTGTCCGTGTGCACGCAACCGGTCGCCTTGTTGCAGCTGTCTTTGGTGCAGATGGTGCCGTCGTCACAGTCCTTGTTCGGTCCAGCTTGGCATACGCCGCCGCCGCACTTGTCGCCCTCGGTGCAGGCGTTGCCGTCATCACACGCGGCCGTACCGTTGCCGTGGACGCAGCCCGTCGCCTTGTTGCAGGAGTCGGTGGTGCAAGGTTTGGCGTCGTCGCAGTCGTTTTGCGCCCCGCTGAGGCAGCTGCCTTTGGCGCATTTGTCGCCGACGGTGCAGGCGTCGCCGTCGTCGCACGCCACTGTCACTTCTTTATGGACGCAGCCCGTCTTGGCATCGCAACTATCCGTCGTACAAACCGAGCCGTCGTCGCAGTCCTTCGCCGCGCCAGATTTGCACGCTCCGCCTTTGCAGGCGTCATCAGCGGTGCACGGATCGCCGTCGTCACAGCCGCTCTTGTCCTTCGCCGCGGCGAGCCCGCAGACGCCCGCATCGCACGTTGGCACCTCGCATGCATCGCCGGTCGGGCAGCCTTTGGCTGTCTTGCAGGTGGCGACATCGGCGCCAGCATCGCCGGACGCTGTGTCGGTCTCGCTGCCGGCTGTGTCCTCACTCACTGCGTCCGCTGGGCAGTCGTCCGTGGCGCACACGTAGGCGGAGCTCTCTGTTGGGATGTCGACGGTGCACGCCGATGCGACGGTGACCGACAGGGCCAGCGCGACCCAAAGCGACGGCGTGCCCCAAAGCGACAGGTCGCAAGTTGATGGTCTCAGATGAAGAGCGGTGGCAAAGCGGATCAAAACTGCACCCTCCAGCCAAACTGCCAACGCCCGTCAGGCGACAGCGCAGCGACTGGGCTACCGCTATCGGGCGCTGTTGCGAGGAGGATTGCTCCGACGGTGACAAGCCCTGCCCCCGCCGCCGTGACCGCCCCCCAAGTGCTCAGGCGCGACTCGATGGCTGACTTTTGTGACTGCGCATCCGCAAAGGAGATACCGGCGATGAGGCCGCCCTCGTTGGTGCCGTCGGCCACTTGCGTCTCGAGGTCGCTCTTGTCTCCGGCGGCCATGGCATACAGCGCCCCACCAACGCCCGCAACAATCACCCCAACTGCAACGCCACCCCAGCCGACCGGTCGGTGCCAAGAGCCTCCCGCTGGTTGAACGGTCCGCGTCATCATGGCGCTCGTCTTCGGCGTAGTGGATGGCTGTGTGCGGCTAGGTGCAGGAACCGACGCCGGCCCCGTCTTAGCGGCCGTGTTGGGGGTGAGTTTGGCGGGCGAGGTCGCCGGCTTGGCCGCTGCTGTACCCGTCGACCCGGCACCAGTAGCCCCGGCGCCCGTTGATGCTGGGGGCTGATCTCCCGCAACAGGCGGCGCGCCACCGACAACCGCCGGGGCCCGGTTGTTGGCCCTCGCCTTCGCCAACGCCATGCGCACGTTGGTCAACTCGCGGATGGCCCGCTGGCGCAGCTTGTGGTCCGTCGGGGAGACGTTCAGGTACCTGGCGTACGATCTCTCGGCCTTATCAAACTGTTTGGCGAGCTGCTCGCAGCGGCCGGCGCTGAAGAGGTAGCTCCACTCCGTGCGGTCGATGTTGTAGGCCTCGTGGAACATCTGCGCGGCGAGCGCGAAGCTCTTGGCCTTGGCCCGCGACCGAGCGACTTTGGCCAGCTCAATCCCGCGGGCGCGAACGGTCTTGTCAGCGCACAGCGCGGGGGAGACGGATGCGAATGTCGCCGCGGAGAGACAGCACGCCACGACGAGCGCCGTGACCGATGCGCGATAGCGTTGATGGGCGCGCCCGTGCGTCGGTTCACCACGGCGAATCTGGGACGGCATGGGCGACTCCTGCGGCACGATTGGGACGCCGCCCGGGCAGCTTACAGGCTCATGTAGATTCGCGCACCGCCCCGAAGAACCATCGCGCAGCCGCGAGAAACAACGCCTCAGATTCTAGAAGTCCATAAATGGGGCGTCGTCTGCCTGCTTCTTGGCGGGCTTGAGAGCGGCGGGCTTGGGCGCCACTGGCTTGCGTGCCACCGGCTTGCGTGCCGCGGCGGGCTTGCGGGCGACTGGTGGTTGGCGGCGGGCAGGCTTGGCAGGCGTAGGCGGTTTTGCCTTCGCAGGTGCCTTCGCGCCCGTGGGTGACGATGCGCCCTGTTTCGATTTGTCGGCTGCGAGTTTGTTCGCGGCAGCTTGGGCAGCCGACAGGCTCTCTGCGGCGGCCTTTTCAATGGCGAGGGCCTGGGCCTGCGCCTTGGCTTTGTCAGCCTGGGCCGCCTCGGCAGCGGCGGCGGACTTTCGTTGCTCACGGGTCGCCTTGAGCAGCGCCTGAAATGCAGCATCCTTCGGCGTCAGCACCAAGGCCGCCATCAACTCGGCTTCTCGTTTCGCTAGGTCGGGCTCCTTCATCGCTGCCTGCACCAGCGCGTGGGCGCGTTTGACGACAGCGTCGCCGCCAGCGCTGTTTGTGCCGGGTGACGTCTTGGTCTGCTCCGCCGCCTTTGCTGCGATGGGCTCGGGCGTTTCGCGATCCAGTCCTAGGAGCGCAAAGGCTACGGCGCATGCTGCGACCACCACCAATCCGACGATGGCTGCGACCACCTTGCCGCGGCTGCCCGTAGCCGGTTCCGCGATCGTTCCGCCGGCAGCTGCATCCGTCGCGCTCACCTCAGCCGCGCGGCGCGCAGCAGCCCGAGAGGCAGCGATAGCCGCCGCATCCAGCGCCGCGGTCGGCTGGTCATCGAGCTCTGGAGCGGTCTGAACCGCGTCAGCCGCAGCGCGCGCACGAAGCGCAACCGTCTCCGATCCGGGAGCCGGCGCGCCGTCCTCGTTGGCCTTGGTCTGCTCGTCTTCGCTATGTGCAAAAGCGTCGCGCACGACCGCCGGCGTCTCGGCCTTGAGATC
>JAGSHB010000179.1 GCA_023954815.1 Myxococcales bacterium | reverse complement strand
GGCGGCATGGCCAACGATTTGGCGTCCCTGACCCTGCAACACGCTGCCCGCGTTCTTGACCAGCCGATCAAAGAAGATGTGGCCCAACTTCGAGGCGAAAGCGTTTGTCACATAGTCGGAGTAGCCGACCACAGCCGCTGCTCCGAGGCCATACAATTGCACAGCGAGGGAGCCATTCCACAGGGACCGGCAGGCTCCTAGGTACACAATGGACCCGGGGAAATTCGTCGTGTTGTGACGCTTGATGAAAGTCGGCGTCAGGCCGTAGGTCTCAGCGCCAATCACGACCCGTCCGGTCATGATGTCACCCTGGGTATGGTCGACGCACACGCCCGAACTCGCACTGGTCTTGACGCATTTCTGAGTCGCTGCGCAGCCGAGACCGTTCTTGTTGCAGGTCTTCTTTCCCTGAAGGAGCGCGCCGCACTGCACCCGTTCACCCGACCACAGCACCTCCTGCGACCCCTTGTGCTCCCACCGAAGCGCGGTCTTCTTCGCGGCATCCAACTCGCCGAAGTAGGCATCGCCGTGACCGGTGATGGCGACGACCCCGTACTGGGACATGTCGCGGTACGACTGCAGCCTCGCCGAGCCATTGGCGTAGGTGTCCACCGCGAATGGCGGGCACTGCAGGGTCTTCAAGTCAGTACCGGCTTTGTCGGCCTCATCGGAGTCCTTGAGTGCTTTGTTGAATTCGTCCTTGTTTGGCGCGAGCGTCAGGGCGCGGCGCGTACCCACAGAATACGTCGGCAGTGCAGCCGCACTGGCCCCACTGACTCCCGCACTCGCGCCACGTGAACCCGGTGGCGCCAAGTCCAATGCACCCACGCGACCGGTCTTGTAGGCGACCCACACGCCGTAGCCATTGGATGCGGGCCCCGCATCTGCGACCGTGGCGTTGGCCTTGAATGCAGCGATCGCATCGGACTGTGCCTGACTCGTCGCCGTGCCACTTGCCACTGCGGCGAGGTAGTCAGCCTTCACCTTCTTTTGCAGACCCACGATGGCGTTGCACTCGCTCGCGTTGAAGTGTTGAACCACATCGACAACTGCGACGGGCGATTTAGCCGTGTACTTCTTGTTGAACACGCTAACTGACGCCAAAACCCGGAAATAAAGCCTTTTGGCGGTCGTGGGAGTGATAGAGAAGCAGGTCGAGAAGATGCTGTCCTTCTGGATATCATCACAATGCGAAGACTTGCCAGTGTCCACCAAGGCCCCGTGACTCTTGAGCTGTTTGCCGTTTTTGTCGACCTGCACAATGACGACCGACGTCGGATCGACAGGCCCCTTGCCTCCTGCGCCAGAGCCAGCAGCCGCCAACGGCATGCGAACAATGAGCTTCCCGCTCTCGTTGACGAAGAGCAGGTTTGGACTGACTGATGGCGCCGCCTCAAAGCTGAAGAAGGGGTTGTAAACGATGTGGATCTCATCTGTCAGGGTCTTGCCGCCCGCCTTAGCAATGACCGTGATGGTGTTGTCTCCCTCGTCGAGATCGATCACGCCACTCATCCAGTAGGCGTCGACGTCGATCGTGCCCTTCTTGCCAGAACTCGATGCCCATTCGAGGGATTCAGCCTGACCGAACAGAATTCCGGAGAGCTGAACCTTCTGTGACTCACTCTGGTTCCAGTCGCGCCCGCTCGGGCCCAAGATCTTGACCAAAAGTTCGGGCGAAGCGAGGCCCTTGCTCTCGTCGATATCCGGCTTGGAACCGACATCCATTGGACCTGCGTCCGCCGCACCAGAGTCGTTGCTCGCGTCCCCCGACGTGGCGTCGGTCGCACCCACTTCAGCCTCAGCGTCATCGGTTGCCGCGTCCGTCTGCACGTCTGCCGCCGTGCTACCACCGTCGTCTGCCGCCGCATCAGTCGCCGAAGAGCCTGCGTCTTGCGGCGCCTCACCGTCGGTACCGCAGGCGGTCAAAAGGCAGATCAGAAGCGCAGCAGACGCACGAGGCAGGAGACGACCAGCCGCGCGCATTTGCAGGCTGCGCATGTTCAACGGGGATTCCATCAGGGCGTTTCTCCAGGATCGACAGCCAAGCGAGCACGACTGCGGGCACGAATTCAGGGCGGACGGTACTGGATCGGCGAGGACCGGCGCAAGCAATTGCGAATTGCGGGCGCAACGCCTCACACAAGGGGCGTTCGCTACCAACGGGTGGCCCCGAACTCCCCAGACACCAACGGTAACGCTTCGTCCTCAACCTGCACTACGAGTGGCAATCTCGGGTCCGTCTGTGCATCGAAGCACTCGCCATCGAGCGTGTAGGGCCCGCGCAGCCTGAGTTCTTTCCCTTGTGGCACATCGACAATGCCGGTGCCCGGTCGTTCCGAGATCAACTTCGGTATGAGACGAACCAGCGCAAGAGGCGAGGACTCCATGATGATCTTGGCATGAAAGCCAGTCGCACCGAGCGGCCGCCGAATCGCGCGAACCGCTGCAATGGCCAAGGTCAAATCCACCGTCGACGCGACCACTGCCGTATAGTCGGGATAGGCCGTCTCATCGACATGCAGGCAGTGACCGAACGGGCCGAGTTTCCATCCTTCCTCGCGCCACAGCTCACTACCAAGCACGGCGCCGCGCGCTAGCTCGGCGATAAATCGCGAGAGCCCGCCATATCCGGCACCAAATCGCACATACAACTCGATGGCATGAAACACCGTCTCAGACCCGAAGACGAAACCAAACCGAGGGACATCGTCGCCCTCTGCGCTGACGGCCATCACTGGAACCATCCGTGCAGGTACACGCTTGAGCGGCGCCAAGCGAAAATAGCGGATAAATCGACGCAGGGTGTGGTGCGGCGGCCCGTGGATTCCGACGGTTCGCCCCACGATATTAAGCGTCCCGCCGTTGACGATCAGCAATCGTGGCAGCGGGACCGCACGGTGCGGGTTTGATCTGTCTGGCTGCCCCAGCACCTGGCAATGGCGAGCTTGCAGCCTGAGCAAGGCATTGACTACGTGGTGAACCGTTCCGTCCCCGCCAGCGATAACGAGGACGTTGACGCCACGGGCGCACAGAAACTCCCGTAGCACGCCATCGATCTCAGCGATCGAACGGGTCGCGACCACGGGCACGCCGAGCCCAGCACTGCGCTTGAGTCGGGCAACCGCAGAGGGCGACGCCATGCGCCGCGCCGCCCCATTTACAATGACACCAACGCGGATAGGCCCATCCGGGTCGCACGCCGCGATCCGAGCTGTCGCATCATTGCGTGGGTCTCCTTGCAAAGTGTCGAACAGACTTGTCATGCCGCCATTGTGTGTCAGTGAATTCGCTGCGTCGAGGGCCCGAATGAAGAAGATAACAATTGAGGATCACAACAGTACTTCACAAATGGCCGCGTTCTTGTCCGCCTCTGAGGGCCGTGCTAGCATCCGTCCAACCGTGAGGCCACTCGGCACTCGCACATCCCTGATAGCACTGAGAGATCAGCGTTTATCAAGGGTACTCAACATCGGCACTCTGGCCACCCGCAAGCGGGGTCCGGAGGCCCTGCCTTGGGCAATCATCGGGGGCCGAGGGGTTCCCACCGCAGTCGACGTTGTGTAGGAAGGCAAGTAGGCACCCGCTTTCGGCGGGCCACCCGGCGCCACAGGGACCGGGAATGAAACAGCGCGTGAGAGCTGACCAAAGGTCTGCATTTCCCACGGCACATCGAGGAGTTCTGGCGACACATGCTCCAGCTTTCGATTCAAGACTACGAGGGCAAGAGCACCGTCATCCCGTTGGCAGATGGTGAGCTCAGCATTGGCCGCGACGAGAGTAACTCCGTCTGCTTAACCGAGCGGAACGTCTCGCGGCGCCACGCGGTGGTGATGACCGCCAGCGGCAAGGTGTACCTCGAAAACGTCGCTGCGACCTTCGGTACACGCCTCAACAATACCCTGCTGAAAGAACGCGCCCAGCTTCAAACTGGTGACGTGGTTCAGATTGGCGACTACTCCTTGCAGGTGCTTGGCGCCGGCGAGGTCAAGCGTGACACCGCGCTGGTCGACGAGAGCGCGCAGCAGCCTGCCCCCAAAGCGGACGCAGCCCCGAAGCCAGCAGACAACGCGACCTCGATCGTGAATCTGGCCGACATCCAGCAGATCTTGGATGACACCAGCGATGCCTCATCGATTCCCGCCGCCGAACAGCCGCGTCTCGTGGTCGAAAGCGACAACCTCAAGGGCTGGGAAGGCCGCGTTACCCGTACACCGACGGTCCTTGGCCGCGTGGGCGACAATGCGGATCTGGTCATCGATCACCGCTCGATCTCCAAAGAGCACGCACGCCTGACTCGCAAGCCAGACGGCACCTGGGAGATCTTGGATCTCGGCTCGTCAAACGGCATCCAGGTCAATGGTGAGCCTTACTCGAAAACCGCGATTCGCAGCGGCGATACCGTCGTTCTCGGTCATGTAACGCTGCGCTTTCTGGCTGCCGGTGCACGTACGCCGGCCGCCGCATCGGGTGGGGCGAAGAGCAGTAGCGGTGGGGGCAAGGGCCTCATCATCGCAGCCGTTGCACTGCTGGTGCTACTCGCAGGCGCCGGTCTCGCGTTCTTCGTATTGGGTGGCTCCGACGATGGCGGCGAGCCGGGCAAAGCCATCGCAGGTCCGGGCGACGACCAAGGCGAGGAGAAGGGCGCGACCGACGAAGCCGACAAGGGCGACAAGGGCGAATCACCAGCGAACGCCAAGGCTGATAGCGCGGCGACCGCAGACATCGTCCGTAAGGTCGAGAAGCTCGATAAGGGTGGCATGGTCTCTGAGGCCCTGGCCGTTGCACGTGACGCACTCAAAAAGCACCCTGGCAGTGCGGAATTGGATCTGCTTGTAAAGCGGCTGCAGTCCGAAGAGAAGTTGCTCGCGCGCATCGCCGCAGCTGAGAAGAAGCTGGCAAAGTCACCCAAGGCTGTGATGGACGAGATGATCGACATCGAGCAGGACGCCAAGAAGTTCCCGACCGCCGACAAGCAGGTGCAGGTGCTGAAGGTGAAGGCCAAGGCGCGCTTGGTCTCAAATATGGCCGCGGATGCGGAGCGCTTGCTCAAGCGTCGCCGGTACAAGCAAGCGGCCGAAAAAGCCGAGATGTGCCTCGCATTCGACGAGCAAAACAAGGTCTGTGCGGCGGTGTTGAAAAAGGCGAAGGGCAAGCTGGGCGGTTCGCATCATCGCGCTGCGCCCAAGCCGAAAGCGCCAGCCCGTGCCCCTGTGAAGCGCGTGGCCAAGCCGGCAGCTAAGCCAGCGGCCAAGCCGGCAGCAAAGCCAGCGGCCGAGAAGAAGAGCGGCAAGGATTACTACCGTGCTGGTCGCAAAGCGGCAGCATCGGGCGACAACCGCGCTGCAGTCGGACTGTTTGAAAAGGCGGTATCCGGCGGCTACAAGCGCGCGCATGGCAAGTTGGCCCGCCTGTACTTCCAGCTAGGCAACAAAGCCAAGTGCGCCAAGCACGGCAAAGCCTACGTGAACCGTTACCCGGATGCGGGTGATGCGCCGCAAATCGAAGGTCTCGTCGAAAAGTGCAAGTAGGCAGCACGCTGGCCCGTCGTCGGTGGATGTCTGCATGCTCCGCCGCGACGACCACAGCGCCAAGGCGCGAACTGCCGCGCCTAGACGCAACCACAAGCTCCACAACATGAGGCTGCCATGACGCCCGTGCCGACCCCAGCAGCCCCAGCGTCGGCCGATGCTGCTCGCAAGCTCGCATTGGAGCTCTTTGTCGCCGGCTATGAAGGCCAGGAATTGCCCGATAGTTACGCCGAGCGCCTGCGCGATGGCATGGCTGGCGCGATCCTCTTTTCGCGCAATCTAGTCAAAGACGCTCACAGCGAGATCGACGTCGCTCATCTCACTGCCCAAACGGCTGCCATTGCGCGAGCCGGCGGTACCAAGTGGCCTGCGCTATGCGCTGTGGACCAAGAGGGTGGTCTCGTGGCACGCCTCAGGGCGCCCTTTACGCACTTTGCGGCCATGGCCGATGTGGTGGATGCGGGCGGGGCCCAGGCAGCCCGCCTAGTTGGTGCGCAGATGGGGCGGGAGTGCCTCGCGGCAGGCTTTAACGTCGATTTTGCGCCGGTCTTGGACATCAACACCAACCCCGACAACCCGATCATCGGCCGCCGGGCTTTCGGCACGACCCCGGAGGCTGTCGTCGAGGCGGCAGGCGCCTTTCTGCGCGGAATGCAGGGCACCGGCGTCTTGGGCTGCGGCAAGCACTTTCCCGGTCACGGCGACACGGATACAGACAGCCACCTCGCCCTCCCGGTACTCGACTTTGATATGGAGCGGATGACCACCGTAGAGCTGCGCCCATTCGCCGAGTTGGCCGACGACATGGCCATGGTGATGACGGCCCACGTTCTCTTTCGGGCGCTCGACTCGAAGTATCCCGCGACCCTGTCTGAGAAGCTCCTGCAGCCGATGCTCCGCGAGCATTGTGGGTTTGGCGGCGTCATCGTCAGTGACGATCTGGAAATGAAAGGCGTGGCCGAGGCGTTCACGTTTGCAGAGAGCGTGCGTCTCGGTCTGAAGGCAGGTGTGGACCTGTTTCTGGTTTGCCGAAGGGAAGACGCGCTGGAGGAGTCGGTCGATGAAGCCGCGCGAATTCTCATGGACGGTGGGCGGCTCGCTTTGCGGACCCTGGACGCCATCCGTCGGGTTCGTGAGTTGCGGTTGGCCGCGGTCCGCCCGTCGCCGAGTATGGCGTCCGTGCAGCGCGCGCTCTCGCACCCCGATCGCGCCGAGTTGCAGAAGCGCTATGGGGTTGGCAACGTCTAGTTGGGGCCCAAAGTCGACCCACAGGTGCGACAGTGAACGCCCGACAAAGGAGCATCGATGGTAGCTCATCGCCCGAATCAATGGCCTACAGCGCGCCTCTCGCATGCCTCGGCGGGTGCCCCGTCACCTGGCGCTGCACAGATCCGGCTCTTCGCTTCGATCTTGCTCTTGGCTGTCGTGTTGGCCGGATGCAAGCAGCGCGAGCAAGCGCCGCGCACTGGGGCGACCTTGGCTGCCGCGGGAGATCAGGCCTACTCGGCAGAAAAAGGGCAGGCACCAGCTGGCAAGCCCGATGTGGCTAAAAGCGACAGTGATGAGCCGGTCGACTACTGGAAGGGCGTGCGATTCGACGCGCACAACTTCGAGGAGGTCACCGACTACGTCGCGACGTATTACATCGACACCACCGTCGACAAGAAACGGGCCTGGATCGCCGCAGCCAACAGCGCGCTGAGCATGATGGAGCCGTCCGGTGAACTGCTGCCGGCGACGTTCATGACCGCCCGGCGGGGGCACGCCGATGAAGAAGGTCGCATGGACGGCAATTTCGCGGCGTTTTCATGTGGCGGCAAGGGCTACAAAGGGGTGGTTCTTCACCGGGTCCCTGGCCTGGCCTACCTGAAGCACATGCGCAAGGAACGGCCCGATCGCCGGTTGACGGACAAAGAGATCTTGGACCTGCGAGCGAAGAGCAAGAAGCGCTACCAGGCGTATCGGTCGGCTTGGAAGCCGCTCTCGTTTTCAAAGGCCGAGTTCGAATGCGTGATGGGTTTCGTCAAGCTCGAGCTAGCCAAAGACGCTAAGAAACGACTTAAGTCCGAGGCCGAGACCGCCGCAAAGGCCGCAAAGGCGGGCAAGAAGCCAGCGAAGGGCGACAAGAAGGCCGGCGCGAAGAGCGTCGCTGCCAAGAAGAACAAAGCGAAGAAGAAAAAGAAGAAGAAAGGACCGCCCCCGGCCTTGTACGCCAAACTGGTCGATGACGAGGGCACCAGACGGGACTGGACGCCGGACATTAACCGCGCTTGGCTAGCTGCGTCGTCGGCCTACCTCTACGCGCTCGATCCACACTCCGCCGTGATCCCTCGCAAGCAGTGGGACGAGTCGACCCGTCGCACGCAGGACAGTTCCTTTGAGGGCATCGGCGCAGTCCTGACCCAGCGTCGCGACAGGACGATCGTGGAAAACCCCATGGAAGG
The DNA here is from genome assembly GCA_023954815.1 of Myxococcales bacterium. Lineage (GTDB taxonomy): Bacteria > Myxococcota_A > UBA9042 > UBA9042 > UBA9042 > UBA9042. Next base: position 4,844 of record JAGSHB010000179.1, on the reverse strand, counting down.
GCTGCCTGCCTGGAGCGCTGGCGTTCGCGCGGGTGACCAGATCTTGAAGGTGGACGGCGTCGACATTCGCGGCTGGCTGCTCGGCAAGGTCGTCAAGCGCATCCGGGGCAAGAAGCACACCGTCGTAAAGCTCACCATCGCCAGAGAAGGCGAGCCGAAGCCCCTGCTCATCGGCATCAAACGGGCGCACATTCCCATCAAGAACGTGACGGGCAAGTTGATTCCCACGCACCCAGGCATCGGACACGTGAAAATGAGCGGATTTGTTCCGCACTCGGCGAAGGATCTCAAACAGAAGATTGAAGAGCTGCGGCGGAAAGCCCCAGGCGGTCAATTGAAGGGCCTGGTTCTTGATCTCCGTCGCAACAGTGGTGGCCTGCTCAACCGCGCCATCGACATCGCGGATATGTTTCTCAAACGCGGCATCGTCGTAACCGTGAAGAGTCGTCGCCGCATGCGGCGTGGAGGCGGCCCTGAGGTGCATCGCGCCCGCGCGGAAGACTCGGACTACAAGTTTCCCGTCATCGTGCTGGTCAATGACGGCTCGGCCTCCGCCAGTGAGATCGTCGCCAGTGCGATCCAGGAAAACGGTCGCGGCCTCGTCGCCGGCACTCGCACGTTCGGTAAGGCCAGTGTGCAGACTCTATTCGAGCCTGCGCTCCACCTCGACTACTACATCAAGCTGACCGTGGCGCGGTACTACGCCCCGTCGGGTCGCACCATTCAGGTGACTGGCGTGCATCCGGACATCACGATCAGCCCCAAGGTCGACGGCAAGACCCACGTCGGGTTCCGTGAGGAAAATCTGACGAACCACTTGGAGCCGATCGACCCGCCCGGCAAGTCACCTATGGCCCAGATGGTGCCTGCCCTGGACAAGTGCGTCGCGCGCAGCGGCAAGGCCAAGACGATCGCCACGAAAGAGCCGAAACCGCAGATTCAGCCGGACTATCAACTCCTCCGCACCGCCGACTACCTGACCTGCCTTGCTCGCCTGCAGGCCGGCAGATAAGCTCCGGTCCACTTCAAACCAAGGGACCATCGTGGCAACAGACTCAGCAAGCGGTAGCGCCAAGTCAGCAACAACTCCTAGGACGGTCGAGAGCCTTGGCGCGGAGGTCGACGAACTGCGTCGGATGGTCACCGAGCTGTCCGCGCGCCTCGACGGCGCAACCGGCAAGGCCAAGCCGCCAATCAGCAAGGCCAAAGCAGCAGCGCCCGCCGCCGCCGCCGCCGCCGTCACCGTTGCAGCGACCACGCCGACCGGCGCGCCAGAAGACGACCCGATTCGCGCGATGCGCAGCGTGTTGACCGCGGCGTTTGAGCAAGCCCTTGCGCCGATCCCCGATGATCCGGATGAAGCGGACGCCCATTTTGCGCGCTTTGTGAAGCTGATCCACAGCAGCCGTTGCGGGACGCCTCTACTCGAGCAGAGCCTGCGCAACTACACGTGGCGGCAGCTGCGTCGCAACGCCCCCATCTACCTCGACGACAACCAAGCACCTGGTAGTTTCGAGTGTAAAAGGATCACGCCCGACAACATCACAGCCCGAACGGAGCAAGCGAAGTTCTTTTTACTTGCCCGGACCCGGATGCCGACACCCATCACATTCCGTCGAGATTCCGCGGATGGCGGCGCGTGGCGCATCGAAGCGAGCTCCCTGTAGCGCCACAAGACACAAAAAAGCGCGCGCAAGGGTTGACCTCATAGGGTGGATTCGATATTCAGCGCGTCGCTTCGGCGGCATGGCCAAGTGGTAAGGCAGAGGACTGCAAATCCTTTATCCCCGGTTCGAATCCGGGTGCCGCCTCCAAAGCGCAGCGCTCTGATTTTACCCCGCCCCGCCCATTCGGCGGTGGCGGGAAATCAGAGCTGCAGCCCCGGCGATTCGCCGGACGCGAGTGGATGAAGCTCGCCGTGACACCATGTGCTGTCACACCCGACCTGCCCGGTTTCGACGAGAGACAGGCGGTCGCTCCCAACGCGGGGGCGAACGGCGCACCGGTCATGCGACCGATTTGGGATCGACTGGCGTGGCCAGGACGACCGGCAAGATGAGCGGGGCAGCTGCCCGGAGATGACAGTGATGAGCGACGTTGAGACGCAAGAACAGCCCAAGAACCAGCTCAAAGGGAAATCCCTTGAGCTGCGGCTATCTGCGTTGACTGACCCACTGTTCGCTGCTGCCGGGCTCGACCTCATCGAATTTCGTATGCTGCGCTCGCCTCGTGGCGGTCTACGGCTACAGTACTTCGTCGATCGCTTCGAGGGCGAAGGCGGCGTGCTGGTTGATGACTGCGCGACGATCTCGCGGAAAATCGGCGCCCTTCTCGAGCTCGAAGATCCCATTGCCGGCGCATACGATCTTGAGGTCTCCAGCCCCGGTATGAAGCGTTTGTTGCGCCACGAAGCCGACATCCTTCGCTTCGCCGGCTTTCGGGCGCGCTTCACCTTGCCTGAGCAGCCAGACGCACCGCGCCGCACCCTGATCGGCGAGATCGTCGGCAGCGACAACGGCGTGGTCACCCTGCGGGTAGACGGCGGCAAAGAAGAGTCAATCGTGTTTGCAGACCTGCTGCGCGCAACGCTCGATCCCACTGTAAAGCAGTGGGAAGGCCTCGGCGCACAGCTCCTAGCCGAGCGTGCTGCACGTGGCGCACAGGACACTGACAACGGCCTGACATCCGTGGAATAATTGAAGGTTTGAGCGAGGGCGCTCAAATGACACCCAGGCGGCGCACAAGCCGCGAGACGAGGAGACATGCGATGATGGTGGGCAGCCTCAACCAAATCATCGACCAAGTGTCGAAAGAAAAAAGCATCGATCGTTCCGTACTCGTGGACGCATTGGAGCAGGCCATCCTTTCCGCAGCGAAGAAGACCTTCGGCGCTGAACGGGAACTGGAAGCCACCTTCAATGCGGAGACAGGTGAAGTCGAGTTGATGATGTACCTCGTCGTCGTCCCAGACGACGAAGTCACCAGCCTCGCGCGTGAACTGCCTGAGAGCAAAGCCATGCTCATCGACCCCGATGTGCAGCTCGACGACGAGCTTGGCTTTCAGCTCTTCTACCTCGACAAGGACCACGACCGGGCCCAAGAAGAGGACCGTAAGTACGGTGACATCCTCAAGATTCGCACGGCTCGGGCTCAGTTCGGCCGCATCGCAGCTATGACCGCCAAGCAGGTGATCATGCAGCGTGTCCGCGACGCCGAGCGCGACGTGGTGTTCAACGAGTACAAAGATCGCAAGGGCGAGCTGGTCACCGGCATCACCCGGCGGTTTGAGCGCGGCAACGTGATCGTCGACCTCGGTCGTGCCGAAGCCGTACTGCCCGTTCGCGAGCAGATGCAGCGAGAGTCCTACCGCGCCGGCGATCGTGTGCAGGCCTACGTCAAGGACATCAAGCGTGAGTCTCGGGGGCCGCAGATCGTCCTGAGCCGCACGGACCCGCGCCTGATCGAGAAGCTGTTCGAGCTCGAGGTCCCCGAGATCTACGAAGGCATCGTCAAGATCATGGCCGTGGCCCGCGAGCCGGGTGAGCGCGCCAAGATCGCTGTTGCATCGCGTGACAGTGACGTCGACCCGGTCGGCGCATGCGTCGGCATGAAGGGATCGCGCGTGCAGGCCGTGGTTCAGGAACTCCGTGGCGAGAAGATCGACATCGTTCCCTGGTCGCCGGACGTCGCAAAGTTCGTCTGCAACGCCATTCAGCCTGCTGAAGTCAGCCGCGTGCTGATCGACGAAGACAATCAGACGATCGAGCTGATCGTCCCGGACGACATGTTGTCCCTGGCGATCGGCCGCCGTGGACAGAATGTGCGGTTGGCGAGTCAGCTCGTCGGCTGGCGCATCGACATCCACTCTGAGGCCAAGATCGAGACCATGATGGAAGTCCTCGGGCAGAAGCTCTCGGTCGTTCCCGGTCTCGACGAGTCCCTGACTTCGTACATGTTCAAGCTCGGCTTCCACAGCCCAGACAACTTGCTCAACGCCCACATGGAGGACCTCTCGTCCATCCCCGGGATCAACGAAGACATGGCGCTGCAGATTCAGCAGATCGCCTACGAGGTGAAGCAGCAGCGCGAAGCTGACGCTCGCCGCGCGAAGGAAGAAGAAGGCCGCGCCCGTGAGGCGGCCGAAGCATTGTCCGCAGCGGTACTCGCAGCGGAGGCTTCAGAGAAGGCTCAGGCGGACAACAGCGCCGATGCCTAGGAGACGCACACTTGACCACTCGCGACCCAATTCGCCTCTGCGCTGGCTGCCGTCAGCGACTGCCCGTGTCGACGCTCGTTCGTCTCACGGCCAGTGCGAAACAAGGGGTGCGTGTGAGCGGTGTGTTCGGACGGCGTGACAACGGCGGCCGGGGGCTCTATACGTGCCCCGAAATCGGGTGTGCAACGCGCGCACTCAAACCGGTCCGTGGCCGCCTCAAACTTGAGGCCAAAGCGGACAGACTGGCGGAGCAAGTGCTTCGACAGGCCAACACACAAGCCCTCCGAACGTTCATGTTTCGGAAAGCAGGGCTTGCACGGCGAGGGCTTGAGGTTCAGGATGCGCGCCTGCGCGCCTGGAGTAAGACCCTGGCGCGGCTCAACGCGGCCGTTCCGACCGCCACTGATTCCGGTGTTCAATGACACCAGGAGGACCGACCTTGGCAGCTACGAGCACGACACGTGTAGCTGATCTAGCCAAAGAGCTAGGTCTCAGCGACCGCGACCTCGTCGCGAAGGCCGCGGAGCATGGCATCGTCTTCTCGGTGTTTTCGCGCCTTGATGCCGAGCAGACTGCGAGCATTCGCCGGCTATTTAAGCCCGCTGCGCGCAGCCGCGACCGTGCGGCC
>JAGSHB010000240.1 GCA_023954815.1 Myxococcales bacterium | reverse complement strand
GTTCCGGGTGAGGCCGAATGTTTCCTGAGGCCATGAGCTTGTGGGGTCGCCCATCACGCCCATGTTTCAGTGCCTCGGTAGCGCGCGGGACGACCCAGAGATGGGACCGCCCGAGACCTTGTATCTCCAATCTGAACCCAATATGGCCGCTACAATCGCAGCAATTGAAGGTTCCGGGTGAGGCCGAATGTTTCCTGAGGCCATGAGCTTGTGGGGTCGCCCATCACGCCCATGTTTCAGTGCCTCGGTAGCGCGCGGGACGACCCAGAGATGGGACCGCCCGAGACCTAAACCACGCGCCGCAGCTGCTGCACACCGATCGACCACGCTGTACCCTGAGTGGCCACGACTAGGTCAGGGGACGCTACTGTAGTTTGCGTCAGCTCCGTGCCGAACCACGAGAATGTGTAGCTAGCCTTCGATGCGGTTTGGTCGACCACGCCCGGCGCGCTGAATGACTCCTCCCGCCAATAGGTTGGCATCATGCGTCGTGTGCCAATCAACATGAATCGGCGACCATCTGGATCCAACTCGATACGCTCTGTGCTCCTCATCACGCAAATACCCAGCCAGCTCACGCGTGTGGTGTGGAGGACTCCGTCTCCATTCGCGCCGGGGACGCGCGAGACGGAAGTGTCGAGGTAGATGCGGCCCAACCAACTCGGCCAAAGAACCAAGGAGAGCACACGAATTCGGTCGATCGGCCCCATGCTAGCGCGCCAAAACGTCGGCCAATCCGTCACCCGAAAATCCATCGGACAGCGCCATTGGCCGACGCAGCTCTGGTAGTAGGCGTCGTTGGGGTGCGTCATGCCGAGTGCTCCTCGGGCCACATGCGGCGGGTTAGCGGTGCGCGAACATCAGGGCAGCGCCGTCATTGCCGCGGCACACAAGATCGCATCCCGAACATCGTGCTGCCGAGCGCATCCCGACCGTACGATGAGTGTACCCCAGGGTCCGCTGTTTTCCACGAGTTTTCAGGTAGTCGGCGGCGTTCGGACGGCCAAATCATCTGAAGGTGGGATAGCCGCGAGACTCGGACTACGTTGTGGTACGGGCTGGCTTGTCTCCGCCCATGCTGGAGGGGGGGGGAGAGAGGTTATTGAAGCGCCCAGCCGTCTCTGACGACCCCTGGGATGAGCCAGACCCTGAGTGTGAGGAAGATGCGCGCTGGCCAGTCAGCGCGTAGTCCGCGGCCTGGGAGGCCAGCTGAGACGGACAGTTGCGCCCTGATGCCGGAAATACCTTGATTTGTTGGGGGATCAGCGTGAGTGTTGCCGCACCGAGGAGCTATTTTGGATGCGTACGACCCTTCAACGTCCGATATCGCGGTTTTGTCATGAAAAGATAATAGATAAGATCTGACCCCCATCCCACCGCAGGTCTTGATCCTCGGCGTCACGAGTCCGGGACGTCGGTTCGTCGACCATCCCGGATCTCAAAAGTCGGCAACTGCCATCTGCGTCGCTCGCTGTACATGCCGGCTCTGGTTGCGTTTCAGCGTGACGAGCACGTAGCCGGCTTCTACCAGCACCTGGTGGCAGCCGGTAAGCCGCGCAAGGTCGCGGTCGTGGCTGTGATGCGGAAACTTCTGCACGCGGTTTGGGGGATCGTTCGTAGCGACCAACCTTGGGATTCGGCTCGTTTCTACCGTCTCGCCGACGACGCTGAGTCCGAAGACGACAAAGGGCTGGAGTCTCAAAGCAGGCAGAAAGTCGTCGCTGACACGGACAAATGTGTGAAAGCTGGCATTGAAGCTGACGTCAATGGGGCCACGACGGTTGACGAACTGACAGCGCCGGCGTCGGTCGAGAAGCGAGCCAGGCCGGGGAGCAATTGGCACATGTCGGTGGTCCGCCAGTCGCGCGAAGAATTGTTCTTGAGGCTTGCATTTTGAGAGAGTGTCTATCCACTCCGCAGCGGTCGGCTGGTTCAGGATCAGGCAGATTTTGGGGGCCGGCTACACCTTTTCACAGGTTTGCGCACAGCGTGCGTGGCCGGCGGTCGTCCTGCGACCGTGGCCTCCGAGCAGGCCCCATGGGAGGCAGCAGCATGAGCGAGAACCCAATTGGCCCTTGAACTCTGCGTAGTGAGCGCCGACGCTGCTCTCCTCAAGCGAGCCTCGACGTGTCCCCCGGCAAGACACCGACTAGCTACTATTTGCAAACCACCCTACGGACCCAAAATCGTGAGTTCATACGCCTCGTCCTCTGCTCACAGCATTTTGGTGAGACCATGGAAATCTAGCATGCACACTACGCTCAAAGGCCCTACGCTGGTTTTTGCTATCTTGACCCTCGTTCTCTTGAGCGTCGGCTCGTCCACCCTGGCTGCATCCCCTGATCGCATCTTCGTCGCTTATAATGGCGAAGGATCTCGCAAGGGGATCTTCCGGCTGGTCCCCAAAAGCAAAGGCAAAGGCAAAGGCAAAGGCAAATACGGTTCCCAGAGAGTGCACCACCTGAGTCATGTCAAGACCAAGATTACGCCATGACCTATGACGACGGATGGCTTTTCCTGCTGGACGAGAAAGACCAGGTATGGTCGGCCCGAGCGGATGGAAAAGGAAAAGTCACGCTCTTTCTAGGGAGTCGCTTTGGTCCTTTTCCAAAATACGCTACCAACAGCGATCTTGCGCTCATCAAGGCATTCAAAGGGAAACTGTATCTGTTGGGCAAGCCCGATGGAATGCTGGTTGGCGTGCCCCTCAAGAAGAAAAAAGGGCAGCTGGTCAAACCAGGCAGGTTCGGCTTTGACGAAGTCTGGCATCGAAAACAGGTCATGTTCAAGGGGAAGAAGCGCTTTGACTCAACCTCTCCCCTGGGCCGAGCCTATCACTCTAGTCGAATCGCATTCTCCCCGGCATTGCTTAAAACAAAGAAGCAAGGCGCGCCCAGAGATTGGGATGTATACCTGACGCCGAGCGACGGCCATACCATCTACAAATTCTCTACCGAGACACACGGCTACAAAGACGCCAAAAAAGCGCTCTACAAGCTGAGGTGGCCTTGTAGCAAGAACATCCCGCGAGGCAAAACCAGATCCAAGATCCAGCCGCTGTGCCGAGGGGTTCATGGCCTAGCGGCGGACAAGCGCTACACCTACGTGTTCTCATGTCTGTCCAGGCCCAGGAAGGGTGGAACCAAGTATCTCCAGGACGCAAAACTCTATCGCTTTTCAAGAATGGGTTGGCGGGGGAAATACGGGAGAGGTCTCGAGAAAGTACAATGGAGATATGCGGGGCTGGTCAACGCAAACTTCTGCGATGTGACGGACATGGAACTGTCCAAGGGAAAATTCTACATGATGAGCGAGTCTCGCGTCTGGATGCTTGATCCTAGCCGGGGCAGCTGTAATGAGGCGAAGTGCACTGGAGCGGACAAGACACTCTGGACCGGGTCCAAGCTAGGTGCGATTGCCGTGGCTCCAGCCGGTAGCACCAAGTAAAGATGCCGAAGACCGATCCTGGTTATCTGTGCGTTCAAGAGGACAAAGGCGGCAGACCTTCCAGAGGTATCCGTCCGGTAGCGCCCAGCCGACCCGATCGATCCGTGGGACGAACCTGACCCTGAGTGTGAGGAAGACGAGCGCTGGCCAGTCAGCGCTTAGTCGGCGGCCCGGGAGGCTAGCTGAGACGGTCAGTTCCGTCCTGATGCTCGAAATACCTTGATTTATTGGGTGACCGGCACGATCCTCGGCACACCGAGGCGACAATTTGGATGCGTACAACCCTTCATGTCGCTCCAAAGTACAGATGTCCGGTTTTGACTCCATCTTGCGGCAAAGTTGCAGGCATGGAGACCACCACGAAATCGACTGCGGAGAGCAAAATGGCGCAGCCCCCAATGCCGCGCCGCGCCGCCTGCTCACCACGCACAAAGCGCGCCACCGCTGCTCGCGACGCAGCACCCGCCTACGACCGCTGCTTATCAATAGCGCGGGAGGCCGTTCGTTGGTCTTGCTGCGCGACCAACGTGCGCTCCAAGGCTTCACGGCCAGGGTGCACCGAGGCATCGGACCAAGTCTGCAGCTCGACCTTCAGCACATCGCCGTCCATCCACGCACGGGCAGGCGTGCCCGCGACGCGCCAGGGCGACAGCAGCGCCGCCGCACGGGCAGCTTCCACCGCTGGGCGACTCGGCGTCTCAAGCGCCAGCTGCGCGACGACGGGCACCAAGTGTGTGCGCCGCGACACCATGACGACGCGGTCCTGCAGGAGCCGATTGGGGATGAGAATGGTCTGGCCCTCGGCATCACGCACCGTCAGCCTGAGCAGCCCCACCTCGCTCACCGTGCCAGCCCGGCCTTCTAGTTCGATATGGTCGCCTTCACGCACCCGGCCGCGCAGAATCAACGCCGCGCCGCCGACCGCGTTCTGCAGCGGCCGCGCCAGGGCGAGCACGAGCCCCGCAGCGCTGGTGATGGCCAGCAGCCCGAACATGACCGGGGCGGTACGGAAGAAGCTGCGCAGGAGCAGGGCTAGCACGCCGACGAAGATGATCAGGTTGCTCCACCGCACCACCACCTGCAGGCGATGGCGATGGTCCACGCCCAGGCGCCACGCGACTTGACTACCTGTGGCGACCAACCGGGAGAGCAGCCAGCCGATCAGCACCGTCAATCCGAGGGAGATGAGCGATGTGCCCCAAAGCAGCTGACTGAGATTTTGCAGCTCCATCCCGAGTTGCGTCACGAAATCCAGCTGGGGAGTGTGCGGCGTCATAGCTGCACCCCCAGATCCCGCAAGCCTTGGGTCATCGGGCCGAGCAGCGCCCGCGGCACATGGACCTCGTCACGCCGGGCATCCACGGCGGCGATGAGACCGGCGGTGCGCAGGAAGGCGAGGTGGCGTTGGATGTTGTGCATCGGTTGACCCACCGCGACAGCGAGTTGTTTCGGTGAAGCCCCGCAAAAGCGCACGATTTGCGTCAACAGCGCGACTTCGATGGGGTCCAGCGCGGCAAAGCTCGGCAGGCCGACGGTCAGGGTTCTCGGTAGGCTCGGGTGTACGCAGCCGGAGGCATCGATCGTCACCGCACGCACCCAGGCGGTCATGGCTTGGCTCAGGTTGCCCTGGCTGGCGGCTGTGAGCAGGCGGGAAAATACGGTGCGGTGGCTGCCGCGCTGGAGATGACCGGCCAGGCGACCAAAGAGCGTCTGTGGGTAGACTAGTTGGCGACCAGAGAGCTGGTGTCGCGCCTCGATAGCGGTCATGAGCTCCGCAGAACTCAACGGCGTCAGTCGAATCTCATGGCCAAAGGCCTGACGCAGGGCCAGGGCATCTTCAAAAGCGCGGAGCGCCGGTGTACCGACAGACACGAGCCAGAAGACCGAGTCTCGGGTCTGGCTGATGAGGTCCAACGTGCTGGTCAGCGTCCGTAGGCCGTCGGCGCTAGGCTCCACCCACCGCTCTAGGTCGTCGAGCAGGACCGCGGTTCGTACCTTGCGCAGGGCGCGCACCACGTGGGAGCGCTGCGGTCGACACCCCAGCTCCAGCGCCAACGCACCGACCACGCCGGTTTCACGCCAGGATCCCACCGGCTGGGGCCGTAGCACCCGGGGCACGCTGAGCTCGAGCTGTACAACGTTCAGCAGGGATGTGCGGCCACTGCCCGGGCGACCGACCACGAGCGCCGACGCCGGTCCTTCGTTCATCCAGTTGCGCTCGGCCTCAAGCAGCGTCGCCAAGTGGTTGCGATGGGCCGTGAACAGGCGGTGCTCACGCACGGGCTGCAGGGTGAACAGCGTCTGGTATTCCTGGGGCAAATCATCGCAATGGGTCCACCGCGAGGTGTGTTGCCGCATCCGGGCGGCGTCCAAGTGTTCGCCGGAGTAACGCACGCGCAACTCTTGGCTGAGTCTGCTGCGCCGAATCTTGTCCCATTGAGTCGACAGCCGCTTGCGCTCACGTCGCCACCACACCTCCGTCGGGGCGATGAGCCTGGCCATGGCCCGGCGCGCGCGGCTCACCGGGGTTGTGCCGGCATCGAGGCCAGCCGCGGTCAGCTCTCGGCCGGAGACGTGCTCATGTAAACGCTCAATGGCGCTGAGGAAATCACCGTGTAGATCGTGGCGCAGGGCCTCGGCGGTGCCGCCCACCTCTGTATCGAGGCGATCGAGGCGATTGGCCGCACGCTCCAGCGCCGCCGATAGGGTCACGCCTTCTTCGGAATGCAGGTCTTTCAGCTCCAGACGCGACTCCAGCGCAAAAACTGCGATATCGACGGCTTCACGCAGTCTGGGTGCGACGTGGGCCAGCAGCAGATTGGTGCCGTGGACCCGCTCGCCAATCTCCGGCAGCAGATCGCGCAACACGTCGTTGGTCGCAGCGGCCTGCAGGTCCACAGTCCAGGTCAGCACATCGTCCGGGCGGTCGGCGCGGTGCACGGGCGTGTTGGGATGGGCCACGCGCAGCGCAGCGGGCAGGGCAGTGACCGACTTTCTGAGGGCGACGGCAACCCGGTGAACGCTGGCGTTGGCACGGTACCGGCCGACGCGCCTGTCGATTTGCTTGGCGCTCTTGGGGGTGAACAGCTCGCGTCCGGCATCGATCCACGTCTGCAAGGTCTCATCGCTGGCACCGTCGACGCTGCCGGCATCCTCGCGAATCTTCGCCAGACCCGTGCTCACACCGATGATCAGTTGCCGAATACTACCCAAGGCATCGGCCGTGGGCTGGGCGAGGTGCTGGTCCACCGCGCTGAGGCCCCGCGCCCGCAACGTGGTGATGTCGACGACCAAGCGCAGGCCATTTTGTGCCGTGGCGAGGCGGTCTTGCCAGAGCGCAGGGTGCTCGCTCAGCGCGCGCAGGCTGTCGCGGACCCGGCCCTCGACTTGGGAAAAACGCACCTGGGTCGCCGGCATACGCGGCCCGCCGGCACGGGAGAAAATACGTCCGAGCTCGCACAACCCGCGGGTCAGCACGTGCTCGGCGTCGTCGAGGCTCAGGTCACGGAACCGACCCAATTCCTGCTGAATGGCACGGCGGGTCTCTTCGGCCGTGGCCGCACCCTCTGCGTGTAGGCGCATGCGCTCAAACACGGCGGCCTGCGCGCGGCTCCAACCCGACAAGACATGGACCGCCCAGGTGGCCAATTCGGGCTCCAGCGCCATCCGAGCAGCGAGCCTGACGGGCACGCGGCGATAGGCGCTGCGGTGGCGCGGCAGCCACCGCTGTTGATTGCGAACCGTGAACTTGCGACCGCGTAGCAGCCAATTGTCATGGGGGCCGGGCTGCAGGTCCTCGGTGCGAAAGGGGGCGTCCACCTCCAGCGGCAGGTTGCGCAGCCGGGCGCGCATCTCGTCGAAGGTCTGGCGGGCGGTCTCGCCAAAGCGAGCCACAGAGTCCCCGTGGGGCTGGGCTGCCCAGGTGCGCAGTTTGGCGCCATCCTCACCGCCATCGAGCGCTGCACAGGCCGAGCGCGTGGTCGCACGGGCCCACGGCGCCCACTGTTCATCAGCGATGCGCAAGGCAACGGCCATGAGGTCGTCGTG
>JAGSHB010000014.1 GCA_023954815.1 Myxococcales bacterium | reverse complement strand
TCGGGGCCGTCGGGGCGAGGGACGAGACCGTCTCCGTCTCGGGAGCCAGGGTTCTCGACTCAGCTACCCGCAGGGCCGCCGCGGCGCGATCATCCAAGTCTCGACAGCTGCGCCGAAGCGGCTCGATGAGCTCACGCTGAACCTCGGAACTTTCGATCAGGCAGATATTGAGCTGCTGAATCATCTCAGCAGGAAAGGCACTCGCGATGCCATCTTCCCAGCCATTGAGCGCTTGGCGCAGCCCCACATCCAGGCCAATTCGACCCGGCATGGCCATGGCAAAGTCGGTGATGTGCATGCGTGACAAGGTGTCGAACGTAAACCGACAGATGTCCGCGAATCGGCGCTCGTTGAACGCTGCGCGCGTGCCCATACCCACCAACAGGAGGCGTTGAAACGGCAGGCGATCGACCAGCGGCGTGAGCATTGCTTCACAAAAATGACCGTCGACGAAACGCCTGAGCATCAATCGTGACAGCTGACCGTTGAGGCGCCAGTCGACCCGCCCGGCGAGCCCACGCAACGGCCGATCGTCCGCAAACGCGGTCAGAACGAGGCAGACGGCCTGCTCGCCATCGAGTTCGTGCAGATTGGGCTCGGCGTAGCGAAGCTTCACGCGTCTCCTCCACCGCTTAGAGAGCTTGCGACATCGTTGGCATCCGGATCGGCGGGCGACGGGACGGATGCAGCCGAAGCCGCGCGCAGGCTCACCTGATGCAAGACCCCGTTGACGAATCCACCGCTCTCTTTGCTGCCGAACTTCTTTGCGATCTCGATCGCTTCGTTCAGCACCACCTTGCGCGGGACATTGCGGCTCGCGAACAGCAGCTCATACGCGCCGAGCCGCAGAATATTGCGATCGACCACGCTCATGCGATCGAGCTTCCAGTTCTGTGACGCCTCTTGCAGACGCGTGTCGATCTCGCCGACATTGCGAACCACACCTACGACTAGCGCGTCGCATCCATTGCGGATCTGCTCGTAAGCAGCGGGCCGTTCCCCGGCGAATCGCGACCAAAAATGTTCGCAAGCTGCCATCGGGTCGTGCCCAGACCAGTCGATACCGTAGAGGATTTGCAGGGCGCACTCACGCGACCGCCGACGGATTCCCATGGTGATTGTCCTCTAGCCTTCGTTCTGATCGAGCTGCCGGAGCAGGTCGACCATTTCGATTGCGGCGATGGCGCATTCGGCGCCCTTGTTTCCAGCTTTGGTGCCCGCGCGCTCGATCGACTGCTCGATCGTATCTGTCGTCAGCACGCCGAACATCACTGGCTTTCCGCTCGCTTCAGAGGCACGAGCGATGCCCTTGGCCATCTCTCCGGCGACAAAGTCGAAGTGGGCCGTGGCGCCGCGAATTACAGCTCCGAGACAAATCACACCGTCGTAACGGCTGTTGTGGGCCATCTTGTTCGCGACCAACGGAATCTCGAAACCGCCAGGAACACGCGCGATGTCGATGTCGTCCCGCTGCACGCCGCTGCGTACCAGTGCGTCGACGGCTCCGCTTACCAGCGCCTCGACGATGAATCCGTTGAACCGTGCGGCGACGATACCGAAACGCATCCCCGTTCCGATCAGCCCACCGTTGATGTCAGCCATGTCAATGCTCCCTGATTGCGCGCTCAGCGCTTGACGGTCAATACGCTACGTTGGGATTGGTTTCCAGTCAGAAGTGGCGTTACTGCGATGCAGCAGCGACCTTGGCCGTCCAGCCAGGTGCTCCCTGCAGCGTTTCCGGCGAATTTTAGCGTCAGCGTGCCCTTCGCATCGCTGGCTTCCTCGATCACCCCAGCGCCCACGATGGTCACTTGGGTCATCTTCTTGCTGGGCGCGCCCGTCGCCGTGATCAACACGTAGTCACCCTTTTTCTGCCCGGTCATGACCCCCCGCAACGCGAAGTCTGCGCCGGTCGCGTCATTTTTGTCTGCGCACGACAACCACGGCCCGTCGAACGTGAGGTCGCAAGAAAACACCACGTGCGCAGCGGTCAGTTGGTCGGACGGCACCGCCTGACCCGTCTTGAAGCCTTGCTCCGTGCACACCGATCCACTGGGTAGCGTCACACACTTCGGCGAGTTCTTGAGGTAGAGCTTCAGCGAGCCACTTTTCGGCGCTTGTCCCCAAAACTCGGACTTCTTTGCCGGAAGTAGCCAGGAGTTTGCTTGTTCTGCTGTCAGCATCGTGGTCATTGTGGCCTTGGCAGCTGCACTGCCCGTCTTCATCGCCACGCTCAGCGTTTTGCCGGCAGCCAATTCCTTCAATAGCGCCATGGCTCCCGCTTCGGCTGTCGCTGGCGTCAGCGTTCCGTCGAACCCGACCACCGGCCGGTAGCTTCCCTGATGCAGGTCGGCCGCCATCAGGCCCGTCTGTTCAGTGTGGTCGCTCGTCAGACTATTGGAGCCCGCCAGTAAGATGAGACCAGGTCCGCCTAGAATGGGCGCGTCGAGGAGCCCTTTGGTGTGGTTACGGTGAATCAACTCGTCGCCAAACACCCCGCGGGACAACGTCATGCCCACGCTTTTGCTGGCCTTGTCCGAAAACGGTTCGAGCACCCCGGCGCCAAACCAAATCACCATGTCTTGCGGCGTCATGAGTGGCAGTCTGCTGAGCAGGTCCGTCCGCCGCGCGAAGGCGATCACCTCCACCTCGTCAAAGACCCCAGTCGCTTTGGCAGCCGCTTGCAACGTGGTCAGCGGGACGCCCACTTCGGGGCCATAGGCCGACACGATTAGCAGCTTGCGCGTGCCGTTGGGTAGTTGAGCCGTCGCTGTCTTCGCGAGCACGCGGTCGACGATATGCTTGCGCTTGAGCTCCAGACGCAAGACCGTCTCGCTGCGCGTAAGATTATGATTCTTCAGCGTCTTATGGAGAACGGGTTCGCCCAGATCGAGGGTCGTCAATGTCTTTCCGGCGCCGTCGACGATGGCGGCACCGTTTGCGGTGTGACTGGCCTGACCCACCACGCATGTCCCCGCTGCATCACACCGCCGAAAGACGGAGACAACCTTGGTGCGCACGGCATCGGCTCCGTCGGCATATTCCGCCCAGTGCAGCGTCCGCCCATCGGCGGCTTCGACACGCCCCGCGCTTTGAAATGGCATGCCGATTTGAGCAACGAGTTTACCGAGTTCTGCGTCTGCGCTCACCAGAGCACCCCAGCCCGCTTCATCCAACAACGTCTGAACGCTTCGCAAAACAGCCGTCTTCGCCTCGTCTTCGGTCGCCTCGCTCCCGCATCCCGCTAGGCTCATGGTGGTCAGCGAAACGAGCGAAGCCAGCGCGATGGCGCGGCGCAAAGGTCTACGAGCTGAGCTGGGCATGGGTCAGGTCCCGGTTCGTCGCAAGCATGCGATTGAAAGCGGGCTTTGGGGGGCCCAATGGTCCAGGCCGCCGGCATTGGATGTTTGGCGGGCGCGCGAGTCTACATGCGACGCCCCTCCGCTCACAAGCGCTGAGGTGCGTTGTCCGACGCTAGCGGATGCCCGGTAACCCAGTCACAGTCGATTGATTCGTGGTTATGTGAGTCTTCGCTGTTCGTTTGACACCCCGTTTCAGCGTGGCATACCCTCCTTAGTGCCCATCAATCTGCTGCTCGCGTCGGATAATCGGCGCGCGCAAACCCCAGCCGAGGGGGAGTATGAGCCACCGTAACGTACGTCTCGGAATCGTCTACCGAGGCAGCATCGTCAAAGAGGAGATCATCGATCGTGAGATCGATGTTTCCGTCGGCCTGCGCGCTGACTCGACGGTGCAGTTCTCTCCGAAGGACTATCCAGACTTTCCTGATCACCTAGATGTGCTCTTCCACGAAGGTGGCGAGCATTACTTGGTCGTGCCATCTGATCCGTCAGCGAGAATCAATCTCCGCGGCGCGTCTCAGGCCGACAACGTCGAGACGATTCGCAACAAACGCTGTATTCGCATCGGTGAAGTCGCTGGCGGCTCTGTTGTGGTCGGTGATGTCACCGTCATGTTCCAGTTCGTTCGCGGCTATGCCACGCCAACGAAGACCCATGAGCGCACGGTGCTGCGCATCGGGCTGGTGTACGACGAACGCTTGATTTCCGATCGGATCTTTCCTCAGGAAAAGACGATCAGCATCGGCGGCTCCAATGGCGACACGGTCGTGCTCGATCAGGCGGAGTACAGCGGTGCGTCCCTGTCGTTCGTCAACAACAAGGACGGATCTGTCCTGCTGAAAGCGCCCGCAGACATGAAGCTGCGCGTCGCTGTACAGGACCAGCCTCCGAGAGACGTCAGCCAGTTGGTGGAGAGCGGCAAGGCCAAGCAGGACGGTGGTACGACTGTCGCCCATCTCACCCTTGGTGCACGTGGCCGCGCGGTGATGGGGCCCTATTCGATCCTCTTCCAGGTGGTGCGCCAGAAAGTTGTCGTCCCGACCATGGAGAAGAAGTCGCTCATCGAGCGCTTCCTCGGTCTCTTTTTACAGGATGTGGTCTGGACGGCGTGTTTCAGTATCGCGTTGCTGCTCGGCGGCGGTGTGGTGACGCAGGCCGTGCTCTACCAGCGCACCCAGGGTCAGTACCTCAAGAACGCGAAGAAGGCCGAAGAGCATGTCTCGGTCATCATCGATGTCGATATCGCCGAGAAAGAAGAGCCCAAGGAAGAAGAGCCGGAAGAGGAGCCGAAAGAGACGGCACCAGAGATGAAGCCTGAGCCTGAGGCCAAGCCCAAGAAGCGCGCAAAACCGGACAAAAAGCCGGCGAAAGTCGCTGACAAGAAACCCGAATCGACCGGTAAGACGGTCGACCTGGAGACCCGCAAGCGTAACGCGCGGAAGGTTGTGGCCAAACGCACGATCGCCGGTGCCCTCATGGGAGCTGGCGGGGCTACGACTAAGCTGTTCGCCGAGGGCGGTGAGGGTGACGCGGCCGTGGTCGCCAAGACTTTCGGCGGTGGCGACGATTCTGGTGACAAAGGGGACGGACCAGGCGGCGGCGTCAAGCTCGCTGGCGGCGGCGGCGGCGGCGGCACGGTTGAAAAGGTCAAGCGCGGCAAAGGCGGCAAAGGCTTCGGCAAGCGCAAGAAGATCGCGACGAAGAAGGTCAAGAAGAAGGAAAAGAAGATCAAGATCTCGCTGAGCGCCGGTGCCCTGGGTGGCTCGGGCGCAGGCAAGTCCGGCGTGGCGCGGGTCATCGCTCGCAAGAACTCTGCTGTCCGGCGTTGCTACGAAGGCGCGCTTCGCAAGACTCCAGGGTTGAGCGGCAAGGTGAAGGTGCGCTTCACCGTCGGCACGGCGGGCACCATCACGTCGGTCAGCGTCATCGGCGCCTCCGGCGACTTCGCCACCTGCATCAAGCGGAAATTCCAGCGTATTCGCGGGTTGCCGCTGCTTCCATCGCCGCAGAGCTTCACGCAGAGCTACGTCTTCACGAAGAACTAAGCGAGCGCAATCAAAGTCGCGGGGATCACGTCCTTGCAACATTCGTTAGATCGATCATCCCAACGCCGCAGATCGAAGCCGATCGCTTCGGCTGCGGCGTTTGGATTTTGGTACCGCGGCGAGCCTCATTGTGTGGACTAGGCTAGCCGGAACGGCGTAACGACAGGTCGAGCGGTAGCTTGAGCCGCTCGCATGAGGCCAGATCTTCCACCGGTGTCATGCGTCCAACCTATGAAGATGGATGAAGCGCCCCCATGATTGACCTTCCCTTGTTGACCCTAGATCGGCTATTGCAGAGATGTGGGCTGCGCTATGTGTACCACCGGACGTTGTTTTTCGACTCTGTAGCACGATTGACATGGTCCGAGGGCGAGGCTAGGATGCGGCGCCCTCGGCATTGGGTAGTTTGGGTTGAATAGAAGCCCTGTAAACTCAAGCACTTAACGAATTGTTCGGACTGGCCCAAGGCCCCGACGCAGCGATGGAGCGACCAGGATGGCACTAGACACCAACCGTGTACTGCGCATTGGTGTCGTGTATCGCGGCCAGATTTTGGCTGAGCGCGTACTGGATCGACGCATCGATGTGACGGTCGGCTCGAAAGCCGACAGTACCGTTCAAATCAGCGCGGACGTTCACCCGGACTTCCCCGCTTCCGTATCACTCGCGGTCCTGCACAAAGAAGCCTACCACCTGCTGCTGCCAGAGGATCCCTCGATTCAGCTGAACCTGCGCGGCGGCCCGTCCGGCGGATCTGGTTTCAGTGACAGTGATGTGGTCAAGGTTAAGGGCAAGCGTGCGGTCGCCATCGAGGGCTACACAGGCGGTTCTCTGGCGCTCGGTGACATCATCTTGATGTTCCAGTTCGTGCGCGGCGATTCCGTTCCGACCGAGACCCGTGAAGAGACCGTGCTCCGTATCGGGCTCGTCTTTGAGTCGCGCTTGCTGTCGGACCAGATCTTCCAGGCCGGCGAGACGGTGCGCGTGGGTTCCGGAAAAGACGATCGCATCGTGCTGCCGGACACCGACTACAAGGGTGAGCGGGCCGTTTTTAAGGTCGGCAAAGACGGCAAGGTCGCGGTGACGCTCCCGGCCGCATCGAAGCTGCGTCTGGCCGCTGATGGCGCGCCGATGAACGAGCAGGATGCCATCAGCAAGGGCATCGCCCGCAAAGCGGGCAACGGTCTCGACCTGACCATCGGATTGAAATCACGCGGCAGAGCTTCCCTCGGGCCATACACGCTGCTCTTCCAGGTGGTCCGCCGCACAATCACTGTGCCGGTGATGCCCCGCAAGAGCCTGATCGGCCAGATCATGCAACCGCTGACTAGCGATCCCGTGTGGTCGGTCTCTTTCTTGGTCTCGGTACTGCTGATCGGCTCGATTGTCAGTCAGGCGGTCATCTTCCAACGCACGACGGGCAAGTACCTCAAGTCGCAGCGCCTTGAGGAAGAGCACATCGCCACGACCTACGAAGTCGTGATCGAAGAGAAAGAAGAAGAGCCTCCGCCGGAGAAGGTGCAGGACGTCAAGTCCAACGAGGCCAAGAAGGCCGAGCAAGAAGAGATCAAGCGCGAGAAGAAGCCGAAGAAAAAGCGGCCTGCGAAGGTTGAAAAACCGCAGTCGACCGGTAAGACCGTTGACTTGGAAAAGCGCAAACGCAACGCGCGTAAGGTCGTGGCCAAGCGCACCATCGCCGGCGCCTTGTTGGGCAAAGGTGGGGCAGCCACCAAGCTCTTCGCTGAGGGCGGCGAGGGCGACACGGCGGTGATCGCCAAGACGTTCGGCGGCGATTCAGGTGCTGGAGAAGGCGGGGACGGTCCCGGCAAAGGGATTCAACTCGCCGGCGGCGGCGGTGGTGGTGGTACGGTCGAGCAGGTCAAAGCCGGCAGCAGCAAAGGTTTTGGCAGCCGTAAGAAGATCGCGACGAAGAAGAAGATCAAGCGTGAGAAGAAGGTCAGGATCTCCTTGAGTGCGGGGGCCCTCGGTGGCTCCGGCGCCGGAAAATCTGGCGTCGCACGCGTGATTGCACGCAAGAACTCAGCTGTCCGCCGTTGCTACGAGTCTGCCCTGCGCAAGACCCCTGGGCTCAGCGGCAAGGTCAAAGTCCGGTTCACCGTCGGTACCGCCGGCACCATCACCGCAGTGACTGTCATCGGTGCTTCCGGTGATTTCGCGACCTGCATCAAGGGCAAGTTCCGTCGCATTCGCGGGCTGCCATTGCTGCCATCGCCGCAGAGCTTTACTCAGAGCTACGTCTTCACCAAGTCCTAGCCGATGACTCGGGTCGTGGGCCTCACCGGCGGGATCGCTTCCGGAAAATCCACTGTCAGCCGGCTCTTGGCACGGCACGGCGCGACGATTGTCGATGCCGATCAGGTCGCGCGCGATGTTGTGGCGTCAGGCTCCAGCGGGCTCTCGGCGGTGCTTGACCGCTTTGGTCACGACTTGCGCTTGCCAGATGGTGGCCTGGACCGAAAGAAGCTCGGCGCGCTGGTTTTCGCTGATCCCGCGGCACTCAAAGCGCTGGAACAGCTCCTCCATCCCCTCATTCGCACCGAGATTGACCAGCAAATCAGCGCCGCCGTGACACGCGGGGATGCCCTCGTTGTCATCGATGCGGCCCTGCTTGTGGAGATGAGCCTTCACCTTCGATGCGATGACGTGATTGTGGTGCATTGCGGTCCGGCGCTACAACGCCAACGGATGATGGCGCGCGATGGCATGACCGAGGTGGCGGCAAATCAACGCCTCGCCGCCCAAGCTACCGACGCAGAGCGTCTCGCTGTGGCCGACCACGCGATTGACAACCGGACCGGCCTGCAAGAGCTTGAGCAGCAAGTGACCACGCTGTGGACGACGCTGACTTCTCAGGAGGCCACCGATGACGGACCCGAAGCGAAACCCTGACGGGCCGAAGTGTGTGCTCGTCACCGGGTTTCCGATCTATGTGGCTCGCCGACTGGTCCGTGAGCTGGTCTGCGGCGGCGACCGTGTCATCGTGCTGCATCGCGAGAAATTCAAGACAGAAGCGGATGCGTTCGTCGCTGACGTGAATGAAAATGACGGTCTGCAGGGCGGTGAAGCCCTAGTGATGCAGGGCGATATCCTCGAGTTGGACCTGGGTCTTTCCGGCAAAGAAGTCCGCCATCTCCACGGCGAGGTGGAAGAGGTTCACCATCTCGCGGCAGTGCAGTACCTGGGTATTTCGTCCGACAAGATGCGGCGGGTTAACGTCGAAGGGCTCCGCGAGGTTCTTGAGCTCGCTTTGGGAATGAAGCGTCTTCAGCGCATCTGCCATTGGTCGACCGCCTTTGTCGCTGGTGGTCGTGATGGTGTCGCGTTGGAAGATGAGCTTATGGTGGGCCAGACCTTCCGTAACGGCTACGAACGCAGCAAGGCTGAGGCCGAGGACCTTGCGCGCAGTGTGATGGACAAGCTACCAATCACCGTCGTGCGCCCCTCCGTCATTGTTGGCGATAGTGAGACCGGTGAGGTGCAAAGATTCGACGGGCCTTACCTGTTGATCAACGCCATCATCAACGCGCCGGCTCATACCCCGGTCCCCTTGCCGGGCCAGGGGCGTCTGCCACTCAACGTTGTACCGGCTGATTTTGTGGTGAAAGCCGCCGCCTATCTCACGCGACACCCCGCCGCCGTCGGCCGTACATTTCACCTTGTTGACCCAGCGCCGCTCACCGCACATCAGTTTTACAATGCGGTGGCTGACGCCGCTGGCAGGCCGCGCCCGACCTTGTTCTTGCCCAACAATGTCGCACGGTTGATTCTAAGCGCACCTGGGCTACGGCGACTGGTTCCTCACGAGCGAACATTCCTGGAGTGGTTCGACAGCGCCTTGCGTTTCGATGACTCGGCTGCCCATGAACTACTTGAAGAGGGCGGCATTCACTGCCCGCAGGTGCCGAGCTACGTCGACGTATTGGTTCGCTACGTACGTGAATATACCCGTTGATGTGACCTGATTGCCCGAACATCATCGCACGCTGACTTCACGCGAAAAAGCCGATGTTGCGGGCCATCCTGTTGAATTGAGCGCATGGGCAAGCTACCTTCGGCGAGCACAAATTCTCCGGAGATCATCCAACGGCATGGCCCGAACAGACCACCTCGACGCAGAGACCCGAATTACCTCAGTCCGCGAGATTGCGGCACGGGGTGCATCCCGCAATGCGTGCCTCGTCCAGCTGCGTGGTCCCCAGATGGGAAGCCGGCTAGAGCTTGGCGAAGCAGAGTTTTCCATCGGCCGGGATGAGGGCAACGACATTGTGCTCGAGAGCGACAGTGTCTCCCGCCGGCATGCGAAAATTGAGTCGACCGACATCGGCCATCGCATCGTCGACAATTTTTCGACCAATGGCACCTACCTCAACGAGGTACTGGTGCAGGAAAAGGCGGATCTGCGCAGCAGCGACTACATCCAGATTGGCGAGGCCATCTTCAAGTACCTCTCGGGTGACAACATCGAGGTCGCCTATCACGAAGAGATCTACCGCCTCACCATCGAGGACGGACTGACCCAGGTGCCCAATAAGCGCGCGCTGACCGACTTCCTCGATCGC
The DNA here is from genome assembly GCA_023954815.1 of Myxococcales bacterium. Classification (GTDB taxonomy): domain Bacteria; phylum Myxococcota_A; class UBA9042; order UBA9042; family UBA9042; genus UBA9042. The sequence goes on along the minus strand of JAGSHB010000014.1, from coordinate 50,437 downwards.
GAGTTCTCGCGGGCGCGGCGCTACCAGCGTGGTTTGGCCGTGGTGATGTGCGACTTGGACCATTTCAAGGCCGTTAACGACGATTTTGGCCATCTCATGGGCGACTATGTGCTGCGTGAGGTCGCTAAGTTGGCCAAGGCGCGGATTCGTCACGAGGAGCTCTTCGCTCGCTACGGCGGGGAGGAGTTCTGCGCGGTGTTGCCCGAGGTCGATGAGGCTGGCGCACGTAGCTTCGCAGAAGACTTTCGAATTTTGGTGCAAGAGCACGTTTTCGAGTTTGAAGGCAACAAGGTCGACGTGACGGTCAGCGTTGGGTTTGCCTTGGCTGACGAATCGATGACGCGCCCGGAAGCCTTGCTGCTAAAGGCTGATGAGAATCTGTATCGCGCCAAGAACGCCGGTCGCAATCAAGTCGTGGGATAGCCCGTAGCTGTTGCGAACTGCCTGCACGTGAGCGAACTACGATGAATACACCCGCTGATCCTTCTGCTGGCCTGAGCGACGCCCTGGCTGCTGCCTTGGCTGATGCCCAAGATCACGCAGACAAGAAAGACAAGATCGCCGAGCGAGACGAGATTCGGGAGACGGTGGAGTCTGTCCAGCGTGAGTCTGGAGAGCACGTCGGGCCTGATATTCGCGGGCTGCCAGCGGAGCAAGCGAGTCGCAGGCCACCGGAACAAGAAGATCCGGCGCTGCGCGCCTTGCGGCAGCGCTACGCCGATCTCACCCGCCAATATGAAGACGAACAGGGGACCAGCAAACGCTTGCGTCGCCAGCTCGATGAGGTGCGGGGGGATCTGAAAGCCACCCGCACACGTTTTCATCGCATGGTTGAGCAGCTTGAGGAAGCCCAGCGGCGGCTCGCTCGTCAGGAGTTGGAGCTTCCTGGCAGGCTGCGGCGGCAGCTGGTGCGCGGCTTCCTGCCGGCGCTCGATTCGCTCGATACCGTGGCGCGCACCATGTTGGAGCAGACCGATCTGCCGTTGGCGAGTCGTGAGGGCCTGCAGATCTTGTGTACGAACTTCGAGCGCGCACTGCAGACCTCTCAGGTCATTGCGTTCGACGCGACGGGGCAGCGCTTCGATCCCGCGGTTCATGACGCTATCGCGGAAGAGGCAAGCGACGAGGTGGCGTCCGGCACAGTCCTGCGACAGGTCGGTCGTGGCTATCTGCTGGAAGGCAAGCTCCTGCGCTCAGCGCAAGTGGTCGTGGCACGGGGCGACTCGCCCGCGGGCTAATCCATCAGCCAGCCGTGCGCCGAACAGTTCCGTATCCTGCAGCCGTGTAGGGGAAAGCTAAGGCGTCGTCAGCATAGGCGGCGATCGCCGCTGCGAAGAGCGTAATTAGCGCAGCCGCTCTTTCACGCGTCGGCTCAACTCGATGAGCGCGTCAGCGTTGCAGATACGCGTCGAGCAACTCACAGCGGCAAGCAGTGGGCGCCGTGGGTCGACGAAGACGAGCGTAACGATGCCGCCGTAGTAGGCGCGAAATCCCTGTTCAGCCACCTTCTTCGTCGCGACCACGTCCGTGTACGTGTTTTTCATCGTGTTGAAGCGGGTGCGGCTGTCGATCAGGTTGAGATCGCGCCACACCTGCACCGAGACACCGAATTTCCGACGCTTGCCCTGGGTGAAATACAAGGCGTTGTAGCCCTTATCCGGCTTGATTCCGGCCAGATCTTCCAATTCGAACTTCCATTTCTTTTTGAAGACGCGCTCAAGATCACCCGACGAGAGGTAGCCGGTGATGTCGAGGGTAGGCGGGGGGACCCGTCCACGTTGCGCTGCCGCTTGGCGCGCCGCAGCCTCCTGCTCAGCCGCCTTGGACGCGGCATTGGCAGCTTCAGCCGCCTTCGCTGCTGCGGTCTTCGCTGCCCCTGCCCCTGCCTCCGCAGCGACGGGCGCTGGCGCAGCGGGGGCCGTCTTGGCAGCCGGTACGGGAGGCTCCGTCGCAGCCTCGGCGACGCGTGCCGCCTTGGCAGCTTCGGCCTCTGTGGCCTTGTCGTGGGCCGCGCGGGCCTCACGCAGGGCTTTGGCAGCGTCCGCCTCCACCGCAGCCTTGTCAGGGGCGTCACCCGGACGCGGCGGGGCCACGGCTTTCGCAGCAGCCTCAGTCTCGGCTGCAGGCGCGATCTTCCCGGGGGCCTTTCCTGCGCCAGCTTTGACCTTGGGCGCGTCGGCGACCTTTTCCTTGTCGCCGCCCGTCTTGCCGGGGGTGTCATCCGCCTTGGCCTTGTCGCCAGCCTTGCCCTTGTCACCCGCCTTCTTGGCCAGACGCTTCTTCTTCCGCTTACGGCGTTTTTTCCGCTTCTTATGCGGTTTTTTCGCGACGACGGCCTCCTTGGAGTCCTCGTCTTTGCCACATGCGGTCACGCTCAGGGCGAGGGCCAAAAGGCCGATCAGCCACCATCGTCTCATATCGTCTCGCCTCCAAACGGCCGCCAGGTGGCGGGGCGGCATGATCCGTATCCGCCAAGGGCATGTCAACGCAACCACCGACTAGGGTGCAGCAATTCCCGCATGCCGCCTCTTTTTTTCGGTTGGACCCAGAACGGTCGCCAGTCGAAGGGCCGCGCCGGTGGCCACCACATCTCTTCAAGTGCCAGGGCTGAATGGACTACTGCACGCCTTCGACGCTCGCGGTGCCTCATTTTTGACAAGCATCAGCGTTCCCTACGATCGCTGTCGACACAAGTCGCTGCTCATTCGCTTGACCCCACACCGCCGGGCCCGCAAAATGTCACCGCGCAAGATTTTCCGCGCGCGTGATCAGACTGGCACCCCGCTTGTGTGTCGCGCAGTCATTCGAGGCCGTCCATGACCAACGATCTTTCCTCTGTTGTCGCAGCTCTCATTTGCCTGGTGCTGTCGGTCGGCTGCGGCTCACCAGCTGAACAGACCAAGAAGACGCCCAAGGCCAAGGCTGCGGCCCCGGCTGCTGCGCAACGCGTGCAGTTTGAAGTGGACGGCAACACCGCGATCGAGCGCATCGATATCAACAACGACAAGCGCCCCGACGTCTACAAGTTCTATCGCGTGGTCGGCCAAGTACCGGCGAGCGGCAAGACTGAGGACATGAAGAAGGTGCTCATCCGCAAAGAGATGGACGTCAACTTCGATCAGAAGATCGACATCGTGCAGTACTACGCCGGTGAGAGTGGCAAAGAGGCGCTGATTCGGGCCGAGATGGATCTCGACTTCGACGGCCGCGTCGACACGACTCGGCACTACAAAGGCGGCTACATTTCGTTGGTCGAACTCGATCTCGGCTTCGATGGGCGCACCGACACGTGGCGCTACTACCAGCTGACCAAGACCGAAGACGGAAAGGCGGTCAATCGCCTCGTCGAAAAACGTCGCGACACCAACGGCGACGGCGGCATCGATGTGTGGGAGTACTACACCCGTGGCAAGATCACGAAGATCGGCTACGACACGACGGGCGACGGCGCGCCTGACCGCTTCAAGCGCCTCGGAAAAAAGAAGAAGTAGGCGTCCGCGCCGGGATTGCCGGTGTTGCCCTACAGCGCTGAACTACGAGACAGCACAGGTTGATCGACACCGTTGCGCGGTGATACCCGCGGTTCGCATCATCGGCTATTGTGATCAGTCATTCTGTTTGCCTGCTACGAACGGGACGCTACAGAACGGTGAAGTGCAGCGGCGCGGCAAACACTTTGGGCAGCGTCGGGCTCGGTAGCTTTTCTACCGGAAAACCGCGACATGTGCCGCTGTGTAGCACGCATGTCGGGGTCGCACCTTGCTTGGTTACGCCTGCGCACTGCACCAATTCGGTGGGCTGTCCGGCTTTGATCCGCCACCACTTGCCCGCGTAGACGAAGGCGTAGTTCATCCCCGACGTCTCCGTGCCTTTCGCATAGTACCCCGCCACCGACGGCACGCTGCACTGCGGATCTGCGATGCCGAGCCTGGGTACCAAGACCTTTCCGGAGTTCATCTCGACGCCAAAAAACACCTGATCTGTCATCGAGTAGACCAAGACGCCGTCCCGCAAGATGTCGATTTGGCCATCTTGGGTTTGGAATGGATGTCCCCGCTGAATCAGCAAGCCGACTTTGGTGCCCTGGGCGTCGACGACCCACAAACCCGCGGCCGCCGGTTTATCGCCCCCACCTACGACTTCTTTCGGCGCTTGGCTGTCAGCGGGCAGCGGCGCGTCTGCCTCAGGAGGCACGTCCGCTTCGGAGCCATCGGACACCGCCATCGGCTCAGCAGCTTGGCGCTGTGAGCGGCCGCAACCGAAGGCAGAGAGGACGGTAAAAATCACGAGGCAGTGCGCCATCAGAACCCGGTGCCAGAATAGCGCCCGATGGGAGAGCCGAGTCTTCGCCATTAGCTATCCCCATCGACATGCTGCGACCACCATCTGCGGCGGAGCCTGCTCGACGATCGTTCGTCTCGTGCCCGGGCTTCGTCTGAGGCGAGCTGCACCCATCTTTCCTGCTCTTGGGCTGGTAGGGCCGACTGTGCCTTCCACCACGCCCCCATCTGTGTCTGCACCTGTTGCCAGTCCTCCCGCCCGAGCCGGTCGGCGGCGAGCTGGGCAAAGTCGTTTGCGAACGCTTGCTCGGCCACCGCACTCATCGCCTCGTCTTGCAGCAGTCCCGCTTTGGCCGGCTGCGCGGCCGCTTTTTCGGCCGCTTGCTCTCCAGCTGCAGCCATGGGCGACACCTCAGCGTCTGGCTGGGCGGCGTCTTTGGCGCCATCTTTCCCGGCCTTTGCCTTGTTTTTCGGCTTGTTTTTACCGGGTCGCCACAGCCCTCGCCGTGGAACGAGGAGCAGGTGCGGCACCGCCTCGTGCGAGAAACCGCGCGGCGCTTTGACGCCTGTGCGTAGCTCGATGGCTTGGATGGTGCGCTCGTCGAGGTAGCCATGGGCGGTGAGGCCTTCCCTACGTTGGAACTGTTTGATCGCCGCTCGCGTGACCGGGCCGATGTTGCCGTCGATCTTGAGTGTGATCCCGAGCATGCCCCGCAGCGCTGTCTGGGCCCATTTGGCGAAGGTGTCCGGCGACGTCGTCATGTTGGGGCGATTGCTATCGGGCGCTACCGCCTGCTTGCCCTTGCGGTACCCCATCGCGTGGGTCATCTGTTTCTTGTTGCCCTGCAGCGCGCCCGATCGACTCAGGGCGGCGAGCATCTTCTTACGTTGCTGATCTTGCTGACTGCCGATGGCCATTGCCGTCTCCTCATCCAACACCGGCTAGCGCGCTATCGCAGGGCTCGAACCGGTCGTGTCCCAACAGGGTACAGCTTGTCCCGTGTGATTGGCCACGAGTCGCTAGCGGTGTGCTTCGTAATTAAAATGAATGCCCGCGCACGCCGCTACTCTGCGGCCGAATCCGGTGAAAATGCGGGCTCGCCAGCTATCCATCTATCCAAGATTCGCGCTGCAGCGTGCATGTCGATCACCGCTTTGAGCTTGCGGCCACTCAAACCGAGGAGGTGCAAGTGATCGGTCGCTTCGCGGGTTGTGTTGGCCTCGTCGACCATCCAAACCGGTGCCGGTTGGCATGCCTCTAGTCTTTTGGCGAAATTGCGCGCCAACCGGGCGGAGCACGTCGCTGGATCGGGTGACGTTGGCGGCAGACCGACGACCCAGATTTCCGCGCCGATGTGGTCGAAGCGCTCTTGCAGCCGCGCGATGTCGCTCTTTGTGCCCTTGCGTTGCAGCACGAAGTCGGCGAGCGCCATGGATGTATCGACGTCCAAGACGGCGACTCCGATGCGTTTGCGGCCGATATCCAGCGCCAGCGCTTTGCGTTTTCGTCGCTCGTCTGGCGAGGGCGGGCGTAACGTCTCGGGGGGCATGACGACTCTGGTCGTGGGGGGATGTCACACGGAGTTTCCACGGTGGACGTTCACGGTGGATTTGATGCCCTCTCATATCACAGCCTACTTGCTATCGGGCGTGGCTGCGGCGATTCTGCCGCAGCGACGCGCTGTCGCACGGAGTCACCGTCATGGCCAGCCCAGCTTCCAGCCCAGTTCGCATCTTTCGTACCCGCGTTTGCCCCTACTGCGTGATGGCCGCTCGTTTCTTTGACCGGAAGGGCGTGGCTTACGAGGAGATCTATCTCGACGGCAAGCACGACGAGCGGAAAGCCCTAGAAGCCCAGACCAATTGGCGCACAGTCCCGCAAATCTTCGTCGGTGACACCTTCGTCGGCGGCTACATGGACGTCGCTACATTGGATCGCAGCGGCAAGCTCGACAAGCTATTAGCCGAGGTTTCCGGGTGAAAAGCCGCCAGACCAAGCTCGCCCTGTTGCTTCTCGTCATCGCGAGTGTCGCCGCATGTGCCGGTGTGCGGACCCGTCGGACCGACCTGCGAGATGCCGTTCACGACTACAACGTCGCCGTCCGGTGGGGGCACGTGCAGAAGGCGGCGACCTTCATCCCGAACAAGCAGCGCGGAGAGTTTGTGGTGCGAAAGCGCCAGGCCATGGCCCGCATGAAGATCCACGAGATCTCCATTCGCAACGTCCGCATGAAATCCGACAACGAAGAGGCCATCGTCCTGGTGCAGCTGTCCTTTTCTGTGGGCGCCGACCCGATCATCAATCGTCACCTCGTTCAGCAGAAGTGGCGCTACCGGCTCGGTCGTTGGTTGCTAACTGCGCGGCGGCGGATCGAGGCCAGCAGTGTCGACCGAACGCCCAAACCCGGTGACTTGTACTGATGCGCGTGGTCAAGAAGTTCGGTGGCTCCTCCCTGCGTGATACCGAGCGGGTGCGCGCCGTCGCTGCTCATATCGCCAAGGCCCATTCGGAAGGCAAAGGCGTGGTCGTCGTGGTCAGCGCCATGGGCAAGACCACAGACGAATTGATGCGGCTGGCGCACGAGGTCAGCCCGCAACCCGATCGCCGCGAACTCGACATGCTCCTGACGGCAGGCGAACGCATCTCCATGGCGCTGTTGGCCATGGCGGTACGTGATCTGGGCGTTCCAGCGACGTCCTTGACCGGTAGCCAGTGCGGGATCATCACAAACGATCGCCCGGGCGCGGCGCGGATCGTTGAGGTGCGGCCGTATCGGGTCGAAGATGCCCTCACCGCAGGCCACGTGGTCATTGTCGCCGGCTTCCAAGGTGTCAGTTATCGGCGTGAGGTCACCACCTTGGGCCGCGGAGGCAGCGACACAACCGCGGTGGCCCTCGCTGCCGCAGTCGGTGCCGAGGCCTGTGAGATCTACAGCGATATCGACGGTGTCTACACGGCTGATCCGCGGGTCATCATCGACGCGCACCGGCTCAGCAGCTTGTCGCACGATGAGATGCTCGAACTGGCCCGTGCCGGCGCCAAGGTGCTCGCCGAAGACGCCGTCGCCTGGGCGCGTCTCAACCGGGTGGCACTGTTTGTGCGCGCCAGCGACGGCCGCCCTGGAGAGACCCTGGTTCGTCTCGACCCTGCCGAGCCTCACACGGGCGTCGTCGGCGTGGCCTGTCGCCCCGATGCGCGATTGTGGACCTATCCGTCTGGCCTCCGTACGGGAGTATTGGCGCGTCTGACGGAAGCTGGCGTCACCCCGCTGATCGACACGGTGGCGCCGGGCGATAGCGCGCTGTTGCTCGTTGCGCGCGATGTGGCTGATGGCGTCGACTCTTTATTCGGTAGTCTCTGCGACCAGATTCAAGCCACCTTGGGCGAGGCCGGTTCGCTCTCTCGCGGCACCTTGGTGAGTGTGGTGGGTACCAGCGTCGGCCGCGATCCGCATCTTGCTGCCCGCTTCGACGAGGTCTTGGGCGCTTTCGATACAGATGCTCCTCGAATGAGTCAGGGGCTGACGCGTTCCGTGATTGTCGACCCTGCGCAGGCGGATGCAGTCGCTACCGCGCTCCATGACGCGTTGGTCCACAAGGAGCGATGATGATCTCACCTACGGCACCGCGTTGGCTCGTGCTTGGCGCGCTGATGATCGCGATTGCTGTCGGCTGTTCGGGCGCGGCCACCCTGCCCAACAACGGTCCGCAAAATGCCGCAGCTGTGCTCAAACGCGCACTCGCCAGGCCGCTGCCGAAGACCGTCCAGGGGATGAGTCGTTTGGAGGCGTTTGTCGGTGGACAAGCCCGAAAAGCCGACGTGATTGTGCTGATCGAGCGGCCAAATCGGGCGCAGTTTCGTGCGTTGACCCCGACGATGGACCTGGTTGCGGTGCTCAGCACAGATGGCACCCGATTCATGAGCTATGAGCGCGGCGCGCCGAAGTGCTTTGTGGGTCAAGCTTGCCCGGAGAACATGGCACGGCTGGTGCCGATCGCCCTGCCTCCCAAGCAGCTGGTCAGCGCCGTGCTCGGCAGGCCGCCGCTGATCTCTGCCGCGTCGAGTCGCCTGTCTTGGGACAAGGAGCGCTCCGCCTACCTTGTCACACGGACCAGCGCCGATGGGGCGTGGGTGCAGCAGGTGTGGATCGCGCCGACCACCTTCCGATTTCGCGCGTCTGTGGTTCGTCATGGGAACAAACGCGTCGTATCGATCGCCTACGGTGACCTCGACAAGCTCGGCGCAAAAGCACCGCCGGGCATCATGCGATTGAAGGTGCCCAGCAAGAAGATCGACATGTCCCTGACCCTGCGTGAGATCACCATCGACGAGGATATTGACGACGCCGTGTTTTCCATTCCGTGCCCGAGCGGTACCGTTGCCATTGAGCTGCCGTGTGCGGCGACGGCTATCGTTCGCTGACACGACGCCCACGGGCTCCCCGCGGTTCACCAAGTCGGCATCTCGACCGTCTGATGATGACCATCGCGTGTTTTCCACAAGAAATGGGGCGTACAACCAGTTATCGTACTTGTGCCGTCACCCGTTGGTCCCCACTCTAGTCACTCAGGTGGCATTGTTATCTCCAGAGAGAGCCGTCCTCATGCACGAAAGTCCGCTATTTATCGTCGTCGAGGGCATCGATGGCGCGGGCACCACCACCCAAGGCGATCGCCTGTGTGAGGCGCTGATTCGTTCGGGCCGGAAGGTCCACCGGACCCGCGAGCCGTCCGATGGCGAGATCGGTCAGCTGCTGCGGCGCGCGTTGCGGCATCAGACCGCCAACCGCATGTCTGCGCGGCAGGTCGCCCTGCTTTTTGCAGCCGACAGACTCGACCACTGCCAAAACGAAATCGGCGTCGCGTTGTCCCGCGGCGAGTTTGTGGTCTGCGACAGATACCTGGGATCATCGCTGACCTTCCAAGTCATCGACGGCGAGGGGGACTTCGATGCCGAGTGGGTGCGGTCGTTGAATCAGCCGATCATGGTCCCCGACTTGTCGCTGCTCATCGATGTGCCGGTCGAGGTCTCGTTGGCGCGTATCATCTCTCGCGGCAAGCCGATCGAGCGCTTTGAGGTCAGTGAGACCTTGACCCGGGTGCGGGATCGCTATCTGCACGTGTTTGAATCCGAAAATGAGGGACTAGGCGCCGTTCATGTGGTCGATGGCACCCCTGATGCGGACACCGTCGCCTTTGATGTGCTCGGCCGGGTGATGGCGATCATCGACAAGCGCGCCAGTGAAAGGTCGGTGACCGAGCCATGAGTGACGAGTCCAACGACAACCGCCCGACTCAGATGATGGAAGATCGAGAGACGCGCCGTGTGGCGGAGTCGACTGCGCGGACCGCTGATTATGCCGATGGCGATGCCCTGCCTGACCAGGAGCGCCCAGGTGGTGATACCGTGCAGCACCATGTGGTTCGGGTCTCCGAGGACGAGCCGCTCAACGCGGTGGGTAATGCGACCGTTTTTGACGTGAGCACGGCAGCCAAGACCAGCTCCGACATCACCATGGCTGATGCCGAGCCGTTGGCGACCAACGCTTCAGGGGCAGGCGGTGGCGCCAACGTGACGCATCCCGACGTGCATGACGATCGGGAGGCGCTCGATCGCAAGATTCGCGCGCACCTTGACCAGGATGCGCCGAAGAAAGACAAGCGAGACCCGCTGATTGGCACCGTCGTCGGCGGGCGTTTTGAGATCGTCAGCAAGCTTGGTGCCGGCGGCATGGGGGCGGTCTACAAGGCTCAGCAGCGCGGCATCGACCGGGCCGTTGCGATCAAGGTGCTGCTGCAAGAGCTGACGACAAACGAGACGTTGATTCGGCGCTTTACCATTGAAGCGCTGGCGGTTTCGCGCCTAAAGCACCCGAACACGATTCAGATTTTTGACTTTGGCAAGACCGATCAGGGCAACCTCTATATCGCCATGGAGTTGCTGGAGGGCGAGACGCTCTATGCCCGGCACGCACGGGAGCGCCGGCTGCCGATTCGCAAAGCGCTGCGCATCGTGGGTCAGGTTGCTGCGTCTCTAGCTGAAGCGCACGACAAGGGAATTATCCACAGAGACCTCAAGCCCGAGAATATCTTCCTCACGTTAGTCGGGGTCGATCCCGATTTTGTGAAGGTGCTCGATTTTGGCGTGGCCAAGCTGCGCGATGGCGCCGGCGACGGCAAAGGCACGCTGACCCAGGCTGGATCGATCTTTGGTACGCCTCGGTACATGAGCCCTGAGCAGGCCTCGGCCAGACCGCTGGACGCCCGTTCTGACGTGTACGCGCTGGGCGTCATCTTGTACGAGTTGGTGGTTGGTCACGCCCCATTTTTGAGCGATACGCCGATTACGCTGCTGCTGGCCCACGTCAATGACGAGCCGCAGTCGCCGAGCTCCGCCTGCCCTGACACGGCGATTCCCATCGAGGTCGAGGAGCTGATCCTCACGTTGCTGGAGAAGTCGCCTGACGACCGGGTGCAATCTGCGGGCGAACTTGAGCGCATCTGCATGGAGCTCGCAGCGCGGCTGCCAGATGCCTTCGAACGGCCGGTGGATATTGGTGAGGCCGCGGAGCTCGGTGTCGCCTTGAGTGCACCCGCCACAGTGCATGTGCCTATGGCTGGCTTGCCATCCGATACCCGTCAGACGGAAGGGCCACCTACGAGCCAAGATCGCCCGCGCAAGCGTTCGACGCTCGCCCTGGTGGTCGCTATTGCCGTCGCCGCTGCCGGGCTGACTGGTACCGCGGTGTGGTGGAAGTCCCAGGCCGACAAGCGCGCCGCGGCAGCTGCGCGTGAATTGCCCGGCGAGGATCAGGCCGGCGAGGGGGGGGCAGGCGCGCTCGTCGCTGCAGCCGATGTCTCCGACAGCGATGCAGGCTCGGGCAATGTGCGCATCCACGTGAAGTCTCAGCCAGCGGGCGCCACAGTCGTCCGTATTGGGCCCCCGGATCAGTTGCTCGGCAAGACCCCGCTCGCGCTCGTGCAACCCAGTGGTACCCGCTTTCATGTGCGGCTGACGTACGACAAGCACCAAGATCAAAAGATGGAGCTGCTCTTCGATGAGAGCTCCACGCTGCGCATCGTGCTACCACATGACGTGACGCCGACCGTCGTGCATCTGCCAGCCAAGCAGCCCGCAGCCAAGCCCCGAGTTGGTCGCCGCGTGAATCGTCGCCGTGCCGCGACCAAGAAGCCTCCGGCCACCGCCATCGCTCATCCAAAGAAGGTGAAGGTCACGAATCCGCCGAAAGCCGTGAAACCGAAGCCAGCCAAGCCCAAGCCTGATCCGGGTCTGGTCGACGATTTGATGTAGCTGTACTGGTTGAAGGTTCGAGGACGCCGCACGCCCGACCACCCGATACGCTGACTGACCGACAGCACCCTCGCTACGCCCCCTAAAGTTGCGTCGGTTTAGCGATATTGTGCTGATATATCAGACTGTTTACTTGTTTTTAGTCTGGGTCCGGTGACCCTAGAGCGACTTGGCGCACCGGAAGCCGATGCCTTCGTGGGGATCGGTGGCTCGCCAAGTGAATCCGCGCTCATCGGAACGTCCCTCGCATGGGGCCGTGGCTTTCAGGCCTGAATTCTGGAAGAAACTACCGCCGCGAATGACCCGCTGCGCCGTTTCGTAGTTGGCCGGCTGCGGTACGCTGACCGGTAGATCCCCCGCCTTGTAGACGGCGCAGATCGGCGACTCACACGGCAGGTAGCAATTGGGTTTGCTCTCCGTATCCCCGTCACCACACGCGCAGCTTTTGCACTGCGGCTTGCATCCCTGACGGGTCTTGCCGGTGTTGAGACACGCGACGCACTCCTGACAGTCGTAGGGCTGCTTGGCGTCGCACGTCACCTCGTCGAGTCCGTCGCTGGCGGTCCACTCGTAGGCATTCCCAAAGAGATCGTAGACCTTTGCACCACCCTCATTGACCACATCACCGAGGCTCGTCATGACCGCTTTCGGGCGATCGAGCAGGGTACAGCCGTACAGGTTCACGTTCTTATCCGCGCACTTCCCGGGATGAGGCTGTGGCCCTGGCGCGCCGAAGGGATACACCCGCTTGGTCGCGCTGTTGGTCGCAGCGCCGCCAGCGACACGCTCCCACTCTTGTTCCGTGGGAAGCCGCTTGTTAACAAAAGCGCAGTATTCTTGGGCCTGAAGCCAACTTACCTGCACCACTGGGTGGGCTGAGAACGCCTCATTCGGCACGGTACCGCCGCCTGCTGCCAGCTTCGCCCAGTAGTTGGGAATGCCGGAAGTGTTGTCGCCAGCCGGCTCGGAGCAGACCTCCATCTCCACGCAGTAGCGATACTGCTCGATGGTCACCTCATGGATGTCGAAGGCGAACGCCGCCACCGTCACCTGGAGGCTTGGGTAGCCGAGGTTATAGCTTTGGTTGGGGTTTTTGCTGCACTGCTCGTCAGACGGCACATTGCAGCCGTCGCGCCCCATGCCAAACTGAAAGGTCAGACCAGTGGTGATGTTGACCATCTCCGTCGCCGGTGGCGCAGGCTTACCCTCAGCGCACCCGACGACCATCATGGCCAGCAGGGCAGTCATCAGGACGGGGTGAAAGAGGTGGTTCATTACTTGCCCCCCTTCGTTGCGGGCTCGCCCATGGTGCGTAACGTCTTTCCTTGGGTGCGTGCGACACCCCCCACGCGATCTTCGCTTGGAATGCCGGTTCGCAGCCCGTCCCAGATGACCAGTCCCAGTCCGAGCGCAATCGCTGCGCCACCGCCCTGGTAGCCCCAGTTCTGGTACTTCTCGTACAGCTTGAACCGCGGCGAGCCAGCGTATTGTTCATCGGCCTGCGTGCGTGACCACACGCCGCCGCCGACGCCGCCGAGGCCGGCGATGAGGATGGGCCAGCCCAAGACGGTCCGCCATGACGACGACGAGTCGATCAGGTCCAGGACGTAGTTGATATGGAGCTGTTTGTTCTCAGGCACGGACACGATCTCTTCCACCGGACCGTAGCCGCGCCGCTGTACACTGACCTGGTGGCGACCCGGCGCGACGTCGATTCGCCCGGAAAATGGGGTCACTGCGACCACTTTGCCGTCGACCGCGATCTTGGCGCCCCGGACGTTGCACCAAAAACTCAAGGCAGCGAGGCGGACCACGGGCTTGAGCGAGAACACCGCTCGAACTTTGCCAGACTCAGGCACCACCAACTTGGTCTCCAGCGTCGTGTACTTGGCGCGCGCGATCTTCAGTAGATAGGTACCGGGCTTGAGGTGCGTGACCACGGGTGACGAACCCAGAATCTTCCCGCCTGGCATGATGGCAACCGTCGCGCCGCTCGGATTGGTGCCGATAACGACCTCGGGCAGCGCCTCAAAAGCGCGCTCACGCAGGGTACGAATGAGGTTGTTCACATCGGCGACATTCGCTGGCGCCTTGCCCGCGTTTTGTTTGCGATAGACGGCGAGGTAGCGTTGAAGCAGGCGCACGGCCTTGCCATATTTAGCGAGTTTTTCCTGGCACCTGGCCATGTTGTACAGGTAGCCCGGTTTCGGGTGGTGCTGAAACGCCCGGGCGAATGCGTCGTATGCTGCTTCGTAGTGGGCCGAGCGATACGCTTGCCGGCCAGCCTGGCTGAACACCTCGGCCTGTTGCTGCGGCTGGGTGGCTTTGGCGGTCGGTGGTGCGGCTGGTGCGCTTGCGGCTGGCGCAGCTGCGCTTGGTGCGGCGCTGGTCGGCGGGGTTGTGGTCGGCTGGGCTGCGGTTGTCGCGGCGCTGCCTTGTTGCGCTTGCACGAGGCTCGGTATCAGACCGCCGGCGGCGATGACGGCGATTGTCAGCCAGCGCGATACTACAGCGATGCCGGGGTGTACGGTCGATCGAAACATGGGCGTGGGCTCCACAGGCGGGCGTTGTACCGCATAGCATGCGCCCGTAGCGGGTGTCGAGACGTAGCCAGCGCCACAGAGCCTGATTCAGCACCCAGCATCGCGTCCTCGACCTTCGTTCGCCGAGCAGTGGAACCGCTGTGACTACCGAACTGTGGTGGAGATGATGATGAGCTTGGGGCCGTTGCGGATGACATCGAGGGTCCGCGCTCCCGGCGCAACCGAGCGTTTCATGCGGGTTCGCGGCATCTGCACTTCATAGCGAATCCGGCGAACCTTGCCCGTCGTGAACCCCAGCATTTTGAGGCCAAAGCGTTTACCGGTCGGCAGCTGCACACCACCCTGCTGCGAGATGGCGAGCCGCAAGGTCTGCTGGCGCACCAGCTTGAACTGGTTAAATTGGCCCTTGAATGGCTTGAAATCGCGCTTCATCGTGCCGAGTCGTGGGTCGAGGTGGGCGGCAGGGCCCTTCGCTGCCTCAATCACCCGAATCTGGAACGTCGCGGTGCCGCTGGCTGCGGGCGGCGCAGCGAAGGCACTGGTCATCAAGCCCATGGCGATGAGGATGCTCGTCACCGCCATACCCCGCCTGAGACTGCGGTGCACCCGTCTGTCTGCGTTATGCATGGACTGACTCATCCCGCTCCCCCCTCGTCCGGTTGAATATGCCAGATGATCATCGCTTCATCTGGATTTTCACCTTCTTCGAACATGACCGTACCACCGTCAAGTTCCATGTCTTCAATGATGACGCCAGGTTGGTCATCATCGTGCTGTACTTTGGCGACGGGAGCTGACGTGCCACCACTTCCCGGGTTCATCACGCTGTCCCGCGTGGCTTCGATGCCGCGCTCACCAGGTGTCGTCACCTGGTTCTGCGTCATCACGACCGCGAACAGCACCGCCGCCATGGCCACGCCGCCAGCGAGTCCAAGCTGGCCGGTGTCGAAGAACTGCGTCCAGCTAAAGAGCCGGGAAATCAGGGAAACATCTTGCTTTTGAGCCTGCTTGGGCGCCGGGATCTTGGTCAGCACGCGGCCGCGAACCATCGATAGATCGGCATCCGCAGTGCGCCGCTCGCTCATCACATGTAGACGCAGGGCTTCCTTGGCCAGCTGCATGTCGCTGACAGCCGAGGCCGCAATTGCCTGGGCCGCCATCAGCGCCTGGGCTTCGGCAAGCATCTCGGGCTCATCGGTCAGCTCTCCGTCCGCAAAGGCCATCAGCAGCATCTGTTGCTCATCGGTCATCGTCATGACGTCCTCCTTTGCCGGTTGCAGCCGTGATTGATGTAGGTCTCACACACGGCTGGCCTCCTCGCGGTAGGGCTCAAGTTCTGCCTGCAATTTCTTACGGGCATAGAACAGTCGGCTCATCACAGTGCCTTTCGGAATCCCCATCTGGTCAGCGATCTCTTGGTACGAGTAGCCGTGTACGTCGCAGAGCAGCACGCACTGCCGATGGGTCTCCGACAGGGTCGCCAGCGCTGCGTGTAGGGCCTCTCCGATCCGGCTGACCTCCACCTCCTTCAGAGGTGACTGTCGGCCGTACGTCCCGATGGACGGCACCTTACCCTCGGAGAGATCGCCCGCTCCGACGCGATCGTCGAGCTCTCCCGCCCGGCGCGTCTTCTTGCGGCGCAGCTTGTCGATGCTGCCATTGGCGGCGATACGACAGACCCACGCCTTGAAGTTGCTATCGGGCTGAAAGGTGTCGAGCTTTGTCCACGCCTTCAGGAATGTATCTTGTACCAAGTCCATCGCATCGGCCTCGTTGCGCAGGTGCGACAGGCAAATGCTGAAGACCACACGCTTGTAACGATCGATGAGCTGCCCGAACGCATTCCGGTCTCCTTTGAGCGCGGCGGTCACCAGCCTGGTGTCTACCTGCTTTCTCTCGAGATCGTCCGTCACGCGTTCTCCCAGCCCAATCGTCAAACGAGTCAGCTCGGTGATTATTCACGGCCGCAGCAAAAAGATCGACTGCGGAGCCATCACAAAGCTGTGGGTCATCAGACCTGGGTTTGTTGTGGCGCCCTACGCCAACTCAGCCATGAGCAGCGCGGGGCTCTCAAGAAGGCCTTTGACGCGCTGAACAAACGCGGCTCCCACGTGACCATCGATCATGCGGTGATCGAAACTGCAGCTCATGTACATGCGCTCGCGGATGACGATTTCGTCGTCCACAACCACAGGGCGTTTCTCGATCTTGTGCAGGCCCAAGATCGCCGTCTCTGGCTGATTGATGATCGGTGTCGCGAACATACCGCCGAGCTTGCCCAAGCTGGTGATGGTGAAGGTCGAGCCGCTGAGACGACCGACGGGCAGCGCGTTGTTGCGAGCGCCGTCGCCCAACTCCATGAGCTCACTGACGAGCGTACGCATGGGCTTGTTGTCGACGTCGAAGACCACCGGCACGAGCAGCCCAGCATCCGTAGCCGCCGCGATTCCGAGGTGATAATCCCGCTTGAGCGTGATGGTGCCTGCATCGAAATCGGTCCAAGCGTTGAGCATCTCGAACTCGGGATCTTTGAGCGCCGTGACCACCGCTTTCATCACGAAGGGCAGGTAGGTCGTCTTCAAACCGACGTCACGCAGGGCCTTCTTGAGCTTGCTGACCTCGGTGAAGTCGACCTCGTCCACGTAAGTGAAATGCGCGCTTTTGGCCTTACTTTGCCGCATATTATCGCTGATCCGGCGACGCAGACCGATGATCTTGCGCACCTCGTCGCCCTTGGAAGGCGTGCGGACGGGTGCGGCAGGAGCTGCTGCCGGCTTGCTGGGCGTCTGAGCGACACCAGCGGCCCACTTTTGCACGTCTTCTTTGGTGACGCGGCCGTGATCGCCTGTGCCGGGTACCGCGCCGATGTCGACGCCGAGGGTGCGGGCGAGCTTGCGCGTCGCTGGGGTGGCTCGAACGCGCGCGCCGGAGACTCGTGCTGCCGGAGCTGGTGCTGCCGGAGCTGGTGCTGCCGGAGCTGGTGCCGCCGGTGCTGCTGCCGCCGGAGCTGGTGCTGCTGGAGTCGCTGCCGGAGCCACTGCGGGCGTTGCTGCTGCGCTGCCGCCCGAGGCTGCGTCGATGGTCAGCACGACTGCGCCGACGGGCACGATATCGCCTTCCTCGAAGAAGCACTTGGTGACGACGCCTTTCTTGGGCGACGGGATGACGGCCGAGACCTTGTCCGTCAGCACCTCGAACATCGGGGTGTCTTCTTCAACCGACGCGCCCTCTTCGACGAGCCACTTGACCAACTCACCTTCGACCACGCCTTCACCGATATCGGGCAGCTTGAACTCGAATGCCATGTCATCTCTCCAGAGCGGCAGGTCGCCGCACGTCTAATCGTCTGATTGCCGGGCCGCTAGCAGCGCGCTGCGATACTCATGCGCAGCACCTTGCTAGGCGTAGGTTGCCACGTCGCGGAGGGCCTTGAGGACCCGACCCGTATCCGGCAAGTAAGCGAACTCAAGGGTATAGGGGAAGGGCGTATCATAGCCGGTGACCCGCGTGACAGGCGCTTCGAGCCAATCGAAGCAGTGCTCGGTGACCACAGCGCTCATCTCGGCCGCGTAGCCGCACATGCGCGGGGCTTCGTTTGCGATGACGACACGGCCGGTCTTGCTGGCGCTGGCGACGATGGCGTCCAAGTCGTAGGGCTGCAGGGAGCGCAGATCGACGAGCTCGACGTCGATGCCTTCTTTTGCTGCTTCTTCCGCAGCTTTGCCGCAGGTATGCACCATGGCGCCGTAGGTGATGATGGTGACGGGCGTGCCCTCGCCGGTCAGCTCACGGGCGATCGCCGCCTTGCCGATGGGCACGGTGAAGTGCGCTTCGGGTACCTCCCCCTTCGGATGGCTGCCCCAGTTCTTGCCGTGGTCTGGACCGCGGTAGATGCGCTTGGGCTCCAGAACCATCACTGGATCGGGGCTGTCGATGGCCGCTAGCAGGAGCCCCTTCGCGTCATAGGGGTTGCTCGGTGCGACGACCACAAGGCCGGCGTGGTGCACAAAGAGCGATTCGGGCGACTGGCTGTGATAGTGGCCACCACGGATACCGCCGCCGACGGGCGTCCGGATGACCATCGGGCAGGGGTACTCACCGCCGGAACGGTAGCGGTACTTCGCCAGCTCATTGACGATTTGATCGTACGCGGGAAAAATAAAGTCCGAAAACTGGATCTCCGCGACCGCCTTGACGCCATAGAGCGCCATGCCGATGGCAGCGCCAATGATGCCGGCTTCGGCGAGCGGCGTATCGATCACGCGGTCTTCACCGAACTCGGCTTGCAGGCCCACGGTGGCGCGGAAAACGCCACCGAACTTGCCTACATCCTCACCCAGCACGACCACATTGTCGTCGCTCTTCATCGCGAGGTGGAGTGCGTCATTGACCGCTTGGATGATGTTCATCTTGGCCATCAGGAGTCCTTGTTCACGTGCCCACGTTTGGGCGTTCGGGTCAGTTCAGGTGGGCAACTCGGTCCGCGCTATTTGGGCTTGTAGGCCGATTGTCCGGACGCCAAGTGCGCTTTTAGCTCGGAATACTGGGCCTGCAGATGCGCGGGGCGCTCGGCAAACACGTCGTCAAATACCGTATCTAGGTCCGGATGCGGCTTGCCTTCAGCGACGCCAAGCGCACTGATGACGCGTTCGCTGGACGCCGTGATGCAAGCCTGCTCGCGCGCTTCGTCCCACAGACCCTTGGTCTCGAGGTAAGCGCGCAGCCGCTTCAACGGACAACGCTCGCCCCAGTGGGCTTCCTCTTCCCGCGTGCGATAGCTCGTCGGGTCGTCTGAGGTGCTGTGCGCCGCGATACGATAGGTCTTCGCCTCAATCAGCGTCGCCCCATGTCCGGCACGGCCCCATTCGGCTGCTTCCCGCACGACTTTGATGACGGCGAGGATGTCGTTGCCATCTACCACCACCCCGCGGATGCCGTAGCCGTGGGCGCGCAGGGCGATGTGTTTGGCGGCGGTGGTCTTTTCGTAGGGTGTCGAGATGGCGTACCCGTTGTTGCGACAGAAGAAGATGGCGGGCGCTTTCCACACACCGGCGAAATTCAAGCCGACATGAAAGTCGCCCTCGCTTGAGGTGCCTTCGCCAAAGAAGCAGATCGAGACCGCGTCGTCACCGCGCAACTTGGCGGCGTAGGCGCTGCCGACACACTGCGGGATCTGGGTGCCGACCGGCGACGAGATCGAGACAATATTCTGGGCGCGTGCGGTCCAGTGAACCGGCATCTGTCGACCTTTCACCGGGTCATCACAGTTGCCGACCATATTGTCGATCCACGCCTGAAATGGCATGCCTCGCCACAGGGCGATACCGGGCTCGCGGTAGGCTGGATAGAACCAATCTTGTGCCTGTAGCGCGTACGCGGGGCCATACGAGCAGGCCTCTTCGCCGGTGCATGCGAGGTAGAACCCGAGACGCCCCTGACGCTGCATTTTGATCATGCGATCGTCGTAGACCCGCTGAGCGAGCATGGCTTCATAGAGCGCGACGAGATCCGCTTCGGGGATGGTGTCTACAAAGTCTTGGTCAAGCACGGTGCCGTCCGGCGCCATGACGGAGACGGGCTCGACGGAAACGTGCGGGGCGGTGGTGCCGAGATTGTCGCTCATACCGGGGACTCCTGGAGCGAGGCCGATCACGCCAAAATCGCGTGACATGGCCTGCTTGAAAGCGGCGCGAAACCTAGCACGCACCCCCGTGGCAGGGAAGGGTCGGCGACTATCGCGATGGCATCTACATTTATGGGGCGCCCGATGCCGTATCAGCCCTGACAGCATCCATGATTGCGGGGGTATCGGCGAGCGTGAATCTTGTCACTGCCCGTAGCTGGTTTACGGCGATTGAACGATGAATTCGACGCCATTGTGCCGACTGGGCTGCGCTATTGTCGGCGCTGGGAGCTCGCCCGACATCTCAGGGTTGCCTCCAGTGGGACCGCTCGGCACCCTCGGAGCATGCTGAACCAACCGATCGAGCGCGTTCGTATTGTCTTGCCGAGTTCTCCGGTCCCCGATCCAGACGCCCTACAACGCGGGATCGCCTGGCTCGAAGCTGCAGGCGTGCGGGTTGATGGACCGAGCACCACCCCGCCAGGGCCCATGGGCTTTCTGGCAGGTCCAGACCTCGCCCGGGCGCAAGATCTGGCCGGCGCTTTCGCGGTGGAGGACGTCGATGCCGTGTGGTGCGGTCGCGGCGGTTCCGGTGCGTTGCGCACCCTGAGTGCCCTCGACGCCGTCGGAGCCTGGGCGGCTCGGGTGACGTCCGCGCGGGACACCACCATGCCAGCTCATGGGGCGGCGGAGGATGATCCAGGCTTCAGTCGACTCGCCAAGCGGGCGGTCCCGCTCGTCGGTCTCAGCGATGCGACGGCGCTGCTGTTGGCGAGGCTGTATGACAGGCCAGCGGGCGTCGCCATTCACGGCCCGGTCATTACCCAACTCTCCCGACTCGATGAAGACTCGCAGTCGACCTTACGCGCTTGGTTGGCAGCGCCTGATCGGCTCCCCGCTTTGCGGTGCATCTCGCCCGTGTCTCACGTGAGCGGTCGCGTCGAGGGCACGCTGGTCGCAGGCAACCTAGCTCTGCTGGCGTCCTGTTGTGGCACGCCGGAACAGCCCCGTTTGGCTGGCGCGATCTTACTCATCGAAGAGATCGGAGAGCCTGCCTATCGCATTGATCGCATGATGGCTCAGCTGTCCCGATCGGGCGCATTGCAGGGGGTAGTCGGGCTGGCGTTGGGGACGTTTGAAGGTTGCCAACCGGAAGGTGCCGCCGAGTCGTGCTTGGCGTGGTGGGCGCGCCATCTGGAGATTCCGTGCCTCGCGGGCTTGCCTGTCGGCCATGGCAGCCGGTGTCAGCCCGCCGCCCTGGGACTGCGCTACTTGCTCTCCGTCGACGATGGGTTTTTGACGCCGCTGGAGTCGGTATCCGACTGGCTCGGGCGCACCGCTGAAGATGCGAGCGCGGCAAGTGAGTGAGCCTCAGACACGACCTCCGTTGCAGTCAGAGCTGACGCGCGTCGTCGGCCCCATCGTCGATCGGGCACTTTTAGACGGCATGGGTTCAGCCATCGCGCTCGGCGTCATTACAACGAGCGGAGAGCGCGCTGTACTGACACGTGGCACGACGCTCCGCGTGCGTCGCCGACAGGGCCGCCTAGTCACTGCGGCCGGGCTGCCGATCTCCCGCACGTCCGTGTTCGACTTGGCGTCCCTGACCAAGCCCATGGTGACTTCGACGCTACTCGCACAGGCCGTCACGAGCGGAAAGATCGACCTCGCCCAACCTTTGGCGCACGGGCTGCCGGCCGCGCGTGACACATCGCTCGGCGGTCAGTCCGTGCGCAGTCTACTCGCTCACGGGTCGGGCGCGTTGGCTTGGCGTGACTTCTATGCTGACACTGCGGGCCTATCCCCGGATGCGAGACAGGCCGCCATTTGCAGCGCCGTCTTGAACGAACCACTCGCGCATCCACCCGGCTCAAAGGCGGTCTACAGCGACCTCGGGTTCATCGCTCTCGGTCTCCTGCTGGAAGCTGTGTATGACACCCCACTCGACCAACTTTTTGCGGAGCGAATTGCAGCCCCTCTTGGGCTATCCAGTGCGGTATTTCGGCGAGTTAGCGCCAAACCAGCGTCTGGTGATGCAGTGGTGGCGACTGAGGTTTGGCCGCCGCGGTGCCCGCTTGGCGATCCGTTGCAGGGAGTCGTCCACGACGATAACTGTGCAGGGTTAGATGGTGTGGCTGGGCATGCTGGCCTGTTTTCGACGGTCGATGATGTGTTGACCTGGGCGCTGACCTGGCTGCTTCCGGCCTGCGGTGTGACCGCGATCGGCGCTCTACCGCCATCCCTCGTGGCGGCTTGGGTGTCGACGGCGGCGGCCGATGAGACGACTTGGCGCTGTGGTTTCGACACGCCCTCGACCGGGTATACAAGTGCCGGTTCCCTGGCGAGCGTGGCCGCGTTCGGCCACCTCGGCTTCACGGGGACCAGCGTCTGGATGGACCCGTCTCGGCAGGCCGCCGTGGTGCTACTGACCAATCGCGTCCATCCTTCACGGGATCAAGCTGTTCTGATTCGCCAGTTACGGCCGGCCTTGCACGACACAATCTGGCGTCTCCTCGATGAACGTCCCGTGGATGTGGCCGATTGACCGGGTTTGGTTGCCGCTGCTACGCTTCCGTGCCCCAGCGGGCCCGGGCTAGGGAACCGACGCTGGCAACCACGTGCGAAACGCACTGTCTGAGGAGCCTCGGTGTCTGACGCCCGACCAATCACCGACGTGACCGACTACGTTTGCGGCAGTTGCTGGAGTTCGTTCAACACTTCCGGCGACAGCGTCACCATCACCGGCGGTCGAATCCGCTGCCCGCACTGCGGTCATTTTCAGCCGAAAGCGCGCAAGGTGACGGATGCGGTCAAGGCTGCGCCGGCTACCATCATTGATGAGGACGATACTGCGGTCACGCCGGCCATTGCTGACTCCGGTCACGATGCCAACGCCACAGTGCAGACCCCGGTTGTGCCGGAAGCCCCCACCCAGGTGAAAGCACACGATATCGCCATGGACGAAACCCAAGAGCTGCCGATCACCGAGCTGCCCACCGAGTCGGATAATCCGATTGTCACAGCTGATGACGTCGCAGGTTCGCAGGTCGCAGTAGCTGGGGATGAAGCGGGTTTTGCGGGCCTCTCTGAAGCCACCGACCCCGAGATGAGCGTCGACGATCTCGTTGCGCAATTGACCGTGGAGGCGGGGCTCGCTCCCGTGGGATCGACAGACGACGCCGGGGAAGCGCCCGCAGTCACTGAAGCGGTGTTGGTGGCACACAATGACGAGCCAGCGGTCGAAGCGGCCCAACCTCATTCCGACGAGTGGAAGCTGAAGGCGCCGCCCGGTCTGACCTACAACTTTCACAGTCTTGATGCCTTGATGGGCTGGGTCAGCTCCAAAGATCCGGCGGACATGGAGATCTCCCGTGACGGGGAGAGCTGGCGACCGTTTGCGCCGTTTATGGACGCCGCTCGTGATGGCTTGTCCGGCGACAAGGCGTGGGCGGTGGCTGGCGGTGCTCCCATCAAAGTTCGCCATGGATCTATGCGATCGGCGATTGACGACATTGCGCGTGTCGACGCCATCGCCTCGGCTCAACGAGAAATGCAGATCGCGCCATCGCTCAGCTTTGGCCCGGAGCCGACGGAAGAAGGGCCGCTTGGCGCTGACTCGGACGAGCCTCAAGATTCTGATCTTGTTGAAGAGTCTTTGGAGCCATCCGATGATGCAGGCGTGCGGCCCGCTAGCGGTTCTGTTCGTCGCGCCAGCGGTTCTGACCGTCGTGCGAGCGGTTCGGTACGTCGCGCTAGCGGTTCTGACCGTCGTGCGAGCGGTTCGGTACGTCGCGCTAGCGGTTCTGACCGTCGTGCGAGCGGTGCTGTTCGGTCAGCGAGCGGTTCTGTTCGTCGCGCGAGTGGCTCCACGCCGAGCGCAGCCGGTGACCCACGCCGCACGACAGGCGCCCGGCCAATGCCCGAGAAAGTGACCCTCGAAAAGTCCGGCAAGACATCGCCTGCCGTCATCGTCATCGCGGTCGCGGTTCTCGCTGCGATCATCGCCGGGGTCGCCTTCTCCATGGGACTGATATAAGGGCCCCTTGCACTACCGTCGGTCGCGGCACACTCTCTGCCGCCCGACCGAGCTGGTCGTCGACGGAGCGCGTTGTGCTAGATCCATCCCAATCGCTTCAGCCTGACAGCGCTGGATCATCGTTCCAGCGTGCCGCCCTGCTCACGACTTTTCCGTGTTTGTTTGCGGTCATGTTGATGGTGAGTGGTTGCGCCAAGACTGCTCAGGTGAAGACGCGGCCAAAGGACAAGGCTGCGGCGGCGTACGTCGATGGTCTCAAGAGCATGGCCTCGTCGAATTTTCTGGAAGCGCAGCAGACCTTTACGGGCGTCGTGAAAATGCCCGCCTACCTCGCGGCGACGACTGTCGCTCGGATTCGTCTCGCCGACACCCTGTTCGCCCAATCGAAGTATGAGGAGGCAGTGCAGGTGTACCAGGGCTACGTGCGTCGCCACGACGGGTCGTCCAACGTGCCCTACGCGCGTTTTCGCATCGCTCAGAGCTACTTTCAGCTCGTCCCAACCGATTTTTGGTTGCTTCCGCCCGTGTTTGAAATGGATCTCAGCACCGTGGAGCGCGCGCGCTATTACTTGGAGGCGTTTATTCGCCGCTACCCGACCTCCGATTTTGGCCCGCAAGCATTGACGATGCGCGACCGCTGCATTGAGCTGCAAATGGCACAACATCGCTATGTTATTCGATTTTACCAGGGGCGCAAAAAGCCAATGGGCGTCATCTTTCGCAGCCACGAGTTGATGCGCCGCTTCCCTGTACGGGGTCATGGTGTCGCCGACTACACGGTTTTAGCCAGCGCCTATGGGGCGGTTGATTGGCGTCGCCGGGAGCTGGAGCTCCAGCGCGAGATCGCGCGGCGATGGCCAAGTCAAAGTGCCGGAAAATCGGCGCGATCGCGGGTTGCAGCGCTTGGAATTCTCATCGCAAAGCTGAAGGCTGAGGGTAAAAAAGACGCTGAAATGCCAGTGGAGTTGCCCCCCACCGCCAAGGATCGGCCGGAGCTCTTGGCTGGCCCAGACGGCGCGGCTCGGTCCAGCCGCAAGAAGTCGGTCTCGAAGTCTGACAGCTAGGTCGTCGCAGCACCCATTAGACTGGAAGTTCCTTGCGTTTATGAGCTACGTGGGGTATTCGCCCGACCCCGCTTCTTTGCGGGTACGGCCTTCGGGCCATCGCACGACCGGCGCATCGACGCTGGCGCTACGTTAACGCCGCCCCAAGGGTGGATTTGAGGAGGGCCCCATGGCCAACAGCAAAAAAGGTACGAAGCAAGTCACTCCACCGACCCCAAAGCAGCGCGTTGGCGCCGGTTTTGGTGGCAAGCGCGCCCTCGTCGACGAGATCATGGGCCTCATGGGTGACAGCACGGACGAGCTGCGCAGCGCTCTGCTGCAGGTGAGCAACAGCCGCCTGATCAACCACCACCGCGCCACCAAGCGCATGGTGTCCAGCTTCGGTAGCAAGGACGGGCTCATCGAGTCGATCGTCGCGCTGCGTTTCCCCAAGGGAACCCCGGAAGAGGGCTACCGCGCCAAGCTCGAGGGCTACAGCCCCTGGCGCCTTGTCGATCTGCACCGTCAGACCAAGGACTGGGAAAAGAGCGAGGCGAAAGCCTCGGTCAAGGCTGCTCGCGCGAAAGCCATCAAGAGCAAGCGTCTCGCCAAGATTCGCGCCAAGCGCAAGTAGTGATAGGCGGACGCCTTCTAGTCCGCCGCACATGCAACTTGGCGAGGGTCGTTTATCGGCCCACGTGAAGCCGAACCGGCCGCGAAAGCGGCCGGTTCCATTTTTAGCGATGCGGTCTCTGTCGAGCCGACATGAGCGCTACCCGAATTGAGTGCGATTCGAATCAGGCTTGTCCGCGCAGCGCGCGGCCCGTGTGGCTCTGCTCGCACGCCATGATCTCTTCCGGCGTTCCGACGGCGACCACCAAGCCACCCGCTTGGCCGCCCTCCGGTCCCAGATCGATGACGTGGTCGGCCACGCGGATAAGGTCGAGATTGTGCTCGACCACGAGGACCGAGTTGCCGCGATCGACGAGCTCCTGCAGGACGGCAAGCAGCTTGCAGACGTCCTCAAAATGCAGGCCCGTGGTCGGTTCATCAAGCACATACAAGGTGTGTCCACGATCAGCACGCGCCAGCTCTCTTGCCAGCTTGACCCGCTGGGCCTCTCCGCCTGAGAGGGTCGGTGCGGTTTGCCCGAGGTGAAGGTAACCCAGCCCAACACGCTGCAGCGTCTCCAGGATTCGTCGAATGTGTCGGTGATTCGTAAAGAGCTCGACGCCTTCATCGATGCTCAAGCCCAGCACATCCGCGATGGAGTAGCCTTTGTAGCGTACCTGCAGCGTCGCATCGTTGAAGCGGCGGCCCTCGCAGACGTCGCATGGCACGTACACGTCCGCGAGAAAGTGCATCTCGATCTTCAGGAGCCCGTCACCTTTGCAGTGCTCGCAGCGTCCGCCTTTGACGTTGAAGGAAAAGCGCCCGGCGCTGTACCCGGCAACTTTCGCGTCGGGCAGGGTCGCAAATACGGCGCGGATCTTGTCCCATACCTTGGTGTAGGTCGCTGGATTCGATCTGGGCGTGCGGCCAATGGGGCGCTGGTCCACTTCGATCACCTTATCGATGGCGTCGAGGCCACTGATGGCGTCATGCGCCCCGACCCTGCGTTCCGACTTGTGGAGCGCGTTGGCCAGCGCCGGCAACAGCGTGCCCGAGATGAGCGAGCTCTTTCCCGCGCCACTGACCCCGGTGACCACCGAAAAACAGCCGGTCGGCAGGTCTACATCGACGCCCTGCAGGTTGTTCGCTCGTGCGCCTCGTAGATGGATCCAGCCCGCCGCAGTTCTGCGCTCGGTGCGCTGCGGCATGGTCCGGCGGCCCGCGAGCCAGTCGCCCGTGAGCGATCGTGGACTCGCCATGACATCCGCTACGGAGCCCTCAGCGACGACTTCCCCGCCCTGAATTCCGGCCCGTGGACCAAAATCGACGATGTGATCGGCCGCGCGAATGGTCTCTTCGTCGTGTTCCACCACCAACACTGAATTACCGATCGCGCGGAGGTGCTCCAGGGTGGTTAGCAGCCGCCGCGTGTCCCGTGGGTGTAGGCCAATGGAGGGTTCATCGAGGATGTACAGGACGCCGGTCAGCTCACTGCCGACCTGCGATGCCAGACGAATCCGCTGCGCTTCACCGCCCGACAGCGTTTGCCCAGCACGGCCCAAACTCAGGTAACCAAGACCCACATCGGAGAGGAAACCGAGTCGTGCTCTGATCTCTTTGATCAGCTCTTTGGCGATGGCCGCTTTGCTGCCTTCGAGCGCGAGTTGTCCGAACCACGTCGTCAGATCTGCGACCGGCATGGCGGATAGATGAGGCAGCACTTGGCCGGCGAGTTGGACCGCAGCGCTCTCTTTGCGCATACGGGCGCCGTCACACCCTGGACAGATCTGTTCGACGAAGAACGTGCGGTAGTGATCCCGCATCTGCGCGCTCGCGGTCTCTTTCCAGCGCCGCTCGATCTGATTGAGGATGCCTTCGAAGCGCATCGCCCACTCACCCTTGCCGTTGTTGCCATCGAGCTTGACCTTTACCTTCTTCTTGGCGCCGTACATCAACAGCTTCCGGTCCCGTTTCGATAGATCTTTCCATGGCGTATCGAGGTCGACCTTGTAGTCTCGCTCCAAGGCCTCCAACAGCCGGCGCGTCCACGAGTTGTTCTCTACCTGCTTGGCCCACGGCGCGATGGCACCTCCTCGCACGGTCAGCGTGTCATCCGGGATCACGCGATCTGGATCGGCTTTCAATGCGATTCCCAGTCCGTTGCACGTTTGGCAGGCGCCTTGGGGCGTGTTGAAGGAAAAGCGCTGCGGCGTCAGCGGCGGGTAGCTGATGTCGCAGGTGTCGCAGTACAGCGCCTCCGAGTAGGCCTTCTCCTCGAATGGCAGCGGCTTTTCGCCCGGATCTTCACCCTTTTTGCGCACGACGGCGACGGCGCACTGCCCCTTGCCTGCCTTGAGAGCCGTCTCGACGCTGTCGGTCAAACGCAGCCTGTCCGACGATCGGATGACCACGCGATCGATAACCAAATCCACGTCGTGTTTCTTCTGTTTGTCGAGCGCTAGCTCGGGCTCGAGACGCCGGACCTCACCGTCGATACGGACACGCAGGTAGCCGCCTTTCAGCGCGTCGGCAAAGGTGTCGGCGAAAGTGCCCTTGCGTCCGCGTGCCAGGGGCGCCAACACGAGCAGTCGCGTTCCCTCAGGCAGTGCGAGCAAATCGGAGACGATCTGCGCTGGCTCCTGCGTGCCCACGACTGCGCCGCAAGCGTGACAATGCTGCTGGCCGGCACGGGCGTAGAGCACCCGTAGATAGTCGTAGATTTCGGTGATCGTGCCCACGGTGGAGCGGGGATTACTGCCCGTGGTCTTCTGATCGATGGCGATGGTCGGCGATAGGCCGCGGATGTGGTCGTAGACCGGTTTGTCCATCTGGCCGAGAAACTGGCGGGCATAGGCCGATAGGCTCTCGACGTAGCGGCGCTGCCCCTCGGCGTAGAGTGTGTCGAAAGCCAAGGAGGACTTGCCCGAGCCGCTGACGCCGCAAAATACGACCAGCTTATTCTTGGGTACGGAGAGATCGACACCCTTGAGGTTGTGCTGCCGCGCGCCGGTGACCGTGAGGCGATCGCCGACGTAGCGCTTGTCTATCGCTGTCATGGAGACTCCCGCAGAGACCGACTGTGGGCCGCTATCGTGTCCGGTGGACTAGAGGTTCGATCGGACAGGCTCTGACTCACCACCGGCCGCATCTCCGCGATCCATCGCTTCGAGCACCGCCTGTTCGAAGGCCCGGGCGTCGCCATCAAAGGCTGCAAGCGTGGCGTCATCGAGATCTAGCGTCAGTCGTCCGTGGCTCAACACAACAGCGCGGTCCGCGATCGCCAGCGCCGATTCGGCGAGGTGACTGGCCACCAAAATGGCGCATCCCTCGTCTCTGTGTGCCTTAAGCAGCTTGCGAAGGGCCAGCGCTGAGCGGATGTCGAGACCGGTGTGGGGCTCATCGAGGAGCAAGACAGGCGTGCTTGCTGCCAGCCCCAAGCAGAGGGCCGCTTTTTGCTTCATACCGCCGGAAAGTACGCGGGTTGGGCGGTCCAGCGCGCGGTGGATTTCTAGCGCCTCAGCGTGCCGGTGCAGTCGCTCTAAGGTGGTGGTGCGGTCCAGCTTTCGCCAACCAATCATCGCCTCGGCATGCTCAAGGACCGACAGGAACGGCGCGAGCGGCGGGGATTGCGCGACGTGAGCCAGCCCTGACGCCCCGTTGGCGATCGGCTCACCGTGGACCTTCACGATCCCGCGTTCCGGCAGCAAATCTCCCGCTAGGATACGAATGAGCGTGCTCTTGCCGGCGCCATTGGCACCGAGCAATACCGTGATCGTTCCCGGTGCGAGATCGATGTCGATACCGCGCAAGACGGGTTGAGAGAGCCAAGATTTTTGGAGCTGGCGTGCAGCGAGGGCAGAGGTCATGGGACGCGGAGGGTGCCGCACAACGATCCACGGCGTCTAGCGACGTGCTGCGTCATTTCATGACTATCGCAGCACGTCGCTAGCTTTCTTGATTATTGGGGGGGCGCGCCGCTTGTTCTCTTCGTTATTGGTGAGCAGGGAGCTGAGCGCCTTCTATTGGCCCTCGTCAGCCCGCGGCGGTCGACAACATCAGCGCTGCAACCAAGGCGGTCCTTCCGAGCCAGAGTCCCACATTGCGCCCGGCATATTTGCCCACCAACGCTGCCCCAAGCATCCCGCCGAAGCACCCCGCGAGCGCCGCAAGCCACGCGCCCGAGACCCACCCGGCAGCTACCACCAGCACCGACGGGAGCGCGAGGCGCCGCGATAAGGAGGCTTCGGCCTTTTCCAGCCTAGGCGCGCCCAGCCAACGTCCGGCGTCCACAAGCTCGGGGCCGGCGGCGAGCAGCCCGAGACCGCGGAGTCCCCCGTACAGCGTGGCGGCGATGCACAGACACAGCACCACCCAATCCGGGGACTTGCGGGACAGACTCAACGTGATCGCCCCGGCGATGAGCGCGCTGCTGAGAACGGTTGCTGGATAGCGCCGGACCCACGCGCGACCCAGGAACCGGCCGCTCGCCGAGCCATCTACCAACCAGTCCGGTGGCTGCGGAGCCTCCTCATCCAGCGCAAATGGCGTGGCATGGGCTTGTGCGACGGTGATCAGCGCATTGTGAGCACAAGAAGATGCCTGCGCACATTGACGTCGGGCCCACAGGAACATCATCACCGCGACGAATCCGACAGCGATCCACGCTCGGTCGGCGGGTAACAGTTGCGGGGCTGCGTTCCACATCGCAGCCAGTAGCGCCACTGGGATCAGACCCACCAGAAACGCCATGGCCGGCGCATAGAGCAGCGGTGCCGTCTCAGGTGGCCCGTACGCAACCCCGGCCATCTTCTTCCACAGCCCTGGCGTACCTTTGCCGATGGTCACCAACGCCCCAGCGATGAGACCGATGCCCATCAGCGCCGCTCCCACAGTCCCCATGGTGACCAGCGCCGCGGCGAGCAGCAGTTGATCTGTCGGAAGGCCCAAGACGGTTCCCGCAACGATCACGCCGACCGGCGCACTCAGTTGCGCTGCGATCAACCGCCAACTGACACGAACTGATTGCTCGAAGATGCCCGCTGGCGATTGGCCGAGAAAACGGCGGGTCGCTGCGAATTTGGGCGTGGTGAGCCAGCCGAGCAGGATGATCGGCACGGGCAGCGCGCCCAGACCGGTGAGGACGAGCGTTCGATCTGCCCAGCGGCCGGGTTCGAGGCCGGAGAGGCTCCACGCGGCCAGTGCGCCATACAGTCCAGCGACGAGACCCCAGCCCATCCACATCTGCAGCGACCACGAGTGGGTGAGTTGGCGATGGCTGGGCAAAGGTAGACTCCTGAAGCTGGCGAGCGTGCCGGCGCGGGGATCAGTCGACCGGCGATCGCCCCAAGCGTCAAGCGATGGTCGAAAATGAGCCACGGTGGCGGCGCGCTTCACAAGCTGACCGCGGGCGGTCATGCCGGAATCATCGGACGCTGCCGCCGAATTGAGCCTATCGATACACGGCCGTGATGCTTTGATTTTGTTGCGAACATCGCCCGGTCAGCGGATAGTCACCGGACAGAACAATCTAGGAGCCCATGGCGCGAATGAACCGAGGAGAGCCGACGCCGTTGCGCGACGACCCGCGTTTACCTGTCGCGTTGGCGGCTGGCGTTTTGCTGTCCAGTGCGCTGTGGGGCTGGGCGTTCATGATGGTCGCCGGCCTCGGCCTCGCATTGCTGACGGTCGGCATCGTCGCTTGGCGTCATCAGGCGCGTGGTATGCAGACTGGTGCGCTGTGGCTCTCTGCCATTGTCCTCATCGGCAGCCTAGGATTGCGACTAAGCTACGTGGCTTGGCACACGGACGCCCCTCGTCAAGTGACATGGAAAATCAGCGGGCAGGCGGACGCTTCTTCGCCGGCTGCTATGGGTCAAAAGCGCATCCTCATCGGTCTAAGACTGCATCCGGGGCACACCCATGAGGTGTTCTCAACGCAGCTTGCCACCGCGCTTGCCGGCGCCAACGCCACGCTGCCAGGGCGCTTCTTGGTGGCTCACACGGTTTGGGGAATCGAGGACGCACGTCTGGTCGAAATCGGCACCCACAAACTCTGCAACAAGACCCAGTGCACAGCTGGCACGATCGCGGTGCGTCCAGGAAAGTGGGTCTCGCCGCAAGGCACCCCGTCGCCTTGGTAGTGGCTACTTCTTCCTACGGCTAACTCGTGCGGGTCGCCAACACAGCTGCACGCTGCGCATCAGTTATCGCCCCCCAACCGCTGTCGTATCCAAAGACCTCTCGGGCGGGTCGAGACGAGTAGCCGCCGTCGATGATCTCGATCGCATCCAAATCGACCAGCGCCGGATGGGCGTACCCCATGGCATGCCCCAAGGCGAGCAGCTCGTGGCGCAATGTGCCGATGTAGTTGGCGTACCGGTGTCCTTTCAACGTCGGGTCGAGCCCCTTCATCAACCATCGCTGCTGCGTCGCCACGCCGGCAGGGCAGTGGCCGGTGTGACACTTCTGCGCTTGGATACAGCCAATCGCCAACATCGCCTCTCGCGCGACGGCCAGCATGTCGCATCCGAGCGCCAGCGCGAGCAAGCCATCAGGCGGCAGACCCAGACGACCTGACCCGACCCACACGAGATCGTGCTGCAGCTGTCTTTCAGCGAAAATCCGATAGACCCGGGTAAAAGCGAGCTTCCACGGCAGCGAAACGTGGTCGCTAAAGACCAACGGCGCCGCACCCGTGCCGCCCTCGCCACCATCGATCTGAATGAAGTCGACGCCGCGCTGACCGCCGCTCATGAGCTCGGCCAACTCCACGAAAAAGTCCGTCTGCCCGACGGCGCTCTTGATCCCCACTGGCAGCCCCGTTTCGGCTGCGAGCAACTCGACAAAATCGAGCATGCTGTCGGCGTCGGAAAACGCCTTGTGAGACGAAGGGCTATAGACCGTCTCCCCCACTGGAACACCACGGATCGCGGCGATTTCTGGGGTCACTTTGGCGCCTGGCAGCACACCGCCCTTACCCGGTTTGGCCCCCTGACTGAGCTTGATCTCCAGCATGCGCACATCGAAGCGCTCGACCCGGTCCTTCAGCATCTCCAGGCTAAAGTTGCCGTCGCCGTCGCGACACCCGAAGTACCCGGTTCCGATCTGCCAAATGAGCCCGCCGCCATGGTCGTGATGAGAGGCGATCCCGCCCTCGCCGGTGTTCTGCAACGACCCGGACAGCGCCGCGCCGCGATTGAGCGCTTCCACCGCTGTGGCAGAGAGCGAACCAAAGCTCATCGCTGACGAATTGACGATCGATGCGGGCCGAAAGGCGTGTTTTCGGCCGCGCGGCCCACCCATGATCTTGGTGCAGGGCACGGCATCCATCGGCCCTGGAAAGCCCTCACCGGCGTAGGGAAAGGTCGCCTGTTTGAAGATGAGGTAGTTGTCGACCGCCTCGACTTCATTGTCGGTGCCAAAACCGAAGAGGTTGTTTTGTTGTTTGGCGCTGGCGTACACCCATCGACGTTGGTCGCGCGAAAAAGGCCGCTCCTCGTCATTGTTGGTGACAATATACTGTCTCAGCTCTGGTCCAAATCGCTCCAGCAGGTACCGTAACCTGCCGATAATCGGATAGTTATGCTTGATGGCGTGTTGTTTCTGGGTGATGTCGCGAAGGACGACGTAGATCAACAGCACGACGACCGCGCCGCCAAGCAGCACGGGCACTGAGATTGCGCTCATGGTTTCCTCCTGAGACTGGGATGATGCCATGGGGGGCTCGCGTCGTCGCGGCGAAACGCGAAGTTGTGATAAAACGCCGCCGCACTCTTGAGAGGACGCCATGCCAGACACGCGCCACACGTCTCCCTTCCCCTCCTTCGACCCGGACGATCTGAGCCAAGCTCGGGGGTTGTTTCGGGTCCTGGACGAAGAAGGCGCTGAGGTGGGCGACGCCCCAGCGGTGGATGCTGGCGTTGCCTTGGGGATGTGGCGGTCCATGGTTCGGGTTCGGCAGATCGACGAGCGCATGCTGGCTTTGCAGCGGCAGGGACGTATCGGTTTCTACGGTGCTGCGACCGGCCAAGAAGCGGCGGTGATAGCGGCCGCTGAGGCCATGGAGAACACCGACTGGATCCACCCGGCGCTACGTGAAGGCGGCATGGCGCTGCACCGCGGTTTTTCCCTGCGCACCTGGCTATCCCATTGCTTTGGCAACGAAGACGATACCTGCACCAAAGGCCGGCAGATGCCGTGTCACTACGGCTCGCGGGAACATGGCTACATCACGCTTTCCTCGGTCATGACGACCCAGTTTCCACAGGCGGTCGGCACGGCCTACGCCATGGCATTACGCCACCCGAATGAGGCGGATCGGCCACTGTGTTTTGCCGCGATCGGCGATGGGGCGACCAGCGAGGGCGACTTTCACGTCGCGATGAATTTTGCCGGGGTGATGCGGCCAGGCGGGTTGGGACTGCCGCTGATCTTGTTTTGCCAGAACAACCAGTGGGCGATCAGCACGCCGTCCGCCAAGCAGTGCGCCGCCGAAACGCTCGCGATGAAGGCGGTGGGCTACGGATTGGTCGGCGTGCGGGTCGATGGCAATGACGCGTTGGCCGTGCTCCTCGTTATGCAGGAGGCGGTGGCCCGTGCACGCCGGGGTGAGCCGCCGGTTTTTATCGAGGCGTTGACCTACCGCGTGGGTGCCCACACGACCTCTGACGATCCGAGCCGTTACCGAGACGAGTCGGTCACCGAGCGCTGGCGTCAACTCGACCCGATCGCGCGCCTGGAAACTTGGTTGATCGGAAAGGGCGCGCTGACCATTGACGCTGCCGCTGCGTGGCGGAGTGACTGCGATACAGAGATCAGAAGTCTGCTCTCAGAGGTGGAGCCGGTCGGCCCGCCCGCGTTGCGCACCCTGTTTGAAGACGTCTACGCCGAGATGCCCGATCACCTGGCCGCGCAGTACGAACAAGCTTCTGGTGCGGCTTGATGGCATCGGCTCTCGCTGTCATCGACGGACCATGAGCTCCGACTTTGGACGACGACCCGGGTTCGCTGCGACATTTGCGACGACGACTGCTGCGATGCGAATGATGGTCAGAATTTCACTTTTAGCCCGCATCTTCAGTCTGCTTGTCCTGTTTGGGCTTGTACTGACCGCGTCACCGAAGGCCGCGCATGGCCATGACGGTGCGATCCGCTGGCACACGCTCTCGACCCAACACGTACGCGTTCATTATCCCCTGCGACTGGCTGTTTTTGCGGCTCGGGTCGCTGCCACCGCTCAAGAGGCTGTCGTCACGCTGCAGCCGCTGCTGTCCTACCGGCCGCCGCGTCCCATCCAACTGACGATCGACGACTACGCAGACGCGAGCAATGGGTTCGCCTCCTCATTTCCCTTCGATCATGTGCACATTCGAGCCTACCCACCCGCCCCGATGGACGATCTCTCGGGCAATGGCGATTGGCTCCGAGGTCTCGTCTTCCACGAGGTCGCGCACATCTTTCATTTGGGCAAGGCCAGCGGTCTCTCCACAGCCATCAACGCGGTGTTCGGCAGGACGTGGCTACCCAACCAGTTTTTGCCTCGGTTTTGGGTCGAAGGCTTCGCTGTGCACATGGAGACCCGCTATCCCGGAGGCGACAAGGCTGTGCGCGGCCGCCCCGGGAAGTTGGGGCGCGGTGGTCGGGCGGAAGGGGCGCGATACATGGCCAGACTACGCGGCGCCTTGCGTGATGGTACTTGGCCGTCATTGCCGCAGCTGGTCGGCTCACCTGTGCGTTGGCCCCGCGGTCGCTCCTGGTATCTCTTTGGCAGCTGGTTGCTGGACTACCAAGCGCGGAAATTTGGCCACACCAAGCTCCAGCGGTTCATCCAGGGCTACGGCGGCCGTGTCGTGCCCTATGGTATCAACACGCTCTACCGACAGACCTATGGCCGATCGATTCGGGTGATGTGGCGACAGGCGACCGCCGCTCTTCGCCGCCGCGTCCAGCTGGAGCAGCGTCTCCGGCGGCGTGGCCTCGTCCCACCACGAAATGGGGACGGTATGCAGACAGCCGTCAGTACCCTGGGCAGTTCGGCCGGTGATGGCGAGTCCGCCCGCGCTAGCGCCTTGCCAGCACCCGCAGAACGGTTGACCCAAAACAGCCAGTGGCGTGGTCGGGTCCGCTGGATGCCGGATAACAAGCATGTCGTCTGTGCGCATGCCCCCGCAGACGGCCTCGCCCAGTTGGAGCTGGTGAATCCGGTGACCAAGGCGATGACGGTACTGCGGCGCTGCGAGCTCGATTGTGACGACGCCACGCCGTCGCCAGATGGCCGATGGCTGCTGTGGACCGCGACGCGCCCGGTCGGCAGACTCTACCAACGAAAAGAGATTATGGCGGCGCGGTTGCACAAGGGCACCCCTAAGCGGTTGGGCACGCCGATTCGTCTGGGCACGAATATGCGGGCCCGTGACCTGAGCGTATCGGGGCGTTGGCTCCTCTGGGTGGCCGTGCGTGACGACGGGCGCACCGAGATTCGCAGCGCAGAGCTGACCGAGATGCTGCGGGCAGCACAGCGCGGCACACGGTCGCCTCGTCCCCGTCCGCTCATTCTTGCGCCGGGCCTCGATGTCGTCTTGGGCTCCCCCGTATTGACCGACGATGGTCGCCTGTATTGGACGGCGGGCGCGGGCGGGCAGCGTCACATCATGGTGCGAAAATACGGCGCGGGTTGGCATCCCCAAGGTCCTGCGAAGCCGGTTGTCGCGCGCGGCGTCGCCGGGATCGCGGAGGTGCGTGGATTCACCCCCATCCCGGCTACCGTGCGTTGGGTGTCGGATCTGACCTGGCGCCGGGTCCGAGGTCTACCCACCCTGAGCGCCGTCGTTCAGCTTGGAAACTTTCGGGATGCCGCGACGCTCGCGGTCGATACGCCTGGCGCTACTTGGCGCATGGCCAGCTGGACTCAAACCGGCGTCACATCGACTAGCATCGCGCCGAACGGTCGTCCCGTCGCCGCGATCACGGGGGGGCACGGCCTCGACCTCTATCGCCTGCCCTTGCCGCCGACCCGGGCTCCAGTGACCGCGCCGGTTGCCGCTCTACCGTCGATCGCTTCCCTCCGCTACGCCCCGCAAACCGCCACGGCGCCATCTCGCCCCTACCGGACGCTACGCCAGAGCTGGCCGCGGTCGTGGACGCCGATCGTGCAGTACACGCCCGCGCCGACACCGCAATTGACCCTCGGCCTCGAGGTGGCGGCGCACGATCCCCTGGAGCTCTTCAGTTGGCAATTGCAGGCGCAATCGGACTTGGAGGTCGATCAAGCCTTGGTCATCGCCAGCTTTTCGCTCGCCCGCTACGAGCCGTTGTGGACCCTGAATCTGGCCTGGGTCGGATCATCTGGGTGGGCAACCAGCGGCTGGTCGGCCTTTGCTCTGCCGACTGAGCAGTGGATCGGCCGCCTCGGTGGTGCTTGGCGCTATCCCTATGCGCGCGGCGGCTGGACGATGTCTTGGGGATGGCGAGCGAGCCTCATTCGCCTCAGAAATGAGCGGGCCGAGTGGCAGGCTTCGGTGGTACCGGAGGAGCCCTTCGGACCGCTCCCGTATCGCTCCTTCACCGGCAAGACCAGCAGCGTCGACCTCGCCATCAGCTATGACCGCAGTGAGCGTTATCCCGACTCGTCTGTCACTGAGCGGCGGCGCTCTTTGACCCTGAACATCTCCGTCGACGATCCGCTGCTCGGCAGCGATCTGCGCCAGAGTCACGTGGACCTTCGAGGGCGTTGGACGTTTGCGCTGGGTGGTCATCGCGCACTGGAGCTGCGGAGCAAGGCCGGATGGGCTCCCACCTACAATCCCTCCGCCCCGCCCTTCGCCCTGTCCGGGCTGCCGCCAGTCGACATGCAGGCGCTGCTCTACGCGGGCGCCTCGGGCGACTTTGGCGTCGTGCGCGGCGTCGTGTCGCCGGTCGCTGGTGGCCGCTGGATAGCCGGGCGAGCGTTGGCGTGGGGGTCTGCCGCGTTGCACCTACCCCTGCCCGCGTTTGGCACAGGATTCGATCTGCTCCCGGTCTTCCTCGGTCGAACGTGGCTGTCCTTGTTCTCCGATGGCGCTCGCATTTGGGCAGGCGAGGAGGGGGAATTACGCCACGGGACGTCTCGCAGCGGTTGGGCCGCCTCCGCCGGTGCAGAGCTCGCAATTGCCCTGGAGACGGCTTTTGTGGCCCAGGGCTCCCTACGCCTTGGCTGGGCGCGCGCGTTCGGCGACGTACGCTCGCAGATGTTCTACGTCCGACTCGGTCCCTAGCCAGCGCGGGAGTGCCCGTACTCCGACTCTTGGACATGCGCTGCTCCAGAAATCGTACGTAGACTCGGTAAGTCTATGTATTTCAGACATCTAGCCCATCGGCACGAACATTGCTCTATCCATGCAACCGGAGCGGGACGGAGGTGACAATGCGACGATGTTCACAGGTGACCGGTCGGTTCTTTTGGGGTTTGTCGATTTGTGCGGCGTTGGCATTGGGCGGTTGTGGCGCTCAGTTCGCCCCGCCTGGCCGCGGCGATCTGAGTTTCGCGGCATCCCAGGTGCGCGATGGCGAGGTCGAGCTGACGGTGTCGGGGATGCCTTCCGAGGCATGGCAAGGCGATGTCCGTCTGGGCGTTGGCGAGCTACAAGCGCTTGAATTCAGCATTTTCGGTCGAGGCTGGCCTGGAGAGAAGCACGGTTTTGCACTCGGCGGCGTTGGGTATCGACGTTGGCTTTCGCGGGATCGACTGCGACTCAACGTCGGCGGCGGCTTGGCGGTAGGAACCGGCGGCTGGAACAACCACTTGGACGACAGTCTGACCCACGACCTCCCCACGGGCGCCGGTTGGGTTGACGCTGGCGCCGGCTGGGCGTTGGTCGATGGCTTGACCTTATACGCTGGCGGCCGGGCCCAGGTCGGACAGAGCTTTGTTGCCGATGAAGCCGTGCGTCCACCAACGACCCTCTGGCTCTCCGCCGGATTTGGTGCACGCGCCGACCTCGGGCCGGCGTTCGGCACGCTTGGCTACCAGTTCGTGCGCTACGACAATGAGTTGGACTCCAACTGGTTTCACAGTGTTGGCGTCGGTGTCGGCTGGCGAATGTAGCCGCCGGCAGTCGGGAGCCGCGCCGTACGCTGCTACCCACCGAAGTGAAAGCTCAATCCGACGTCTATCTGCACCGCCGGCTGGAAGGTGAGTTGGCCGCGTACCACCTCGCCATCGCCCGTGCGATCGGTGCCGTGGTAGACGAACCCGCGGGTCTGTCCAAACAGACTCACCCAAGAGCTGAGCGCCCAGTCGACGCCGGCGTCCGCGTGGGCACCGAACAAGATGGCGTCATCCCGCGGCCCGCCTTCGAATAGCGGATCGATACGACTGAGCATGGAGCAGAAACCGGCGCCAAGTCGCAAGCGCAACCGGTCGTGTAGGCGTAGCGGCGTAAATAGCGTGAAGCCGACCACATCATCCACTCTCCGGCTTGTAGGCCAACGCACATCTGCACGATTGCCGAATACCTCCAAGCCAAGCGTCCCGGGGAACGCCTCCCACCGCAGCAGGCCGCCCAATCCCTGTCCGTCGTAGGTGCCGTGCCACGACGTGCCATACGCGCCAGCGGCCCAAGGTCGCTCCAGCGCAGGCTGCGCCGATTTGCTGGCTATCGTGGTAGCGCCGGCGGGCGCTGCGAGTCCCAAGATTATCGCGATCACCGGGAGGAGCCATCGCTGGCGCCGAGGGGTGGGAGAAGTGCGTGTCTTCATACGAGTCTCCTCAGAAACGGATGTTGAATCTGTTGCTCACTGGCTCCGCCGACGATCGATGGGGCATGAGATTGAACCCCGCTCCGGTCAACATCTGTCACCTCGCTCCCCCGGTCACTTTGCGCGGCCCTCATGGGGCTGACGCGCCATGGGCGGGATTCGTCTGCTGGCGCGATCGATGACATTCACAGGTGGAGGCCGTACGCTCCGAGGCCCGGCACACCCTTGCGTGCCGACGAGTAGGAGGTTCCAAAATGATGACGCTCATTTGCACCCGAACTTGAAGTGCGTGTCGCAAGGCGGTCGCCTTGCTCAAAGACAACGACATCGAATTTACCTACCGCGAATACACCAAAGAACCGCTGACACGGGCCGAGATCGAGACCGTGTTGGCGCAACTGGGAATGACCGTGCGTGATGTGTTGCGTAAGCGGGATGCCACGAAGTACGGGTTTTCGAGTTCTGATGGCGACGACGTGTTGCTCGATGCTATGGCCGAAAACCCTCGAATGCTCCAGCGCCCGATCGGCTTGTTCGACGGCCGCGCTGCGTTGGGTCGTCCGCCTGAAAACTTGCTGACGATCGTGCGAGGAGATGCAGCGTCGTGACCCCCACACCTGGTGATCAGCAATCCAGCGTGCTGGATGTGGCCCGCCTGCTGCGCCAGCGCGGAGAGGCTGGCCGTGCGGCGCAGTTGCTCGATGCCACGTTGGGGCAGGCGCCGCTTCAGACCCCAGCGACCACACCGCTGGCCGCTGAGGTCGCTTGGTTGCACCTCGAACGCGCCGACTTGCACCAGGATGGCGGTCACCTCACGGCCGCTGATGAGGACGGCTTGCGCGCCGTCGACTTATTCCAGCGCGCCAATGACCGGGGCGGGCAGGCTGCTGCTGCGTTGCTTTTAGGTGATCTGGCGTGGCAGGGAGGCAATCCCGAGGCAGCGGCTGGCTGGTGGTCGCGCTGTCATGCCCTGGCAGACAGCGTCGGCAATCCCATGCTGGGCGCGCGGGCCCTGGCCGGACTGGCCCTGCTAGAGCTGTCCATGGCGCGTCCAGAGCGGGCAGAAGCGATGCTCGCCGCCGCGGAGCATCGTGCTCAGGCAGACGTCGCCGTGGCGCTACAAGGCGAC
This sequence comes from Myxococcales bacterium, assembly GCA_023954815.1. GTDB lineage: Bacteria > Myxococcota_A > UBA9042 > UBA9042 > UBA9042 > UBA9042. The sequence continues at coordinate 10,125 of JAGSHB010000014.1, read as the reverse complement.
ATTCTCGGCGCAGACGCGCAATTGCAGCGGCGCGTCGCCGATGAGTCCGAGGTCGTTGAGGCCACCGTTGCGCTGGTGCGGGCACGTCAAGCGATCCGCGCGGGCAACTGGGCTGAGGCCCGACTGCTGTTGGCCGCTGCTGCTGAAGTCGCCAAGCGGCTGTCGGCCTCGAGCCTGTACGTCGACGCCCTGCGACTCGATGCCGTTGTGGCAAGGCGCCAAGGCGACCCGCGCAGCGCTTCCGAGGCCCTTGATTTGGCGGCAAACGCCGCCCGCACGGCAGGACTCGATCGACTCGCGGCGTTGGTGGACAGCGAGCGCGTTTTGGCGTTGGCGGACAACGAGCAGTGGGCAGAAGCCTTCGCCCTGCAAAATGACGCGCCAGCCGCCGCCCTGGCGGACCAGCCTGCCATTCGTGCCAGCAGGCTGGAGGCCTTTGCCGTGCTTTCCCTCAAGGCGAGTAACCCCGTCGCCGCGGAACGCGCAGCCTCCGATGCCGAGGCGATTCGCGTGGCCGCGAAGGACAAGGCCGGCGCCGCCCGTGCTGCCGCGCTCCTGGCTGATGCCCAACTCGCTAGCGGAGACTTGGCAGGTGCGCAGGCCACTGCCGAGCGCGCAGCTACCGCGGCCGGCGAATCCGGCAGAATCGATGTTGAAGTCGCCGCGCACCTCACCCAACTAGCTGCCCTCGGTCGATTGGCAGCGCCGGCTGAGAAGCGAGTGGCCCTCGGAAGGCAGATTCTTGGGCACGCTGACGCCGCCGGAAGTGTGCCGCAGCGAATTGCTGCCCGGGATCTACTCGCCGCGGCGCTGGGTGCTAGCGGCGACACAGCTGCAGCTCAGCAAGTCGCGGAGGACGCCGTTGACCTTGCCGACAGCCATCCGCTGATGCGTTGGCGGGGCCGGGCAAGGGCACGACTCGCGGCGACGCTGCTGGGCGCTGGCTCGCCGAAGCAAGCGCTTGAGCAAGCCGAGAAAGCGGCCTCAGCGGGCGGAGAGGCTGACGATCGCGTCACCCGGGCACGCAGCTTGCTGGTCGGAGGGCAGGCGCTGGTCGCGCTTGGGCGACTCGACGAGGCTCAGCTCGCCCTCGGTCACGCCATGGCCGAAGCATCTTCGGTGCGTCTTCCGAGTCTGGCGGCCGAGGCTGCGTACGCTCAGGGCGACGCGTTCCTTCGTCTACGGCGCGCACGCCAAGCGCGCCATGTCTTCGCGCAGGCCGTCGATCAGGCGCGCCGAGCCGGCAGCATCGCGATGCAACTCAGTGCGCTGCGTGGGGCCGCGGCGGCAGCCCGGCTCGGCGGCGAAATGGAGACCGCGATGGCCGAGTTGGCTAGCGCGGCGAAGCTACATTCCGGCCTGGAAGCTGATCGATGCACCGTCGACTTGGCCCGACTGCACTGTGAGCGCAACGCGCCCGATCAAGCGCTCGAAGCGCTGAGTTCCGTGGATGCCTCCGAGTGGCCAGCCGCCGCCGCTGGCGAATTGTGGACAGTTCGCGGCCAAGCGCTGGCGATGCAACGGCAACTCGAGCCGGCTGCGCAAGCGCTCTCCACGGCCGTCACCCTGTTGCGCACCGGAAACGACCGCAGTCTCGGTGCTGCGCTATTTTTACTTGGCCAAGTTGAGGGCATGCGTGGTAACGGCCACGCCTGCGGCGAAGCGCTGGGCGAGGCTTTGATGATCACGGCTCGGCTCGGACTTCCAGAACAGCACGATGTGCGCCGCGTAATCGAACGAATCCAATCGCAGGCCGAGACCGAAAGATGAGCTACAACCCCAGGCGCAGCGCTCCAGTCCTCGCGACCGAGCGTGGCACGCTCTATCGCCGCGCGCCCCAAGAGTTGGTGCTGTGCTACCCCAATCACTATCGGGTCGCTGGCGCGTCGCTCGGATTGCAGGTGGTCTACCGCATTCTCAATAGCCGCGCGGCGGTCAGCTGCGAACGCGCCGTGCTGCCGGACGATTGCTTTGAGCCCTCGTGGCGCGGTCCGTTGCGCAGTATGGAGCATGGCCAGCCACTCGGCGCGTTTTCGTCCGTGCTGTTTTCCATCGCCTACGAGCTCGATATCCCGCATCTCGCCTGGATGCTGCAGGCCGGCGGCATCGCACCGCTGGCCGCTGACCGCTCCGATTCGGCGCCGCCGATCATCGCTGGCGGACCGATGACGCAGAGCAATGTCCTGCCGCTCGGTCCTTTCGTTGACGCCGTCGTCGTCGGCGAGGCGGAAGATGCCCTAGAGAGCGTGCTCGACGCCTATGAAGCCGATCTGCCCAAAGCCGAGTTCCTCAAGGTCCTATCCGAGATCAATGGCGTGTGGGTCCCGAGCTTGCATGGCGACGCAGTGCCCAACGTGTTGGTCGCACGCGGCGCCCACATTCCGGCCCACGGCGTTTGGACGAGTCCGGACTCCGAGTTTCGCAACATGGCGCTGCTTGAGACCAGTCGCGGGTGCCCGCGTTACTGTAAGTTTTGCGTCGTTCGCGCGCCGGCGTCGCCGATGCGAAGCCCTGAGCTCGATCGCGTGGTCAGCGCCCTGGATTCCGGGATCTATCGCGACGCAGCGCGTGTCGGATTCGTGGGTGCGGCGGTCAGTGATTGGCCCTTTATCAAACCGGCGCTTCGGGCGGCCGTCGAACGCGGAAAAGGGGTCGGCATCAGCAGTTTGCGGGCGGACATGCTCGATGAAGAATTCGTCGAGTTGCTCCACCTCGGCGGCTATCGAACGCTGACGGTCGCATCGGACGCGCCGAGTCAGCGCATGCGCGGCAAGATGATGAAAGGGCTGCGGGAGCGGCATTTCCGCAAGGTCGCGGAGCTGGCGCGCACGTTCCGAATGAAGCAGATGAAGATGTACCTCATTTTGGGGCTGCCCCAGGAGGAAGATCGCGATCTCGATGAGTTGATCGATCTCTGTAACGACTTGTCGACCCGCGTGCCCCTGGCGATCACCATCAGCCCATTTGTGCCCAAGCTGCATACGCCGCTCGCGGAGACCCCTTTCGAACATATCCCGACGGTCATGCGCCGACTCAAGCGGGTGCAGAAGGCCCTGCGCCGCCGCGTCGACGTGCGTTTCGATTCTCCGCGCTGGGCTTGGATCGAATATCGACTCAGTCAGGGTGGCCAGGCTACGGGGCTCGCCGCTTGGCACGCCTTTGAAGCTGGCGGTTCGTTCTCCGACTACAAACGCGCATTCAACGCCTTGGACAAGTCCGACCCGCTCGAACAGAACGCCGCGGCGAGTGCGGCGCAGCGTCACGGTTTGTGGGCGCTACAAGGCGCGCGTTGACCGCTCAGTAGGGCGGTAGCACCATGCCGGCCGCGCATGGACACCTACGCCCGTGCGCTGCGTTAGGGAAATCTCTTGTCTCGGTCTGTTCTCCACCACCTATCCACCATCGCTGTCGCCCTGTGTGGGGTGCTGTGTGCGTTGGGCTGCGATGAGGAAAAAGCGGCGCCGCCGCCGCCAGAGATGTTCGAAGAGCCCCATCCGCCCGCGTTGCCGCCCGCACCGCCTGCGCCAACTGAGCCAGATGCGGGCACAGGCGGTGAAGACGCAACATCGAATGACGCCGAATCGCGCTCCGAAGCGCCAGCGGACGCGCTCAGCCAAGCTCAGCAGCCTGCGCCTGTCGACTCCCTGTTGATTGGGCCCTGTCCGCTGGAGGGCGAGGCGGCGTCGGCTTGTCTGCATGAGATGGAGCGACCGCCGGACAAGGTGCGTCTCGCTCAGGTGATTATCGCGTGGAAGGGCACGCTGCCCGGCGCTCCGCCGCATCGGGACGAACAGGCTGCCCGCAAACTGGCGCTGGAGTTGGGCCATGTCGCACGGCGCAAAGGCATGGCTTTTTCGACCCTCATCCACAAGTACAGCGACGAGCCCGGGGATGGGGTTTACACCATCGACAACAGCGCGGAAGGCCGCTTCTTGCCCGGAATTATCACGGTTGCGCGCCGTTTGGGCTTGGGCAGCGTCGATGTGATCAAGACCCGCTTTGGCTTTCACGTCGTCAAACGCATGGCGCCGTCATTCACGCCCAAACCACGCCCGCTCCCGGAGTTGGTCGGCGGCGTTTGCCCAGAACAGGGCGAAGAGTCTGCGCGCTGCGGTATCGACCGGCCGCCGAAGCCGGGTTTCAAAGCGCCGAAGCAGACGGTGGTCGCGCACGTGCTGGTGGCGTACAAGGGGGCCATGGGCCGGCGTAGAGTGGCCCGTGACCGGAGCGCCGCTCTGGCCCTCGCCGTACGACTCGCGCACGCCGCCCGGCGCGCGGGAGCTGATTTTTCAGCACTTGCGCAGCGCTACAGCGATGACCCAGGCGACGGCCGGTATGAGGTTTCTGCCGGGTCCAAGTTGATGCCGCCATTTCGGACAATGGCCCTTCGATTGCCACTCGGAGGTGTCGATGTGGTGGAGACGCGCTACGGATTTCACGTGATGCGGCGGATGAAGTGAGACCTGCGGGTCTGATATGGGGGGACGAGAGAGATGTCTACTGAGACGCCGGCCTGGATGGCCGACATCGACAGCGCAGCGCTGACCGCCCTGGGCGCGATCGAGGCCGCAGCGACCCTGGCCACCTTGCGAGAGGCGGAGGTGGGCGCGCTGGGTCGCAAGGGCAACGTCACCGCCCTGATGAAGCGCATCGGCAAACTCGACAAGAGCGAGCGCAAGGCATTCGGTGCTGCGGCTGGTGGTCTGCGGGGCAAGGTGACCCGTGCTGTCTCCGCGCGCCGCGAGGCGATCGTCCAGGCCGCCATCGCCGCCGAACTGGCCGACACGACCTTCGACGAAACCCTGCCAGGCCTCGATGGTGCGCCCGGCCACGTTCATCCGCTGAGTCGGGTGCAGCAAGAACTCGAAGACGTCTTCATCTCCATGGGCTTTTCGGTGCTGGACTACCCAGAGGTGGAGAGCGAGTTCGACAACTTCGAAGCCCTCAACATTCCCGGCTGGCATCCCGCCCGCGACATGCAGGATACGTTCTGGCTCGAAGGCGGCCACCTACTTCGGACCCACACGTCGGCCGGTCAGGTGCGCGCAATGCACCAGTTCAAGCCGCCGTTCCGTGCCGTGTTTCCAGGCAAGGTCTACCGCTACGAATCCACCGATGCGAGCCACGACCACACCTTTCACCAGCTCGAAGGGTTGATGATCGGTCGGCACGTCTCGGTGGGGCATCTGCTCGATTCGATGCGAACCCTGCTGTCGGCGATCTTCAAGCGCGATGTGCAGGTTCGCTTGCGGCCTGGCTACTTTCCCTTCGTGGAACCGGGCTTTGAGCTCGATATCAGCTGCCAAGTCTGCGACCAAAAAGGCTGCTCGGTGTGCAAACAGTCGGGTTGGGTGGAGCTTCTGCCCTGCGGTCTGGTGCATCCCAATGTGCTGCGCGCAGGCGGTCTCGATCCCGACGAGTGGCAAGGCTGGGCCTTTGGTTTGGGTCTGTCTCGGCTGGTGATGATGCGCTACGGCGTCAACGATATTCGCCTGCTCATGGGTGGTGACGCCCGCTTCGTCGAAGGATTTCACCCCGGCACGTAGCCGCCTGAAAGTCTGGCTGCTTTGGGGGCCATCCCCTGTGGGCGCGTGCGCAGTCACCGCCAAGTCGCCAAGCCCGTCTCTCCCTCCCTAACAGAGAGCCCTGTCATGTTCGTCTCCTGGAATTGGATCAGCGAGTTGGTCGATACGACCGGCGTAGACCCCAAAGCGTTCGCGGAACGCTTCACCCTCTCGGTCGCCGAGATTGAGGAGGTCGTCGAATTTGGCGCTGGGCTCAGCGCGGTCGTCGTGGCTGAGGTCGTCAAGATCTCGCCCCACCCAAACGCTGACAAGCTGCGGCTCGCGGACTGCGACTTGGGCGACCGGCAGGTCCAGGTGGTCTGCGGCGCGCCCGATTTGAAAGTGGGTATGCGCGTGCCGTTTGTGCCGCCAGGGGTGACGCTGCCATCGGGCATCACCGTCCGCCACGGTGAGGTGCGTGGCGTCCCATCGCCCGGAATGCTGGCCTCTGAGGCCGATTTGGGCTTGAGCGAGGACCACGATGGGTTGATGGAGCTCGACGGTTGCGACGCCCCTACGGGCACGCCGCTTCCAACCGCAATCGCCTTGCATGATGTGCTGTACGAGGTCGACAACAAGTCGATCACCCATCGCCCTGATCTGTGGGGTCAGGTGGGCATGGCGCGCGAGGTCGCCGCGCTGCTGAACCGGCCGCTCAAGCCCCTGGATATCACCGGATTGACCTTCGGAGACACGCCGCCGCTCGACGTCGCGATCTCCGCCCATGGCCACTGTCGCCGCTACCTCTGTACGCGCTTGGACGGTGTCACCATCGCTCCCAGTCCGGTGGCGGCTCGTTTGCGGCTCCGCAGCCTCGGGGTGCGGCCCATCAACAACATCGTCGACGCCACGAATCTCGCGATGTTGGAGACCGGCAATCCGCTGCACGCCTTCGATGCCAGCAGCGTCCGCGGCGACCAGCTCATCATTCGGCAGGCGGTCGAGGGGGAGCAGCTGGAGACGCTCGACGGCGAGACGCGTCATCTGGCTCCAACCGATTGCGTGATCACCGATGAACAGGGCCCCGTTGCCCTCGCCGGTATCATGGGGGGCGCCAACAGCGAGATCGTCGCCACGACGACCGGGGTGGTGCTCGAAGCTGCCAGTTTCGACGGCGCCGCCATTCGCAAGACAGCCACGCGGCTAGGGATGCGGACAGATAGCTCCGCGCGTTTCGAAAAACACCTCGATCCTGAAACGGCCCGGCTCGCAGCGCTGCGCTTTTGCAAAATGGTGCTCGAACTTTGCCCAGACGCGCAGATCACGGCTTCGCTGCTCGACAAGGGTGCGCACATCGATAGCCCGCCCGCGCCGGTGGCGATCTCGACGAGCCGCTCTTACCTGCGCAGTCGTCTGGGGCTCAATGCCGAGCAGTTGAGCGATGCCTGGATGGATCGTGCCTTTTCCGCGCTGGCGTTTGAGCTCCGTGGCGAAGGCGACGAGCTGGTCGTGACCGTGCCGAGCTTTCGTGCCGGCCGGGACGTGGGGATCGCCGAGGATTTGGTCGAGGAGCTCGGTCGCGTCTTCGGCTACGATCACATTCCGAGTGAGGCGCCGCAGGTCGCAGCCCGCCCGCCCTACTTGCCGCCGAGCAAGCTTCAAGAGCGGGCTGCTCGCCAAGCGCTGGCCCAAGGCCGCGGGCTGACCGAGGTGGTCCTCTACAGCTTTGAGTCCGAGCCCTTCCGCAAGCGCGCTGGCCTGGTGGAATTGAGCGCCGCAGGTCACGCCGAGCCGCGTCTGCGTTTGGCCAACCATTTGTCGGCCGATCAGACCCACCTGCGCAGGCTGCTCTGCAATAACCTGCTCAGCGCCATGGAAGACAACCTGCTCCAGGGCAACCGTGCAGCGGAGGGCCACAAGGGGCTGACCATCGGGCTGTTCGAGCTCAGTCGCGCCTTTGTGCCGTTGGCATCAAACGAGAGCGCACATCCAGCTGCGGACCCGGGATTGCCGCCTGCTTTGACGGATTCGACTGCACGACAAGGTTATCTCGACGGCCTCTCCGATGCGCTTCGGGAAGGCGCCACGGCAGCGCTGAAGTCGACCGCGCCATTGCCTTGGCAGCCGCGTCGCCTGGCGATTGCGCTCGGCGAGCGACTCGGCGGTGGTCAGCAGGGGCTGGTCTCGGCGCCCAAGGCCGTCAGCGTTCGCTTGTTTCGCGAGGCGGTGGGGGCGGTGGAAGATCTCTGTCGCCAGCTGCAGCGTCCTGCGCCGCAGTTCAAGCGGCAGCCTAGTGTCGGTCAGCTCCCCGACGGCCTGATTCGGCACCCTGGTCAGGTCGATCTGCGTCCCGCGTGGTTGCATACCGCGCGTCACGCCACCATCGCGGTCGATGGCCGCTTCATCGGCCTCGTCAGCCTCATCCACCCCGAGGTTCGCTCGCGTCTGGGCGTGCCCGCTGAGGTCGCCTTGGTCGAGCTTGATCTCGACGCGCTGCTCGACGTGACAGCGGTGCCGGAGCAAGGCGAAGCGCCGCCGAAGTTTCCGCCGTCCGCCTTTGACCTCACCGTGCCCTGTCAGCCGTCCGTGCGCGCCGATGATTTGCGGGGTGTCTTGGCTGCCGCTGGCGACGGTGTCGTCGATGGTGTCAGCGTCGATGTGCAGTGGGTGAGCGAGTACGCTGATGAGGGTACCGATGCGTTTGGCCGCGCCCTGACGTTCAATGTCACCAGCCGCAACCCCGATGGTTCGCTGACCGACGACAACATCACCCAAATTCGGCGAGCGTTACTCGGTAGTTTGCTCGATCACAGCCAAGTGCGCGATGGTTGGGCGCAGGACATGATCACGCATCACAGTTGATCCTCTTGTCGCCATCCCTAGGAGCCGCCTGTGTCATCGCCCTCACCCCAAAGTAGCTACCAGCCTCGCGTCCTGCTGCTATCGGGACCGGTCGAGCCGCCGTGGACACGCAGCGACAAGAACCTCGTTCGCGGCGTGGCGACGCACATGAGCCGCTATCGTCCGCGGGTGTTGACCCACGAGGGCGTCGTCGGCGCCCTGCCGGCCCACGTGGAGACCGATCCAGCGTGGGGGCCGCGCGTGGGAGGCCACACCCCGGTCGGGCGGCGTTTGGGGCTATTTAATCGGCTTTTAGGCGATACCTCAGCCGACCTCGTGCACCTATTTTGGCCAGCGGATGTGCTGGTTTGTCCGGCGGTTCGCGCCGCCTGTCGCATGCGCAGCCTGCCGCTGTTGCACACCCTCGTACGGGCGCCGCGCACGACATTGGGCATCACGCGCCTCGTCGCCGCGGAGCCGGTGGTCTGTCTCAGCCAAGAGACCCAGCGTCGCATTCAGCGGGAAGGGGTCGATGATGCCCTCTGGATTCCGCCAGGCATCCATATGCGCACCGTCACGACCGATCGCGCGACGATTCGCGCTCGTTGCGGCATTCCGAGCCATCTCCCTGTCGTGCTGTACGCCGGCGACTACACCCACACCTACGCCGCTCGTACCGTGGCGGCGACGTTGCCGCGGGTGGTGCGCGAGTTGCCGGTTCATTTCGTCATGGCGTGCCGTCTACGCAGCCGCAAAGATGCCGATGAAGAGGCGAAGATTCGCAGCGCCCTGCTCGCGGATGGCATGGGTCATCACATCACCTTTCTAAACGAAGTCGACGATATCTCCGAGCTGCTCGCCGCCTCAGATATCCAGATCTTCCCGGCCGACAGCGCCAATCAACGTCTCGACATGCCCATGGTGTTGCTCGAGGGGCTGGCGCAAGGCATCTCCACCATCGTCGCCAACAAGCCGCCCTTCGAAGAGCTGGTCGAGCCCGGCGCAGCCATCGGCGTGCCATCGATGAACCCGGTCAGCATCGCTGTGGCCATCGTGGAGCTCTTGCGCGACCCCGAGAGACGTCAGCGCCTGGGCGAGCGGGCTAAGCAATTGGTCAAAGACAGGTTCGACATCGCCGCTGTCACCACCGCCTACGAAGCGCTCTACGATCGCGTATTGACCGACCACCGCGGCACGTCTCGGCGGCGGCGAGGGGCCATCAGCGGCGGCTTTGCTGCCGTCTCCTCCGTCAGAGCCATGCGGCCGGAGGTCAAGAAATGAGCCTCAGCTGGACCATTGCGCTGGCCGTCGTCATCGCCATATTCGTGGCCCTGGGCTTGACCTGGGCCCACGTCGCCTATTGGACACGCCGCCTCGGCAACGGCGACGCGCTGCCCTACGACGAAAAAGAGGCGCTGCCGACCCCGGATGGGGGGCGTATCGAGTTGCGCCGTCTGCGCGCCCAAGGAGAGCCGGTCGGCCCGCCGGTGCTCTGCGTGCACGGCCTCGCGTTCAATCACCGCAACTTCGACATTCACCCCTCTTGGTCCCTGCCGCGTTGGCTGTCGGCTCGTGGCCGCGACGTGTGGCTGCTCACCCTGCGCACCGGTCAGCCCAACGCCACCTTTGATGCGCCGATGGATTTCGGTTCCATGGCGAAATACGACCTGCCGACAGCCGTGGATGCGGTGCTCGCCCGTGCCAATGCGCAGTCGCTGGACTACATCGGCTTTTCCATGGGTGGCATGCTGCTCTACGCCGCGCTGGGTCGCAGCGTGTC
>JAGSHB010000068.1 GCA_023954815.1 Myxococcales bacterium | reverse complement strand
GGCCTCTAAGGAAGTGGGCCTCCTGATCGACACGCTGACCCACGCCACCGCGGTAACCCTACTCGCAATGGCATTGCCTATGAGCCTGGCCCTCGGCCTGCTGCCGCTCTCGCTCATTGCCTTCGTCGTGATCAGCAACGGCTACATGCGGCGCTTTGGCCCCACTACGGCGGCGCCATCCGCCGACGCCCTGTAGCGACGATGCCCTCATCTTTAAGCTGCTGTTCTTCCGTGTCGTATTTCGCTACCTCGAGGCTGGACTCGACGTGGGCGCTGACGCGTTCGGCGTCATCGCACCCGCGGCGTTCTTGGCGGCCATGTTTCCCGCCTTTGTGAGCAACCCGCTGCTCGACCAACCCTTGGTCCTGCACGTCGGGCTGCAGCTGGCGATGATGTTTGCACTCACGGGTCTACCGCACAATTTTCACCGCCGCTTGAACCCCTTGATTCGCTTCGCGTCCTTCACCATCCGTGCAAACCCACGGCCGCGTTCTCGTCTCGCATGGTCGGTGGTAGCCGCCACCTCCTCGAGATGGCGGCGCTCCCGCTGCTGTCGCTGGAAGCTGTCGTAGCGCGCCTGCGGCAGCTTCCCCGATGCCACGGCGGCGAGCACCGCGCAGTCCGCCTGCTCCAGGTGCGAACAGTCGCGAAAGCGGCACTGTTCGGCCAGCGCGTCGATATCGTCGAAGCCCGTGCCGTTTACATCATCCGAACGGAAGAACCCCAACTCTCGAGTGCCAGGTGTGTCGACGAGCAGCCCACCGGTTGGCAACACATGCAGTTCGCGTCGCACCGTGGTGTGCCGACCCTTTGCGTCCCCATGCCGAACAGGGCCCGTCGCGACGGCGCCTTCCCCGAGCAGGGCGTTCAACAACGTTGATTTTCCGGCCCCTGAGGGGCCCAGCAGCACCGCGGTCTTGCCAGCGGGCAACTGCTGGAGCAACGAGATGATTCCCTTCGTGTTTGGGCCCGTGTTGATGTCGGCATTGGCAGCCCCGTCATCTTCCGGTGGCAGCACGCTCGTGAGGTGAACGTCCTCGTAGATATGCCGGCGGAAGAGCTCAGTGTGTATGTCGCGGCCCGCGAGCAGGTCCGCCTTGGTGATGATGAGGATCGGTATGGCGTCCGCGTCTCGGACCAGCCGGATGCCTCGCTCGAACCAGCTCAGATTCAGGCGATCCGCGGCGCACGCGAGCCATACGATATCGACGTTGGCGGCCAGACCTTGCTGCTGCACGTCGCTGCCGGCCCGCCGTCGAGCGAGGAGCTGGCGCCGCGCGACGACGCCACGGATCCGACCGGTGTCCGTCTCGACAGCGACGAAATCGCCAACAATGGGGGGATCGTGGATGAACCGACCGGTGAGGGGGAGGGATACGGGTTCCGTGCCGTCATGGACCACCACGCGTCCGCGGTCTGCGCGGATGACTCGGCCGGGATGCACCGGCACCGTGGCGTCGGCGGTTTCGGTCTCGAAGGCGTAGGCGAAGCTCGCGTCGAAGCCGAGGGCCTCGATGGAGAGCGGAGTTGAGGCGCTGATGGCGCGTTGGGGAGGGGAAGAATCGTTGCTGAATGACATGCGTAAAATCCTGAGCCGGGCGCGCCAACGCGGCCGTCATCGCGACGGCAGGGGGCACCCGACGAGTGCGTTTCATGGGGAGGCTCTGCAGAGCCGACACGAGCTGGATTTACGCAAGAACAGTCATGGTGCGAGCCTATCAAATCCCACCGCAGAAGCTAGTCCGGCAGCGCCGAGGTGACGGGCTGCTCGCGACGAGACGCCAACGACGCGCTGATGCGGCCGAAGTGCCCACAGCCAAAGCCCCCCGATAGGCCGACATCGGTGATGGATGTGGCGCTAGTCGGTGATAGGAAAACGAGGAACCAGGTTCCATACTCACGCGGCAAACGCCCAGTGGCTGTCCCCCAGCACAGTCCCAACTGGCCGCGAGCACGTCAATATCGTGGTGCAACTCAATGGCTCTAGGGTTGCGAAGATGCGTATCGAGGCCAAGGCAGCGCGAGCACAACTTGAATCGCTCGCGGTTGAGATTCCAAACGTGCGCGGATTCGTCGTTGCGGGTCGGCGGGAACGCACCATGCTCCACGACGGTTGGCTGCTGAATTTCATCGCCAGGTGAGGGTGTGCACCGTGACGGTCTCTCCGTACGGGGCGTGTGGTACGTCCAGCGCGTAGTACAACGAATTGGGCTGGCCGTACGTGTAGCAGGGGCGCTGCACCCTGCACGTCCGCTTGGCGCGACCACAGCGCCGGTTGACTACGTGGCGGCGCGAACGCTGGACCACGAGGTCTAGCCCCCTCTCAGGAGTCCGCATGACAATTCTCAAGCGCGGATCACGCGGCACACAGGTACGACGCGTGCAACAGCGCATAGGCCTATCGGCTGACGGCTTCTTTGGTCGTGGAACGGAGACGGCCATGAAGGCGCACCAGACCGACCAGGGCTTGGACGGAACAGAGACAGCACCGAACGCCTACCGACATGGTGACTCTCCCGTCTTTTCGACCGCGCAAATGCCTGGCGTGGCGCTCGCAGCGGACATCACGGAACGAAATGAGACGGGGCGTTCGCGGCCTGGGTTGGAAGTCGTCTTGCGCATCGCCGATGCCCTCCACCTATCGTTGCGGGACAAGAATGCGCTGTTGGTGTCGGCGGGGCTCACACCGGTGTTTTCAGAGCGAACCCTCGATGACGAGGCGCTCACACCCATTCGCGACGTCATCGACCGAGTGATGGACAGCCACGACCCGTATCCCGCTTTCGCGTTTGCGCCAGGGCTTCGCATTCTCAAGTCGAATGCGACGGGTGAGCGGATGTTTCCTGGAATGGCGCAGATGACACCAAGCCAACTCATCCAGGCTTGGTGTTCGCCCCGTCCGGACGTGCCCGCGGCCGAGGTGTTGCAAGACGCATGGCGCATCGTGACGACGTTGCGCCACGAGCTGAGGGCGCCCCCTCACCCGGACATTCCCAACTTGCTGTCGCTAGCGGAGACCCTTGCGCAGGAGTTGGGGCCCGTCCCGACCACGTCGACGACGGCGACGTGGTGATGTGCGCGAAGATCGATCTCGACGGCGAAGAGGTGAGGGCCGTCGCCACAGTCATGCGCTTTGACAAAGCTATCGACGTGACCGTAGCGGAACTGCGCATTGAGTTGATGTTCCCGGCCGACGCAGAAGGGGCCGCCTTGTTTGCACAATGGGCGCGCAAGACGGAATGATGACGACCAGGGAGACGCATGCGCACAACTAATCTTCACCTTCGTTGTCGTTGCGGGCACATGGGCATCGTCATCCATGAGGTGACGCCGACGACCACCAATCGCATGGTGTGTCACTGCAGCGGTTGCCAGACTTGCGCCCGACGAACGGACCCGGGCGTCCTCGACCGGTGGGGCGGGACAGAGCGTATGCAGGTCGACCCTGCTGACGTCGTCATCGAACAGGGCAGAGACGCACTCACGGCCCAACAACAGCAACGCAATGGCGCGTTTCGTTGGATGGCATCGTGTTGTGACACGCCATTTGGCCTGACATTGCCGCACAGCCGCATTCCCTTCATCGCGCTCGACGTTGCGCGCATCGTCGACTTCGGTGCGCCTCTCGCCGACGTTGCAGGGCCGATACGAGCACGTGTGAACGGCCGCTTCTCGTCATCAGAACGCAAGAAGATGCACGCCGACGTGGGTTCGCTGTTGGGGATGTTGCGCCACCTCATGCCGCTGACCTGGCGGTGGTGGCGCGCCAAGAGCCATCGGCGTGGACCCTTCTTCGACCCAGATGGCGTCCCCGTTGTCGAGGTGGAGAAGTTGTACGCAGACGCCATCCAGCCCGTCTTCGCGCGCGGCTGTCGCTGACAGCGGCGGACATCTCATCGTCAGCTGTGCCTGTGTGTAGGCTGGGCCCATGAGCATTGAGAAGCGCATTCAACTGGCCCGCGGACCGTGTGCCGACCCTCAGAAGGCGCATCCCGACACATTTGCTGAGGCAGATGCGGGGGACAACACTGGCGGGGAGATGCCTGAAGCGTGGGCTCTGGCAATTCAAGGCATAGACGAGATGGCTCCTCGTGCCTGTCGGCGGCGCTGGCGCGGCAGGGCGCACGCCCGCTCCCCGATAATCGCCTGGCGAGTGTGGCGGGGGTAGGCATGACGCTGCTAGTGTCTAGGCCAACAATGCCCCCTCCCACCCGTCCATCGCAGTGAGCTTGTGATCCCTGTCAACGCCACACTACTGACCAAGCGCTGGTACGACGAACGCGGCAAGCTGGTGCTGGAGTTTTGGGTGCGCTTGGCCGAAGGCGTCGGCCGCATCGTCGTCGACAATCAGCCGGCCGTGTTCTTCGTGGAGCGCTACGTCGAGACGCGCGGCGGCGTGCGTAAGCCTCGCGACCTCCTGTCCATGGCGCGCCAAGCGGTTGACGCCGTCTACTTCTCCAGTCAAGCGAGCTTGGTCGCTGAGCGGAAGCGGCTCGGCGCTGATGGGTACTTGCCATTGGAAGCCGACATTCGGCCCTGCGACCGCTACTTGATGGAGCGCTTCATCACGGGCGACATGGTGATTCAGGGGGCTGCCCAGCGCCGGGATGGCTACCTTGAGTGGCGCAACCCCAGACTTACCTCCGGTGCCGCGTCTATCCCGCTCAAGGTGCTCTCCTTCGACATCGAGACGGTGGGGCTCACCGGTCCAGTCATCTCCATCGCTGGCGTTTGTGGTGACGAAGCGCAGGTGTTCGTTCACACCAAAGCGAAGGATCCAGCCTACACCGCCTGTCGCGACGAGCTGGCGACCATCGTCGCGTTTGAGCGATGGTTGCGCGACATCGATCCGGACGTGCTCATCGGGTGGAATGTCATCGACTTTGACCTGCGTGTGCTCATCGCTCGCGCGCAGGCCCATGGGGTTGAGCTGGCGCTGGGGCGGGGTAACGCCAGAACGACGCTGCGAAAATCGCGCGGTCGTGGAGGGACGCTGGCGAGCATCACCGGCCGTGTCGTCCTCGATGGCGGGCCGACCCTGAGGGCGTCGGGCTATTTCTCGTCGAGCTACGCCCTAGAACATGTGTCCCAGGAGCTGCTAGGCACCGGCAAGACCATCGCGCCGCAGGTGGAAGACAAGGCGGCCGAGATCCAGCGGCTTCACACGGAGTCCCCTGCAGAGCTGGCCTCCTACAACAAGCAAGACTGCGTGCTGGTGCGCGACATCTTCGTCAAACAAGACCTGCTGGGGTACGTGTTGGAGCGGCAAAGATTGACCGGCTTGGCGCTCGACCGCCAGGGCGGAAGTGTGGCTGCTTTTGACTATCTCTATCTGCCCAGACTCCACCGACAGGGATTCGTTGCGCCGACCATCAACTCGGAACAGCGAGGCGAGATGAGCCCGGGAGGGTACGTGCTCAAAGGAGAGCCAGGCCTCTTCAAGAACGTCTTGGTGTTCGATTTTAAGAGCCTGTATCCGAGCATCATCCGCACGTTTCTGGTCGACCCATTGGGCATGGTGATGGCCAAAGACACGGAGACACCGGTGGCTGGGTTCCGGGGGGCGAGTTTCCATCGCGATGCGCATATCTTGCCGGGGTTGTTGACGGAGCTGTGGCATGCGCGCGACGAGGCGAAACAGCGCAAGGACGGCGCCCGTTCGTATGCCATCAAGATCCTGATGAACTCATTTTACGGGGTCTTAGGAACAACGGGATGTCGGTTCTTCGACCCACGCCTCGCGAGCTCCATCACGCTCCGTGGTCACGAGGTCATCATGGGGTCCAAGGCGCTCATCGAGGCGTGGGGCCACGAAGTCGTTTATGGCGATACCGACTCGCTCTTTGTCCGCGTGGGTGACGCACTTTCACCCCAAGCGTGCGCGGAAGTTGGCCGGCGTATCGCCACGGACATCAACGCATTTTGGCGGGAACAATTCGAAGAAGAGCATGGGATAGAGAGCTTCATGGAGCTTCAATTCGAGACACACTTCCTACAGCTCTACATGCCAACAAAGCGGGGTTCTAGCGAGGGCAGCAAGAAGCGCTATGCGGGGTGGGTGCAAACGGCTGACGGACATCAGGCGGTTATCAAAGGGCTAGAGGCTGTGCGCACAGATTGGACACCGATGGCGCGCACCTTCCAGAGGGAGCTGCTCCGACGCGTGTTTTCGCTGGAGCTAGACAACCTTTGTGACTGGGTGCGCACAACGACGGATGAGGTCCGCGCTGGCCGGCGAGATAGCGAACTCGTCTACACGAAGCGCATGCGGCGGGCGCCAGAAGAGTACACAAAGAACATCCCGCCCCACGTTCGCGCCGCTCTGATCCTCGGAGGCACGCCGCGTAGAATCTCGTATGTCGTCACCACCAAGGGCCCACAGCCGGTGACCATGCAGACGGCAGGGTTGGACTATGACCACTACCTGACCAATCAGATCCTGCCGGCCGGGGAAGGCATCCTCAAGATGGTCGGGATCGACCTGAAGGAGTTCACCTCCGCGCAGATGCAGCTGCTGTGACAGCGCCGCTCCGACAAAGGGCTGTAGCAGCGACGCTGTAGCGGACGGCACCGGTTGTGGCGCGACATGAACGGTGCAGCCAAAATGGCTCCTCGGTGCGGCGACAACCACGCTGATCAGCTAACAAATCATGGTATTTTCGGTATCAGGGCGCTGTTTTCGTGCGGGGGATTCTCCGGGTGCTCCTTGGTTCGCCCGACGTCCGCCACGGAGGCCGCGGCACTGCTGCGGTGTATCCTCCCCTGAATCTGCGAAGCTGGCGGCGGCAAGAATCCTCAGTTGGCCGCCCCACCAGCTGCCTCTTCTGGGCTGTCGAGACCGCACCGCGAGCCGAACGCGACCGAAACGACATTCAGCCAGGAGCGCCCCCAGAGGGCCTGCCTGAGCGAGGGCCACCTCATATGCCTTGCGCACCCCAAAACCGCCGCAGCGGCCTCCCAGGGCCCTTTCTGGGCATTTTGCTGCAAAAATCGGCCGGAATTCAGCCCGTGTCGCAGAGATCGCTGTCCGACGCCAGCGCTCAGCATGCGTTATATGAAGACTGCCGCGAGCGCTCACGGCGTCAGAGCAAGACATTTACCCATTGCAAGCCAGCGTTCATAGGCCAGCTCCCCCCCTGACGGTTACCGCCCAATCGCAAGCAGCAGCGCCTTCCTCTTCCCAGCAGCGCCTTCTCCCCACGCGCCGCAGCCCCTCACCACACCCGCAAACCGCAGCCCACTGGCCGCCCCAGATCCACCCATCTTGCCGCGCAGCCTTTGCAGCCGTACCCTCTCAGCCTCGCCCTCACCCTGTGGAACCTACCTATGCGCGTCGGCCTCATCTCTGATCTCCACGCGATGCTGCCGGCGCTCGACGCCGTGCTCGCCGAATTGGACCAGGCCAACGTCGACCAAATCATCTGCCTGGGCGACATCGTCGACATGGGGCCACAGCCCGCCGAGGTGCTCGATCGGCTCGCCGAGCGCAACATTGTCTGCATCCAAGGCAACCACGACCCGCTCGACGAAAACCCTGAGTTTCCGATGTTGCGCGTCGTGGAGCAGTGGACCCGGGACCGCCTCGGTGCAGATCGCGTCGCCGCGCTGACGGCCCTGCCGACGGAGCTTATGGTGGACCTCGCCGGTCACAAGCTGCTCTGCGTCCATGGCTCGCCCAATAGCTTCAACGATCAGGTGCTCGACAGTACGCCCTGGTCGCAGCTGGCCGGGTGGTGGGGCGATCGACAGTTCGATGTCATGGCGTGCGGCCACACCCACGTGCAGCTGCTGCGGCGGCAGGCAGGGCACACCATCGTCAACGTCGGCAGCGTCGGGCAGCCCTTCGCGGCGCCCTTTTCTGGTGCCCCACCCCGTGTATTGAAGCACTGCGATTTTGCCATCGTCGAAGGTGGGCCCGGCGGCGTATCCGTGGAGCTGCGGCGCACCGCCCTGCCCTGGGACGCATTTGTGCAGTCGCTCCGCGACGCTGATTTTCCGGACCCGGAGCGCTGGCTGCAGCAGTGGTCGGGGTCGTAGAATCGCCGTCGTCACCCCATCCGCACACCCCGCGCCGCGCCGTATCGAGACCGCGCGCATGGTCCTGCGCTGCCCTGAGCCTGACCGGGATACGCCCGTCGCCTTTGCCGCCGTGTCTGCCGATCGTGAACGCCTACAGCATTGGCTGCCCTGGGTCCCGGCCATCGACACCGAAGAGGCCGAGCGCACCTTTTTGGAGAAGGTCGTGCGGTGGTGGGACGAAGACGCGCAATTTCACTGGCTGATGTTCGACAAAGAGACCTTCGCCTACATCGGCATCATCGGGCCGCACCGGGTCGAGTGGGCGCACGGCACGGTGGAACTGGGTTACTGGCTGGTGGCTGATTTTGAGGGTGAGGGCCGCATGAGCGAGGCGGTGACGGCCGTGGAAAAGACGCTGTTTGCCATGGGCTTTCACCGTATTGAGATCCGCTGCTCCGCCAACAACGCACGCTCGGCGGCCATCCCCAATCGGCTCGGCTACACCCTGGACGGCACCCTGCGTGAAAACCGGGTCGAGCATGGCCAGCGCACCGACACTCAGATCTGGGCAAAACTGCGCTCTGTGTAGCAATCATCCACGAAGCTAAAAAACCCGCCACACCCCCATCTCTCCGGGCTCCTAGCGCTTCGCGGGCTTATCGGCGGAATGCACAAATTCGCTGGTCAACCCCCAGCAATCCGTCTTGCGATGGCCCGACCCCGGTGCTATCCCACGAGACCGCTGCGCACTTTTGCCCTCTGACAAAGTCGAGACGCCATGCCCGAGGCCATCACAGACATCCTGCTGCACGAGACCACGCGTGCCCGGTACCTGAACTACGCGCTCAGCGTCATCACCTCGCGCGCCCTGCCCGATGTGCGTGACGGATTGAAGCCGGTTCAGCGCCGTATTCTCTACGCGATGTTCCAAAATCTACGTCTGCTACCGGATACCAAATACAGAAAGAGCGCTGCCGTCGTCGGCGAGGTGATGGCCAAGTACCACCCCCACGGCGATCAGAGCATCTACGACGCCATGGTCCGCATGGCGCAGTCCTTTTCGCTGCGTTACCCGCTGGTTGATGGCCAGGGCAACTTCGGTAGCTTGGATGGCGATGGTGCCGCTGCGATGCGCTACACCGAGGCCCGGCTGCGGCACCTCGCTGTGGAGCTGGCCAGCGAGCTGAAGAAAAAGACCGTCGACTATCGCCCGACCTATGACGGCACCCTGTTTGAGCCCGTCGTCTTGCCGGCGCAAGCCCCGAACCTGCTCATCAATGGCGCGACAGGTATCGCCGTCGGTATGGCGACCTCGATCCCACCGCACAACCTCAAAGAGGTGGTCAACGCCGCCATCGCCCTCATCGACAATCGCGAGCTGACGCTGGAGCAGGTGGTCCCGCGCTACATCAAGGGCCCCGACTTTCCCACCGCTGGTGAGCTACTCAACGATAGGGACAGCATCCGCAGCATCTACGAGACCGGCCGCGGCAGTTTTGAGGTGCGTGGGCAGTACAACATCGAGGAAGAGGGTCGCAAGAAGCGCATCGTCATCACATCGGTGCCCTACGCGCTCAACAAATCGACGCTCATCTCGGAGATCGCCGACCACATCCGCACGGGCAAGGTGCCGCAGCTGGTCGACATGCGTGACGAGTCGACGGAAGACATCCGCATCGTGCTCGACCTGAAGCGCGGCGCCAACGCAGAAGCGGCCATGGCCTACTTGTACAAGCGCACCAACCTGCAGAGCCGCTTTTCGACCAACCTCACCGCCCTGGTGCCCACCACAGACCCACAGATGACCCGGCCCGAGCGGCTGGATCTGGTGAGTGTGCTGCGGCACTTCCTCGATTTCCGCTTTGAGGTCACGACCCGCCGGCTGACGTTCGACCTCGAGCAGCTGCTCAAGCGCATCCACCTGCTCGAAGGCTTCGAGATCGTCTTCGACGCGCTGGACGAGGCGATTCGGATCATCCGCGCGTCGGACGGCAAGGGCGATGCGAGAGACAAGCTCATGGCCCGATTTGGGCTGGACTGGGAGCAGGCCGAAGCGATCCTAGAGACGAAGCTCTATCGTCTGGCGAAGATGGAGATCGACCTCATCCGTGCCGAGCTAGCTGAAAAGCGGGCTGAAGCGGCGAGATTGCGGGCGCTCTTGGCGGATGCGGCGCAACTTTGGGCGCTGGTTCGCGATGAACTCTCGGAGTTGAAGGAAGCCTACGGGGACAGGCGCCGCACCAAGGTCGTTGGCCCAGTGGAGATGGAGGACTTCTCTGAAGAGGTCTACATCATCGCAGAAGACGCCTTCGTCATCGTGACCCGCGACGGCTGGCTCAAGCGCCAGAAGAGCTACACCGACCTGAGCGCCATTCGTGTGCGCGAGGGCGATTCGGTGGGTTGGGTGGTGCCCTGCTCCAGCCGCGAGACGGTGACGCTATTCGGCGAGCGCGGCAAAGCGTGGACAGTGCGTGTGGCCGATGTGCCGCAGACGACGGGCTACGGCGAGGTGGTCAGCAGCCGCTTCGACATGAAAGACGGCGAGCGCATCGTCGGTGTGGCCACGAGTGACAAGCGCGTCTGGCCGAAGATGAACCCCGGATTCCTCGCGACGATTTCACCGGATGACCCCAAACCTCCGTACGTCATGGCGTTTACCCGCGGCGGCCGGTGCGCGCGCGTCAGCTTGACGGCGTTTACGGAGCCGTCGACACGGTCCGGCCGCACCTATCTGAGACTGAACAACAAGTTCGCGTTGGGGGACTCGGTCGTCGGCGCGACGCTGAGTGATGGGGAAGAGGTGGTCAGCGTCGTGACCCGCGAGAGCCGCGCGGCCTGCTTTGCCATCGGCGACGTGAACGTGCTCAGCGGCGCGGGCAAGGGCGTCACCGGCATCAAGCTCAGCCTCGGCGACTTCGTCATGGGCTTCAAGCTCGTGCACGACCGGATGGATGGCGTCGAGTGTGTCACCAACCGCGGCAAGACCGAGATTGTGCGGCCCAATAAATACAAGCCGGCAGCCCGTGGTGGCCGAGGTCGCGAGATCATCAAGAGCGGCCATATCGATCGGATCAACTGGCAGTCGGTGGAGCTGACCTTCCCCGATGCGGATGAAGAGGCCAAGCGCAAGACCGCGGAGACCCAGGTCGCCGAAGTGCAGGCGCCGAAGATCTTGGAAGACAAGCCCCTGCCCCCGGCGCCCGAGCCCGACGCCCTCGGCGACATCTTCGGTGCGCCGCCAGCTGATCCGGCGCAATTGTCCCGAGAATCCGGCCTCAAAGCCACAGATGCGCCAGCGGGTCCGCCCCTACGCCCATCGCAACCGGCAGACGGGCCGGCGTTGCGACCGTCGTCACCGCGGCCGCCCACGCCGGACTCGGGTCCAGCTTTGCGGCCATCGGAGCCCGCATCTGGTCCACCACTGCGCCCATCGGAGCCGCGCCGAGACCCGTTCAAAGACGAGGGTCGCCTCGGCAGGCTGGCGCGTCGGGCCATCGCGCGCACACAGAAAAAGAAAGACAAAGATGATCAGGGTGAGCTCTTCTAGTTCGACAGCAGGAACGTCCAGCATATGACCGCGACCTATACCGCAGCCAATATCACCATCCTCAAGGGCCTCGAGCCTGTGCGGAAGCGTCCAGCGATGTACATCGGCGGCACGGATAGCCGCGGACTGCATCACCTGTTGTGGGAGGTGGTGGACAACTCGGTCGACGAGGCCATCAACGGCCACGCGTCGTTCTTTGAGGTGGTGCTGCACGCTGACGGCCAGAGCGTCACCGTGCGTGACAATGGCCGTGGCATTCCGGTTGACATTCATCCAGTCGAGAAACGCTCCGCCCTGGAGATCATCCTCACGACCTTGCACGCCGGCGGCAAATTCGAAGAGGGCAACTACAAGCGCTCTGGCGGTCTGCACGGCGTTGGTTCGTCGGTGGTCAACGCCCTGTCGACGGAGATGACCGCCAACATCAAGCGCGGCGGGGAGCTACATCGGCAGAGCTTTAGTCGCGGCGTGCCCTTGGCCCCCATCGCGGTGGTTGGCCCCTGTACGGGCACCGGCACGGCCATCTTCTTCCGCCCAGACCCGGACATTTTCGAGGACATCGATTTTGACGCCGACCTCATCGCGCGCCGCCTAGAGATCAAGAGCTTCCTCACCGCGGGGCTGCGCGTCGTCTTCAAAGACGAGAACAAGGGCAAGCGCTACGAGTTCAAACATGAGGGCGGCATCGGCGACATGCTGGCGCTGAAGATCAAGCAGTCCGGGCAATCGGTCGTGCACTCCGACGCGCTGAACTTCGACAACGAAGACCAGCCCAACCCCGCTGCGCCCGACGTGGAAGTGCGGGTGAGTATGCAGTGGACGGAGTCGACCTCGGAGCAGATCATCAGCTTCGCCAACGGCATCCCCACCCACGATGGTGGCACCCACGAGGCCGGTCTGCGGGACGGTGTGGCCGCCGCGATGATGAACTACCTTGAGGTGCATGACGCGATCCCGCGCGGCGTCGAGATCAAACGCGGCGACATTCGCGAGGGCATGCTGGCCGTGCTCAACGTCTTCCTCGGCGACCCCCAGTTTCAAGGGCAGACCAAAGACAAGCTCAATAACTCCGAGGTCAAAGGCGTCGTGGCGACCCTGGCGCGTAACGCCGTCGAACGGCATATGCACGCCAACCAGACCACGGCCAACCTCATCGCTATGCGGATCATTCAGTCCGCGAGGGCCCGCGCCGCGAGCCGCGCCGCCGTGCAGAAGGTCAAGCGCAAAAAGGCGACCAGCCTACGCCTCAACCTGCCCGGCAAGCTCGCCGATTGTAGTAGTACGGACCCAAACGAGACGGAGCTGTTCATCGTCGAGGGTGACTCGGCCGGTGGCTCGGCAAAGCAGGGCCGCGACCGCCGCACCATGGCCATCTTGCCCTTGCGCGGAAAGGTCTTGAACGTCGAGCAGGCGACCCTGAAGCGGGTCAACGCCAACAAGGAGCTGTCCGACGTGGCGAGCGCGCTGGGCTGTGGGCTCGGCGACGGCTGCGACCCCAGCTCCCTGCGCTACGGCAAGATCGTCCTGCTGATGGATGCGGATAGTGACGGCCACCACATCGCCACGCTACTCTTGACGTTTATCTACCGATTTATGAAGCCGCTGATCACCGCTGGCAAGATCTACATCGCCCAGCCGCCGCTGTACCGGGTCGACATCGGCAAAGAGACCCACTGGGCGGCAGACGAAAAAGAGAAGGCGCGGCTGCTGGCGAGGGCCGAGAAGAAGAAGGGCAAGGTCGTCATCACGCGGTTTAAGGGGCTGGGTGAGATGATGCCCAAGACCCTGTACAATACGACGCTCAATCCATCGAAGCGACGGCTGCTGCGGGTCACCATCCCAGACGACCAGATGCTGGAGACGGAGAAGACCATCGGCGGGCTGATGGGCAAAGACGCGTCGGTGCGCTTCCGTTTCATTATGGATAACGCAGAGCTGGCCGACGGGCTTGATGTTTAGCTAGTCTACAGACTGGCTTGAGGGGAACGAGGCATGGGGCAGACAAAGCGAATCGCGATGGCTCGCATCGCCCAGGAGAGCAACGCGCTCTCGCCGGTGGTCTCGACCCTCGAGGACTTCAAGCGCACGCATTTTCTGGAGGGCAACGCCCTGCTCAGCGCGGTGATGCCAGACGGCCAGGAGGTCGAGGGCTTCGTCAAAAACGCTGAGATGTCGGGGTTTGTGCAGGCGACGATGGACCACGAGCTCGACGTGGAGCTGGTGCCGCTGTTTTCAGCCTGGGCCGTGCCCGGTGGGCCGCTGTCCGCGGAAGACCACGCCTGGTTTCGGCAGAAACTCCGCGATGACTTGGCCGCAGCTGGGCCGCTCGACGCCGTATACCTCAGCGTGCACGGTAGTATGAACGTCGTCGGCACACCGGAGCCCGAAGCGGACTACTTCAAGGACATTCGTGACACCCTCGGCGAGGACATCCCGCTGGCGGTGACCATGGACCTGCACGCCAACCTGTCCAGCGCCAAAATCGACCCGATCACCATCCTGTGCGGCTACCAGACCAACCCCCACCGGGACCACGCCAAGACCGGCCAGCGCGCGGGCAAAATCGTGCTGGATCTGCTGGCTGCCAAGGTCAAGCCCGTCACCGCGTGGCGGTCGCTGCCGATGCTCATCGGTGGGGGAATGACCCTGGATTTCTTGCCGCCGATGCTGGGGATCTTCCGGGCGATGAAGCGCTTCGAAAAGCACCCGAAAGTGCTGTCGTGCAACGTCTACATGAGCCATCTGTGGCTCGATCAGTCGGAGATCGGCTGGGCGACCGTGGTCACGACGGACAATGAGCCACAACTCGCCGGAGAGATCGCAGAAAAGCTCGCGGATATGTGCTGGGCGGTGCGCCACAAGCTGCCGCCGGTCTTCCCTGGCCCGAGCAAGGCCATCGCCAAGGTGCGCAAGATGCGGCTGCGGCGGAAGCTGGGCACCATCACCATGTGCGATGCCTCCGACGTGGTCGGTGCGGGCGCGCCGGGTGACTCGACCAAGCTGCTCAAGGCGATTTTGGCGGAGGGCGACGGGCTGACGTGGTTCTTTCCCATGCGCGACCCCAAGGCGCTGAAGGAGCTCGAGAGCGCGACGGTGGGCGGCGACGTCACCCTGGAGGTCGGCGCCAGCCTCGACCCGGCGCGCAACGAGCCGGTGACGGTCAGCGGCAAGCTCAGCCGCTTTGAGTACATCGAGTGCTTTGGGCAGGTGGCGACGCTGGATCTGGGCAACGTGCAGATGGTGATTACCGAGGGCGCCAACATCGCCATGAAGCCCGACTTCTACAAAGACCGCGGCCTGCGGATCTGGGATTCGGACGTCTGCGTGGTCAAGAGCTTCTTCCCCTTTCACCTGTATTTTCTGCCCTATGCACGCAGTAGCGTCTACGTGACCACCGGCGGCACGACCGACTTTGACGTGTGGCGCAATCACGACTACGCGCGGCCGACGTGGCCCAAGGACGACCCGACAGCTTGGCGTCCGGCGGATAGGGCACGCCGTGGAGTCGCTTCGTGAATGGACGCGCCATGGTGCGCCGCGTGCACATCTTTCTGTGTGTGCTGACCCTATCACTGCCCCTTGGTGCTGCGACCGCAAACCCGCTCGCTCCTCCGGGGGCGAAGTTGAAGGGCGCGCCGCCCGCCGGTGCCGTGGGCAAACCGATGCGCGTGGTTCCGGGCGAGCCGCAACAGCTCAAGTGGGTGCCGACGAGCAAGGGCAACGCCAAGTCCCCCGCAGCCAGCGCGGTGCTACAGATCGACTCTGGACGCGTGGTAGCGGGGCCGAATGAGCAGCTGCTCGGGCTGAGCCCCGACGGAGACGCCGCGGCGCTCGCCGACGGCAAAGGTCGTGTGCGTGTGCTGCAGCTGCTCAATGGCCGCGTATCGCCCTTCTTGCCGGTGGCCAAAGGGACCCATGTCTCCCTGGCGGTGTCGGGGTTTGCTGCGGTCGTCGCCACCGGCGAAACCCTGTCTCGCATCCATACGTGGACGGGAAAGCCCCTGTATGAAGCGAAGATCGCTCCCGCCACGGTGGCTCAGTGGGCCAAGCCCGCGAGTGCCAAGTGGCGGACTCGTGTGGGCGCGTTCGTCGTGGCTCCCGGCGCCCGTCACGCGGCGGTGGTCGTCACGCGCATTGGCGTGGCTCACCGCCAGGCTGCGGCGGCCCAACCGAACGCGCGGTGCGTGCGCATCTACCCATTGGGTGGCAACACACAGGTCCGCTCGACTTGTTGGTCGGAGCACGGGGCGAGCGATGCGCACCTCGTGTTCTCGGACGACGGCGCCCATTTGTGGGTGGTGACACAACCCGGAGAGGCCTCGGGCACCAGACGGGTCATGGCCATACGGGTGATCAGCGTCGATACCAGCAAGGTCGTCGCCAAGCACACGACGCCAGCGTCAGCGCAGCCAGCTTCACCGTTGCCGGGGTCTGGGGACGCTGACGCCACTCGCGCGGCCGGCGAACGGCACGCACCGACAAGCAAGCTGCGCACCGTTGGGGGGCATCGGTCGGTCGTATTGTCACAAGGTGCATCGCGGTCGAGCGGGAGCTCCCAGACGGCCTGGCGCTTCGACCTGAACGGCAACAAGCTCACGACCACTGCGCTTCGCACGTCGGGACGGTCAACTGCGATTCGCGGCTCACGTTCGTGGGTCTCCGTGAACGGCCAGCACGTCGTTGTGCGCTCGCCCGGCGCCGGGTTTGTTGAGGATGCGACGCGGTTGCCCCTCCGCGGCGCCGTGACGCTGGCTGATGATGGTCTGCACGCCAGTGTGCGAACCAACAAGGGTCTCCTGTTCTGGGACATTGCCCGCGCCCGGGCCATCGCTTGGCTCCCTGGCGCCAAGGACGCGACCTTGGCTAGGAGTCGCGCGCTCTGGCGCGGTCCCGAGGGGCAGCTACGCTCGGCGACCTGGGTCCAGCTCGGCGCGCTGCTACCGCGTGCGGAACAGATCCAGTCATCCGATAGCGTGCTGTCACGTGCGGCGTTGGTCAGCGCGTTGCTCACACGCTGATTGGCTCCGGGCCTGTGCGACCTGTACAGTCGTCGCCCAATCGACAGGACGTACAGCTGGCTGTGCCTACGCGCCGGTCTAGGCATAGGTGAGCAGTGATGACCAAGAGACAGGCCGCGTCACACAAGAGCAGCACCAGCAGCGCCAGCGCCAGCACCAGCACACTCGGTCTGATTGGGACCGTCTTGCTCAGCCTCACCATCGCAGCCTGCGGCAACACCAAGACGTCTACGGGACCGAACGCGTTTGTGCTGTCAGCGGATACATCTACCGTTGGCGCCGATACGACCGCCGGCGACGCAGCGTCCGCCGAAACGGCGACTGGGGACGCGGCGACAGGCGACGCCGGCTCCGACGCCAAGACAGCACCGGACGGCAGCGCGGACGCGCAATCAGACTGCGCCGCCGGAGACCCATGTAGCGACGGCGATCCGTGCACCGTCGATAGCTGTGACGGCGGCAGCTGCTCGCACAAGACCGCCAAGGAGGGCGCCGCTTGTGAGGATGGAGACAAATGCACCGCGGGCGACGCCTGCACAGGCGGCAAGTGTAAGGCTGGCGCCCCAAAAAAGTGCGAATCCGACACCATCTGCGCGACCATGATGTGCGACCCCGCGATCGGCTGCGCTTCCAAGGAGAAGCCAGGGCCCTGTGATGACGGTAGCGCCTGCACCAAGGATGACGCCTGTAAATTCGGCCTGTGCATCGGCGCCTCCCTCAACTGCGAAGACGGCAACGAGTGCACCGACGACAGCTGCGACATCACCAAGGGCTGCACCCACAAGAACGCGGTCGATGACACGTCCTGCGGCACCAAGAAGGTCTGCCTCAGCGGCAAGTGCGTCTCCGCCGGTACGATGTATGCCCACACCTCGTCGACGCTGTACCGTTTGGAACTCAAGACGAAGTCGTTTGTGCTCGTCGGCAAGTTCACCTTCGACAAATCCGGCAGCAGCGTCACGGACATCGCGCTGGACCGCGGCAGCTCGCTCTACGCCGTCACCTTCGGCGACCTGTTCGTGTGCAAGACCACCAACGCCAAATGCACCTGGCTGATGAAGCTGCCGACCTCGTTCAACGGTCTGACGTTCGTGCACAAGGGCACCATCTATAAAGAGGAGGACGCGCTCATCGGCGTCGCCAACGATGGCGGCTGGTATCACGTCGACTACAAAGCCAACCCGCCGAAGCTGAAGAAGTTGGGCAGCTACGGCACCGGCTACACGTCGAGCGGTGACGCGTTCAGCGTCTTGGGCGTGGGGACGTTCGCGACGGTCAAGAAGTCCGGCGTCTCGGGCGACGCGCTGGTGCAGGTCGACCCAAAGACCGGGAAAGTGCTCAAGAACTTCGGCGCGATTGGCGCGAGCAGCCTATATGGGTTCGCCTGGTGGGACGGGGTGTTTTACGGCTTCGCCAGCAACGGCAGCGTCTGGGACGTGGACATCAAGACGGGCAAGGGCAAAAAGCTCACCGGCTTCACGATCCCCAAAGTCAGTTGGTGGGGTGCTGGTGTGAGCACCGAGGCTGGACCGTAGATCTCACGGCAGAGCCCACATTCACGGATGGCCGATTCTCACTAAGCCGAATAGACAACAATCTTCGATACGGCAGCAGTCCGAGAGTCGATTCTCATTGACTTTTTTGCGTTTTCGCTCTACCACGCGCCGAAATTGGCAACGCTTAACCGTCTGATAACAGGCTGTTTCGGAGTTTTCACCATGACGCGCACCCGCAAATTGACGCTTTGGCCAGCCACCATCGCCATGTTGCTTACGCTCTCGGCTCCGGTGTTCGCCGCCGAGATCAAGCAGTCCCTCGCCGCGCCCAGCTCGGTCGACGACTACAAACTTGGCGGCGTGGCGCTGTCGGCTGACACGCTCATCGTCGGCGCTCCCGACTTGCGCAATGGCGGCGAGTGGCCCCCTGCGGTTGGCCAGGTCGTCGTCTATGGGCGTAACGCAACCGGCAAGTTCACCACGCCGGGTGAGGTGCTGGTACCGAGTGACTCGGCGCTCGACGACGGCTTTGGCATCGCAGTTGGTATCGCGCAGGACACGGCGGTCGTCGCCAAAGCTGGCAAGGTCTACGTGTTCAAGCGGGCTGCCGATGGCACCTACCCATCGGCCGAAGTGGCGACGCTCGTGCCCAGCGTGCCCTCGGCCCTCTTCGGTCGGGACATCGCCATCGACGGCGACACCGTGGTCGTCGGCGACGCCAACCACGCCTACGTATTCGTGCGGCCGGCGAGCGGCTGGGCGGGCGAGCAGACAGAGACGGCCAAATTGTCATCCGGTGCCGACGCATCAGTCCTCGGCGACGTGGCCATCGCAGGCGACGTGGTCGTGTTGGGTCAGCCGACCAAGGATCGCGTGGCAGTGTTCGTGCGCCCCGCTACAGGATGGGCCGGTGAATTAGCGGAGCAGGCGGTGCTGAGCGACGGCGGAGCGACCAGCTCGCTGGACTATTTCGGCAGCGCTGTGGCTATCCGTAACGGTGACATCATTGTTGGGGCGCCCCACGCGCATGTCGGTCAAATCGAGGCAGGCGTGGCCTACATCTTCTCAAAGCCGTCCAGTGGCTGGTCGGGAACGCTCTTGCCCAAGGCGACGCTGAGCGCGAGCGCGGGTGAAGACGGAGATCAGTTCGGCGCAGCCGTAGCCATCGATGGCGATGTGGTCGTCGGTGCGCGCGGGTTTGTCGTCAATGGCACGCAGACGGGCGCAGCATACAAGTTCGTTCGCCCCGTGGCCGGCTGGACGTCGGTCGTCACCGAAACCGAGCAGTTCTCCCACACGCTGAGCATGGACCGCTCCTACGGCGCCGAGGTCGCCTATCGCGCTGGCGCCACGGCCATCTTGACCCCCGCGTATGGGGTATCCAACTTGCTGGGTGGCTTCTCGGGGCGCGTGTACGCCTACAACATCGACACAGACGGGGACGGCACGGGGGACTACGCCGACACCGATGACGACGCTGACCAGGTGCTCGATGACGAGGACAATTGCCGCCTCATCGCCAACCCCGGACAATCCGACCTGGATGGCGATGGCTTCGGCGACGCGTGTGATACCCGCTCCATCACGCCGATTGAGGTCAGCCTCGATGCCGTCTGGGAAGACGACAAGCGCGATGCGTGGCTGGAAGACCAGCGCAAGACCTGGGAGCAGAAGTTCAAGAAGAACTACCACGCTACCTGGGTGAAGACCTGGCAGGCGGAGTGGGACGCATCTGCGACGCAGCAGCAGCAAGAGGTCACCGAGACCAGCATGATTGTTGTGCAGGACGAGGGCGACGAAGCCAACGTCACAGAACGGGAAGCGATTGTCGTCGGCACAGGCAAGGGTTCGAAGAACAACGCAAAGGGGCTCATCAACAAGACCAAGAACCAATCTACCGTCAAAGACAAGGCCAAGGGGCTGTTCAACAAAGCCAAGAACAAAGCCAAAGGCTACGTCAACAAGGGTAAGAACTGGGCGAAGGGCATGGTCAACAAAGGCAAGGGCTGGGTCAACAAGGCCAAAGGCAAGGGGCTCATCAACAAGGGCAAAAAGGCCTGGAATGGGATGAAGAACAAGGCCCGAGCGAAGGCACAAAAGCAGGCCTGGAAGCTCGAATGGCAGGGCAAGCAAGCCGAGTTGGAGCTGCTGTGGACGCAGGAGCGCAAGAAGCTGCTGGCCGTTTGGGCGAAGTTGCCGCGCATCGAGCGCGTCCATGTCTCCCTGCTGGCGACGCCCTTCTTTTCACCCACGACCGATGCCGTGCAGTCGACGCTGACATTTGGGACGACGGGCGTGGAGTACACGCCAATCAGCTGTACAGCGGTGGATTCAAATCAGGATGACCTACTCGATTTGGTGTGCACCTTTGACGTGGACCCATCCAGCCTATCGGACGATGCAAGCACCGGTATCCTGCGGGGCACCACGACCGGTGATGCACCGTTTGAGGGTCGGACCTATGACGCACCGCACGATGGTGACAAAGAGCTGGTGACCCCTGTGTTTGCCCTGGTCGATGCGACCGCGGCGTAGGACGTCGGACAGCTAGCCCACGAGGCCACTGACCGGGCAAGCGCCAACCCTGGGCCGTAGACTCCGTCGTACGCGCACTCGGCCAAGCCCCTGGCGAGCTGATCTCCGGCGAATAACGCTAGGGCGGCCCATTGCTACGACCCCCACCTAGGGCCGATGCAGGCTAGCCCCCACTAATCTACCTTCGAGCGCCCACAATGGCCGCCAGAGGCCTCCTTGGGCCTGGAAGGGCCATCTTGCCTTCAAAAAATGGCCAAAACACCGCATCGCAACGCGAGAAGACATCGCGACCGAGCGCTCAAGGGTGAGCAGCGTTGGTTGGATGGCTAGACGAGCCTGTCGAAGGCTTCGGCGCTATCCGTAGACCCGCTCAATCGTCGCCCGCAACTTGGCCGGGCCGTCATCTCTGAGCAGGCCGCCGTGCGCGCCGATGAGGTGCTTGAAGGGCAGCGCGGCGAGTCGCTCGAAATCGGGGCGCAACGTGCCGCCCTCCGGTGTCATGAACTTGCGCCACGGCGGGCCAATCTGGGCCGGGTGTTTAAACCCCATGACCCCGGTGACCACATTGGCCAGCACCGAATTGAGGGCGCTGGGCTCGTAGTGCTGAATCGCGTCGCAGGTGATGAGCAAACCACCGTGGCGCTTGAGCAACAGGGCAGCTTCGGGCTTGACCGTGTCCTGAAAGACGAACAGGTCGAGGTCTGCGAACGGCGTCGGCTCATCCGCTCCTAGGGTATCTGTCGCTGTGGCGCCATTGACGACCTCCACATCGGGCAGAGACCACATGCGCGCGCCGTACTTGTCGAGGTAGTAGGCGTCGTCCATGCCGTGAATTCCGATGCGAACGATGTGGCTAACCTTTCCGAGCGCTTCGAGCGCGGACTCCCCAGCGGCATTGAGGCGCACCGAGTTGACCAGGGTGAGCTCATCGCCGTCCCGCAGCACGACCATATTGCGACCGATGCGCACCAGCGGCTTGAACTGCACCGAACCATGAACGCGCCAGACATCGTCAAAGAGTTGTTCGAGCGGCTCTTGGGGCTCTACGTCAGGAAATGTGGGCATCGTCAGTCCTTGGGCACGTGGGCTCGGGCGGTTTGGATCGACCATAGGCATCAGGTGATTTCGCGTCCAGGTGCCAGTGATGCACCGCCGGTGGGGACGCAACGATGAGCGCCCCATCCAGACCCCAGCGCGGGCGTCGACGGCCATCGCTTCGTTGACATGGGGCGAGCCCACTTGCGATCGTTGGGGCGCGCTTCACCCTCTGAAGCCTTGCCCTTGGGAGCATACGATGCCTGGTTTCTGGGATTGGCTGACCGGCCGCAATCGTGACAATCGTCGCAACACACCTGAGCCGACGACGACCACGCCGACAAGCCCGGCGGCGCGCGACAACTTGCGCAACATGAACTACGACGAGGGCCGCAACGCCGTTCGTCCACCGCCGGCGCCGAACACTGCCGGGCCTGCGACGCCAACCCCTGCGCCCGATGTGGCCCCAGAGCCGCAGGGCCCGACCGGCGAACAGACCATCGAGATGCCCAAGGGCGAGCACTACACCGTGAAGGCGGGGGACATCAAATACAACGACAGCGCCACTTGGAAGCACCTAGCCGAGCAGAACGGCATGATCGCGTGGCGACTGCGCCAAGCCAATGACGGCGTGGAACAGCTCGGCGAAGGCATGGAGCTCTACATCCCATCGACCGAGGAGATGCTCTACGGCGACTGCGTCAAGAAGACGGGGGACCACGAAAAAGCCGCCAAAATGTTCGGCGAGACGGCTGAAGCAGGCGGGCTGGCGATCCTCAAGGGCGCGCGCAACGCAGCGAGCGGCGATATGGGCGCGAGCTACGGAACCAAGGGCAAGGACGGCGCATTTTGGGCCAGCAATCCGGACCTAGCGGGCGCGTCGAGTCGGCGTATGGCCACGCACAACGGTGAGAAGAAGTACAAGGTCATCTGGGCGTCGAACTTCTGGAAATGCAACCTCTTTGCCAATGAGTCGGTCTACCAAGGCGGCCGTGAAATCTCGATGCGCGCCAACAAGCACTACACGACCGCCGGCGCGCTGCACCTAGACACAGAGGTCTACAGCCAGGTCCCCGCAGCCTCGGCGTACGCAGGGTGCGTGGTGCAGCTCTACGGCGGAACTGGCTCTGACGCGAGTCACTCCGGGATTTGTGCGGGCATGCCGATGATTAGCTCAGACAGCGATGGCAACACGGTGGTCGAGTTCACCTTCCTCGGCGCATCGACCGACCGCGCGAAGGAAGCCGACAAGCGCATCGTTTTGAAGAAGGGCACCGACGAGATTCTCAGCGGTGATTCGCATTCGAACTTGCGCTTCCTCAAAGCCAACAAGAAACGGTAGGATCCGCAGCTCCTCAGCCAGCGAGCTCTGCGAGCAGCTTGCCTAGGTTGTCGAAGCCGCCGACCCAGCCCTTGTCGAGATGCGGCGCGGCGCTCTTGAAGCAGGCGATTTCGGCGTCCGACGCGTCTAGGGGCCGCCACGTGAGTCGCTGCAACGTGCCGTCGGGGTGAGCCTCTAGGTCAATGGTTGTCAGCATCACTTTCGGCCAATCGGGCATGCGCGGATTGCCGACGAGGTTGTCATCGGCGTCGGTCAGCATCTGCTTCCACTGAAGGTGCACCGGCGGCGTGATGACCGCGAACTCCCACCGCTCGTAGTGCGAACCCATCTCACCAAAACGCATCTCGTAGCGCATGACACCACCCGGCTGCAAGTCGTGCTCCAAGACCGCGGTCTCGCACATGTCGTTCGGCTTGTACCAACGGGCGAACAGGGCCGGATCCGTCCAAGTGCGCCAGACGGTCTCAATCGGCGCTGCGAACGTCCGCTCTAGTACAAAATTCGCTGGATTGTCAGTCTGATCACTCATCCGTTGTCCTCCTGCCCTTCGCTGAGGGCCATGTCTTCGAGAAGCAAGTCGAGTTGGGAAAAACGAGCTTCCCACAATGCGCGGTAGGCCTCCAACCACGTGTTCGCGGCCGCCAATGGTTCGGGGCGCAACCTGGCCGGTCGCCGTGTGCCATCGACGCTGCGGTCTATCAGCCCAGCCTTCTCCAGCACCTTGAGATGCTTCGACACTGCGGGTTGCGACATGGAAAACGGCTTGGCCAGCTCACCGACGGATGCCTGGCCGTGCACCAAGCGCGACAGGATCGCCCGGCGGGTTGGATCAGCGAGCGCAGCGAAGACTGCGTCTAGGCCTGGGTCTGGGTCTGGGGTCGATATATAACTAGATAGTTGCATAAGCGAATGGTTATATAATGCCATCTCAGTTGTCAAGCGCGGCCCAGAGGACCGCCGTGACCGCCGGTGATGCCACCCGATTCGACTGATTTCGCGTTGCCTTTTCGTGGTGCCCTTTGTGGTGCCAGACGTTTCGCGAAAGCTTGGTTTCGTCGGCTCGACAAATTTTTTTCAACTTTTTTTCGGGTTGAGCCGACGATTTTTGTCGGCTGGAACGACGTAAGAGGTGAGGTCACGCACACACCCCGGCCTCGACGGGAGCCCGATATGAGAGCCTTACGCTGTCCATTTCCACTATACTGCTTTGAAATCACAACCAGAACCATCAACGGGGAGTTCCTCATGCGTCCCGGCCGGGAGATGGCGGTGGTCATCGTCGGTGTTCTGGCACGCGCCCAGGCGATGACGGGTGTGCTTATTCACGGATTCCAGTTCATGTCCAATCACTTCCATCTGCTCATCACCGTTCGAAGCCCTGAGCAGATGAGTCGGTTCATGCGGTTGGTGAACGGCAATCTATCTAAGAAACTCAACCACCTAAATGGCCGTCGGGGCACGATGTGGCATCGCCGCTATCAGGCAATTGGGGTGGCGCCGGACGAGGAGACCCAGACGTCGCGATTGCGCTACATCATGGCCCACGGAGTGAAGGAGGACCTCGTGGAGAAGGTGGGCGACTGGCCCGGCGTCAGCTCACTTCCGTGGCTTCTGCACGATGAGCCAATTGTCGGTGTTTGGACTGACTTTACGGCAAGATACAATGCGAGTCGGCGCAAGGGATACGTGCCGATCGCAGGTGAGTTCGATACAGAGTACGAGCTGCGAATGACGGTGATGCCCTGTTGGAGGGACCGAAGCGGAGCCGAATGGCGGTCGACAGTGCGCGGCCTGGCGACTGAGATCGACGATACGGCGGCAAAACGTCGTCTCGAAACAGGCACGAGCTTCCTTGGTATCGACAGGGCGCTGGCTGCAGATGGTTCAGCGGGGCGAGCTCTGAAACGGCGGCCGGCGCCGGCGGTCCATGCGGTCTGCCCGGTCGTGAGAGGACGCTTGAAAGCTGGGCTGCGGGCGATTGCGGACGCCTATGCGGAGGCGTCGGCGCGCTTTCGTGCTGGCGAGTGGGACGTAGAGTTTCCTGAGGGTACGTTTCGTCCCTTGGGCGGATTCGTGGTGTCGATGGACGACGAGGAATTCGCGATGTGGTGAGGCAAAAGCCGTGTTTGCGGGCGACGCTGACGGAGTCCTTGGTGGGATGCGTGACGTTAGGTGTCGCTGTTTGGCGCAACTCTTAGATCGTAAGGCTCGGCGCTGTTGAGCGCCGGTTGCCGAGGCTGGCTGGCAGGATATTTGGCTAGGGCCCGCTCTTCGAAATAACGACCCACTGAGGGGCGTGCGGGCTAGTTATATCTCTATAATTTCGGCATTTTCGCGACTGAAACAGGGGTCAACTAATCGTCTGGCACCTATTTGGGCTGGGCAGTCTACGTCGGCGACCCGGCCGCCCGCTTCTTCCGCCACTTTTGCGCCTGGGTGCGCTGCTTCTCCAGCCGCTCGGTCGCATCCTTGAGCGCGGCCTCCAGTCGCTTGGTATCCGCGCCCGCGCTATCGAGCGCCAACGCCTTCGCTGCGAGCTGCACGGCCTGGGCAAAATCGCCGCGCTGCCGATGAACTAAGTGCAGGTTGTACCAGCCCTTGAAGTGCTCCGGATTGGCCCGGGTGGCCCGTTCAAAGCAGGCCTCAGACGCGTCGAGTCGACCGCTAAACCAGTGCACATCGCCCAGACAATTCCACGCTTGTGCCCCGTACCACGGGTTGATCCGCAACGCTTCGGCAACCAGCATGCGCGCCATTTCGAGGTTCTGCGCTTGGCGCAAGGCGTAGTCAGCCGCTTCGGTCAGCAGCACCCAGTTGTCGCGCTCCATCACCAGGGCCTTCCGGTAGCCCTCCATGCATTCGGTTGGCGTTTGGCGGGCCTTGCGAGCCGTATCCACCGCCTGCTGCAGTCCCACGAAGGCATCTCTCGAAAAGTGCTCCTGAAACGCCTCACGGGTGCCCGGAATATCGCCAACCGAGACCAGCCGCGTCTTGATGGACGCCTCGCCTTCATCATTGGGCGCGCTGACCTGGCCCACGGGCTTCGCGATCTCCACCACAGCGGATGGTGGCGAAGCAACCCACGTGTCGAGGGCGTAGTGATTGACGCCAATGGCCGTGGTCGCACCGTAGTGTTGGTACAGATGGCTGTTGTTGGCACTCTTGGCTGTGGCTGACCCGTAG
Organism: Myxococcales bacterium; assembly: GCA_023954815.1. GTDB lineage: Bacteria > Myxococcota_A > UBA9042 > UBA9042 > UBA9042 > UBA9042. The sequence continues at coordinate 3,237 of JAGSHB010000068.1, read as the reverse complement.
TCGCGGTACAGCAAGAAGCCATCTGGGCGCAGGGCGTTGAGCGTGCTTGCCACCGAGACCATGGCGCCAGCGGAGTGCAGCACCCAGGTGTGGGTCGCCGCATCTTCACTCTCATCCGCCGCCTCAGCCTGCAGATCGGCCTCAATGAGGTCGGCGATGCGATCGAGCTCCGCGCGGTCATCGTGGGCGTCTGCAGCCAAGGGCGCGAGCGTCAGATCCAGGTCGATGAGGGGATACAGCGAGACGATGCGCAGCAGATCCTCGGCAGCCCGGCTAGCCGCCAACGCCTTGACACCATCGACCGTCAGATTCGAAAACTGGCTGACGGCATCAGGATGGCGCAGCACTGTGCGGGCCATGAGCACAGACCAATCGACGGACTTGTCGGCCTTGGTGGTCCGGCGAAAGACGTTCGCTGGCAAAACGCAGAGTAGATAGCTGTGAAACACCCCGCGGATCCGGCCTGTGAGGTCGATTGGCGCTACTGATTCATCGCCGCCGAAGGGATGCACAATCGACGGTTGAAGCGCGTCCACTTGGGCAAGAACCACCCGCTCGGCGTGCCTCTCAAATACGCCGTTGGCAGCAGCGTCCGTGAGCATCTTCGGAGTCGCGTCGGTAGCAAACCAGCGCAGCTTGTCGTACCAGTCTTTTTTCGCCGCCTCGCAGCGTTCTTTGAAGCGATCGAGCAGCTGCACCGAGTACAGCCCCAGGCCAATGGCCAGCTCCATGCAGACGATCTCGCCCTCGTCGTCGAGCAGGGTGCCGGCGGCCTCCGCTTCCGCACAATTGGCGAACAAGACCTCGGCGGCGCGGTAGGCGCTCATGCCGCCCTGGTTGACGAGGTTAGGCACTTCATTGGTGGTGAACGCCTGCGCGCCGCGATGCTGAAAGGCGAGTTGGCCCAGGTGCCAATCGAGGCAGTGGGTCAACGGCGCCCAATCCTGCAGCACGGGAGCGGGCGGCGCAGGTGGGTTCTGGGTGGTGTCGGGCATGGCGGGCTCCCAAGAAATGTGACTTGGCAAGGGTGTAGCACAAGTGCTAGCGACCACGCAGCCGCACGCGGCGGCCGCGCTCTACAAAATCGATGGCGAATCCCGGCAACCTTGGGAGCAGCTGTCGCGGCGGCTCGGCACGGCGGCCCTTGTCCTCGCGCACGAGCGTGGCCACTGATTTATCGAGGTCGTATTCGATGCGATAGCGGGCCCCCGCACCGACCAAGGTCTGCGGCCAGGCGTGGTTGAGCCGTTGCAGCACGCGCTCGGGGAGCTCGGGTGGCGTCAGGTCGTCTGGGTCGAGCAGCTCCCATTGGTCTCCACTATCGAAACCCATGTCTGTCAGCAGCCGGTCGAACCACTGACGCGCATCGAATGGTCCATGGAAGTCAGCCCAAAAGCTGTCGATTGACCAGGCGGGATCTTCGGGTTCGTGGCCGATATCGAGGAGGCGCCGGTACAACGCCGCGCCCTTCAAGCGTTGCTCAACTTCGGGAAGGAGGGCCTTGTTGAGACGGCCATTTATTAGCGCGGTGACCCCCGCTTCCCGCGCGACGTCGCCTGTTGGAACCACCTCGTCCACAGACAGCACCTTGCCTGCGTGCACCCGCTCGACCTCGCACGTGAGCACACGCTGGCCGTCGACGGTGCGCAGCCTGTCCTGGCCCGCGCGCTCCCGACCGCAACCCGCCTCCACCAGCCAGGATGCCCGCACGCCGATCGCCGCGTCGCAACGCAGCGTGGCCTGGTCGTGCCGCTGCCCTACCCCGCGCAGTGACAGGGCGACGAGCCATTCGCTTTTTTCTTCATCGACGGAGCTGGAGCGCCCCAGCATGACCTCGTCGGCGCCGTTGCCCCAGGCGACTTTTCTACCCCGACGGCGACGCGCGTAGGCCGCCCGCTTGTCCGCTCCCAGGGCCAGGAGCGCGAGCTGTTTTGAGGCTGGAATGTCGAGATCTCGGGCGGGAAAGCGCTGTTTCGGCAATCCAAGCACCCGCCGCAGGCGCTTGGCCTGTTCGCGTGCGGCTTGCAGGGCGAAGCGGTCGAGGCCGTGCCGCCGCGCATCGCCGTGACGCACCGCGCGCAGCAGACTGGTCGCGTCACAACCGCCGAGGCGCAAGTCGTCGTCTGGGTCATCCGGCGGGGCGCCGACAAAGAGCGGCCGTCGCGTACTGAGCGCTGCCACGAGATCCACTGCCACAGCGGCCAACCCGATGCGCTCGCCTTCGACCAGCAACCGACCGTGCCAAGCATCGACCGGCAGCCGAAACAGGCGCTGCCCACGGTCTGTCAGCCCATCTACTGTGAGCGCCCCGAGCGCTGTGAGATGGGCACGCGCGACGTCCAGGGACTCTGCGGCCGGCATCTCCAAGAGCGGCAAGTCCTCGACTACACTCCCAGCAGCGGCAGCAGCCAGCACGAGAGGCACCAAGGACAGACGCCGCACCTCCGGCAACGTGAACGGCCGCAGCCGAACGTGAGGACTCCAGAGCCGCACGCACAGGCCCGCCGCCGTCCGACCCGCCCGTCCCGCCCGCTGATCAGCGCTGTCATCAGCGATTTGCGTCGTCATCAGGTAGCTGTGACCGCCATGCCAGCGCTGTTGCCGAACCAGCCCGCTGTCAATGACCACGCCGATGCCGTCAATGGTCAGCGATGTCTCTGCGACGTTGGTCGACAACACCACCCGTCGGCGGCGGGACCTACCGAACACCCGGGCCTGCTGCGCCAGTGTCAGCGAGCCGTGTAGCTCGATGATGTCGACATCTTGCGCGCCAATCGCCTCCGCACACGCTCGAATTTCAGCCTTGCCGGGTAGAAACACCAACACATCGCCCGGCGCATCGGCGGTCTCGCGCACCGCTTTGGCCACCCGACCACTGAGCCCTTCGGCCCGCGGCAAGGTGTCGCCCTGCCCCGCATACGTGATGTCCACCGGGAAGGTGCGCCCCTCGCCGTGGAGATGAACGCCGCCCATGGCATCAGCGATGACATCCCCAGCGACCGTCGCGCTCATCACGCCCAGGGCCAGGCCGCGCGGAATTCGGTGTTGCTGCAGCACTGCGAGCAGTAAATCTAGATCCAAGGTCCGCTCGTGCAGCTCATCGAGCCACACCACCGCAAAGTCCGACAGGGCCGGGTCTCGGGCCAACATGCGCAGCGCCACGCCCGGGGTCACGTAGAGCAGCTGTGTGTCCGGGCCGCTCACGTCCTCATCGCGGACCCGATAGCCAACACGGTC
>JAGSHB010000130.1 GCA_023954815.1 Myxococcales bacterium | reverse complement strand
GGGACGACCTGCCACGACTGCAGTGAAGGCGGCCTGGCGACAGCGGTTGCGGAGATGGCGTTCGCGGGCGGGCATGGTGCCGATGTGCACCTGGGGCTGGCGACCGGGGCTGGTGAGATCAGCCGCGATGATGCGCTGGCCTTTGGCGAAGCCCCTGGGCGCTTCGTGATGGCGGTGTCGCCCAAGGATGCCGCGGCCGTGGAAGCCGTGTTCGCCGGCCTGCCGTTTGCGTGGATCGGCGAAGTGCGGGCCGACGACCGGGTGCTGATGACCGGCAAGGGTGGTCAAGGCGTGGTCGCGACGCGGATTCATGCGGTTGAGCGGGCGTTTCGAGGGCACCTGGCGTAGTGCTGAGCCGCACGAACCCGGGGCGGCTGTCTGCTGTCGCGCAAATGCACCTCCTCCGCCACGTCATGACGTCATGACGTCAACGGATGGCACCTCCCGCAGGTCGCCATCTTGCGGCTCACCTGTCGCAGCTAGTCTCGGGGCGGGCGCGTCGCCTCAAGCAACACAGCGTCCATCGGAAAGTCGCTCACCGGCACAAGCGCACAGCGATCCACCACAAAGCCCGCACGCACAGCCCACCTCTGCAGTTGGTCGACGCCATATCGCCAAGCACGTAGATCCGTCACGTCACCATAGTCGATGAGCCCCTCGCCCTCCCACGCACACACCACCAGCTGCCCACCCGACACGAGCGCGCGCGCCCACGTCGAGAACGCTCTGCCAACCTCCTCACTCGGAACGTGGTGAAGGGCGTAGAAGTTGATGAGTCCGGCGACCGATGCGTCGGCGACGCTCGCTAGCGTCTCCATGTTGCCAATACGCGCCTCGCCATGGGGGATGCGCGCCTGGGTGAGCGTCACCATTCGGTCGCTGAGATCGATCCCCACGAGGCGCCGGGTGGGATCATAGCGTGTCCCAAAGCGAGCGAGCATATGCCCGCTGCCGCAAGCGGAATCCACCACCGCACCGTCGAGCCCCGCGATTCGGGTGGCAAGGCGCGACAACACGTCGTGATAGACGGGCAAATCGATCTCCGCGTCCATCATCTGCGCGTATTCCTCGGCCGACGCGTCGTAGAACGCACCAAGCTCTGAGAGGTCAGAATCGCTAGTCATGGGTGTCCTCGTGATTGCTCGGTGGCCCCTGGAGGCGGAACCTGCGCCCTGAATATCATCGCCGCCACGAGCGCCCATGTTCAAGGGACGGAGCCGGGCACGACCGCCGCAGCCGCCAAGTGCCCCTCGGCGCAGCTTCCGCAGCCAAGTGACGACCACAGTGTTATGCTCGTCAGCCCAATCCCACCGGGAGAGCCCTGCCGTGACGCTCGAACAGTCCCTCATTGAAGTCTATCGCGTCGCCGCCGCACGGGGGCCACTGCTTCTTGGTTGCAGCGTCGTGATTCCCCTGCTCGGCACACTAGCGACCTGGATCGGCCGTGGGGGCCGAACTGACAACGACGGTCGGGCGCTCGCGAACGCGCTCATCCTCATCGCGATGGCCATCTTCATCGTCTTTCTGCTCGCGGCGACCGTCGCAGTCACGCTGCTTGATCGAAGCCTCTTGCAGGCAGAATGGACCCTGCTGCTCACGCCGATAGTGTGGCTCGGGCTCACGCTGTGGGGTGTGCGTCTTGTGTTCGCCTTGGAGGATTTGCGTGCGGCGTTACTGCTGCGCGACGCCGGGCTGCTGCTGGCCACAGTTGCTGCTCTGCTGTGGTTCTTTTCGCAATTCAGAGGGTGGGGAGTGGTGTTTTTCGGCGGGCTCATGCAGCTGGTCGTGATTGTGGCGCTCGTCGCACTGTTCATCCGTTCATTGCTCCGACGGATCCGCGGCGGCTCTTGAAGGGTGATTTCGGCCGATTTTTGAGAACAAAATGCCCGCACTGGGCCCTGGGAGGTCGCTGCGGCCGTCTTTGGTGCTTGAAGGCAGTCTAGTGGGGCAAGGAAGGTAGCGGCCGTCCTGAGCCAAAACTACCTGAAGACCTAAATCCGAGTGGGAGCGCTGGGCTACTTGCCCCAGGTTTCGAGTCCACGCGCTGCCGGCACCCTCCTTGACCTTGGCGGTCTCCCATTCGGCCGGCAGCCCCGAAGCCGATGGGCACCCGCAATCCAAACGAACGTACGCGTGGCTTCATCACCGATGGGAACGCACGACATGAAACGCCTTGCCTTACTCCGACCGCGAAAGCCCCAAAGAACCCCGCAGATGCAGCCCGCGCTCGTCGGCGGCAAAAAGCGATGCGGGTCGACATGCTTTGTCCTCTTTGAGCACCCCGGACGACCCGTACACACGAAGCACGCCCCTTGCGACCGCACGATAGGAGATGCACAAGAAAGTACGTGCCCTCATCACCTGGTCCGTGGTACACGGGGCCCGTTGACCGTTCAGGTAGGGGAGTCTCGTATGCGCACGTCATGTTTCGCAGTTCAGCGGTCCATTTTGCGGCTCGCCGCAGTCACAGCCCTGGTGCTCGGCCCCCTGTCGGCCATCGCTCAGGTCGGCGAGGGTGACGGTGTGGGCGGCGTCGGACCGGACACCTCGCTCAAGGACTTTGACGAAGACATTCTCGACGACGCCCGGGACCAACTTCGGGCTGAGCTGGGCCTGAAGTGCGGTGGTGTCGACCGAGTCGCGCGTTGTGAAGCGCTCGGCGGCAAGATCCACATCGAGGGTGGCGATCTGTGCACGGCCGCCTTGAATTCATCCAAACTCAAGGCGGCGACCTCTTTTCAGTACGCCAGTACGTTGTCTGGCTCGAAGAAGGTCGGTGGCAAGACGCCAATCAAGATAGCTGGCGGGAGCAAGACCACTGAGCTGGCCACGGCGAACGAGCACGACAGCGACAAGAAGCTGAAGAGCCCAACGCCAATCAAAGACCCCATCAAGAAGCCGGGCGGCGGCACCGGAGGCATCAAGCAGCTCGATACCATCAAGGGCGGGGTCCTGGGAAAGGCCGGCTGCGTGTGCACATGCATCGTCTTCGATCAGGTCGGAGCTCAGGTGACCAACGCTGCAAAGGGCGACGCTGCCCTCGTGCCGCTGCACGACGGAGGCGGCGATGACATCGTGCGTGTGATTATGGGGGCGCTTGGTCAGCGACACCGCCACGTTGTCATGTTCAGCGACGCAGGTAAGCACGTGCGCCACACAACAGCGGAAAACGACTTGCAGCCGGAGGACCTCGAGAACGGCAAGACGCGGATCAAGCCAGCGCTGCTACGCAATGCGATGCCCGGCATGTTGACCAACTCCGTCGGCGAAGCCCTGATCACCCAGCGGCTTGGTTATCAGGGGCTCATTTTGAAACCCGCGTACGAGTTCTTTCGGCCCTATTTCGAAGACGCGGCCGACATCGCAGATGAGACGGACGGATACTACAAGATCAGCGATTACTCTGACCTTGAAGGCATGACCAAGACCTATGCAGAATTCGGCACCAGCGCCTACGACGACCAGAGCCTTCGCGGCACCATGTGCTCCGGCTTTGTTCACCACGCATTCACAGAGGCAGGCACCGTCATCTCGCTGCGAACCTACTCTGCCGACCTGCGCGATGAAATCGCCGTAGTCCTCTTCGACACGGTAAAGGCGACGATTCTGGGCTCGACGAATTGGTTCAAGAAGATCATTAGCTATGTCTTCGTGGGCACCGCAAAAAAGGTCGCCAATCAGGTAACCAATTGCTTCGCTGGTCTAGGTTGCGCGGACAACAAGGACACGTGGAAGAGCGGCGTTGGCGCGGGAACCACGGTCTCGCCAGACAACCTCATGCCGACGAACTTCACGTTGGGTGGCGCTGGCACCGCGCCGTGGGGAGCAGGGACGACCTTGGCTGGGGCTACGCTGACCAACGAGCACGGCGCTGCGATGACCCCATTTCAGCGGGTAGAGCCCATGGTGCTCGCTGCCTCCTATTGGAAGAAGACCGTCTTGACCACGTGGTAGCTCGCTGATGCGACGTCTTGTCATCGGGGCAGCGGGGCTGCTGCTGCTGCTGCTTGTGTTGGTCCTGGTCGCTGTGTGGCCAGTCACGCCAGTCGTTGTGGACGACCAGCCGCGCGACGACGACGCACCCGCTGTGAAACGGCTCGATGTCTCGCCCAGTATCCCGCAACGGCGGCTCGCTGGCCCGGACGCCGCCGCTTCCTCGCGCGCTCCGAGACCCGTTCAAGCGAAACCCCAAGCACTGGACGTCGTGCGACGGACGCTGATCGAAGACGTCACGTTGACGCCCACGTCGCCGTGCGCCGGCGAGGACATCCGGGTGCGCGTCAGCTTGGTGAAAGACGCGAAAAACGCGCGGGTCACCGTCACGGGGCAGCCCACAAACCCGGCGGTGGTGCGTTTTGCGATGCCTGGCGATTTCTCGATCCCTGTCATCGCCCGAGATTGGCGAGAGGGAATTGAGACGCGACGGGTTCCTGTGACGGTTCGGCGGTGTCCCGCAAGGCCCATCGCTCGTGTCCGGCACACGCTGTTGCAAGACGACAAGGTGGCCTTTCGAATTACGACGAGCGGCCTATCGCCCCCGCTCAAGTTCACCTGGACGTTCGGAGATGGCGAAGTCCAGTCGACAACAACGCCCCACGTCGTGCACGACTACGCCATGCGGCCTCAAAAAGGTCCCGACAGCACGTTCGTTGCGATGGCAAAGGTGACCGGAAGTTCCGCCGGCACGGCGACCGGCCGCGTCGCTGTTGGGCTGCCAAACAGTCACTGGATGTCCAGCCAGCGGGGCATCATCGTCCTGCCGGCCGTGGTCAACCGATTTGCGGCGCTCGGCAAGCGCTCCGCGGCCGTACCAGTACGAATTCGAAACATCAGCGAAGAGGCGGTTGAGTTTGACCATGTCACCATCCTCGCGTGGTCTTGTCGGTCCGACACTCCAGCTCAGAGAGTGACCGTAGCAGCGTCCACCGTGCTCAATGCGACTGCGGTCGGCGCAGGCGAGCAGAAGATCGTGCAGCTGCGTTGGGCAAGCGACAGGTTCACGCAGCGGCCATGCCGTGCAGAGGTGCGGTTGCGCGGCACGGCGGGCCGCAAGTTCAAGTCGCTTGCGATGTTTGCGCTCGAACTTGGGTCGCCGGACTCCGCTCGGCGCGTGCGGAACCCAGCGTTCGTACGCAAGCTGTTGAAGGCCGAGCAATTGCTTGGGCGTTCGCCGGTCTCAGCGCAAGACCTCAAGCGCCTGGAGGCCGAGGGGCGTCTCTGACCCGAAGGCGCAGACGCCGCAGCATCGGGTCATTTGGGGCCGATTGCGCCCGGCGGAAAGTCATTCGGCAGGCCTGCAGGGCGTTTCCGCACATTCGGGCGGTGTTGGATCCGGTCCCGGCCGATGTAGCGCCAGGTGCCCGCAAGAGTACGCCGTAGCGCACGCCCCCGCGCCTTGATGCGCAATCGCACATATACGCCGGTGTTTCGGTCCCGCTTCGCGAGGACCCGAATCCTCTTTGACCGTTTTCGAATCGCGCGGGCCATCGGACAACGCCCGGCGCGCACCGTGCATCTTTTCCGCGCTGGCGGAGTGAACTGGCACGACAGCTGCCCCGAAGGCGATTGCGACGACGACAAGCTGGGTGGTGAACTTCATATAGGTCGTCTCCCCGGTGTCCTTACGTTGCGTAGTCTTAAACGGCGGGCCCGCAGATACAATTCACAGTCGACTTGTGCCAACTGTCGCGCCGGGCCATGGCCCCACCCGCGCATCAGCACGCTTGCCAGCGACCTGCTAGGGCTGCGCTACAAAAACGCCCCTCATGCGCCCGTGAGCAACAAACTGTATGGTCGTGTTGAGGGAACGACAGCGGAGCGAACAATGGCGTGGAAACGAGAGGACTGGCGAGCCAACCAAACGGTGCACCGCGTCATCGCCGCGGTCATGGCCGCTACACCGATGGCGTGCAGCAGCAGTACGGCCGACTGCTCAAATGGACCAGCCAACTTCGAGATCGATCGGGCGCTGACTGTCGAGGACATGGTCGGGCTGCTGTCTGCCAAACCAGCGGTCAAAGGCTGGGAGGACGTACAATGTGATGACGTCTGCGCCTACCTTGGTGGGGGATTTGGCGGCCAGGAGCTGAAGACCTGTGACCTCTCCCTCCCAGCCACCGATACGGACGGCAATCAAGTCAATCCGGGGTCGATCAAATGCAGCGGTACCCAGCCCGTTATCTGCGAGGGACGCAGGCCGCTAGGGCACGTGGAGATGGCAGAGGGCGATCAATCCGTGGGTGCTGTGCTCGCTCAGATGGCCTACTTGGAGGCCGCCGCGGTCGATGCATTTGAGCAGTTGGCTGAACAATTGCGGGGATTCGGCGCGCCGAACCAACTGATACAACGGTGTCTTCTGGCTGCCGATGATGAGCGCCGGCACGCATCGGTCATCGGTGCGCACGCAACTGGTCATGCGATTCCCAGCCCCCTGGCTACTGCGGCACCGACCGATCTCTTCTCGGTTGCGCTGCACAACGCGGTCGAAGGCTGCGTCAACGAGGCGTGGGCCGCTCTCATGGCCCACGAGCGCTCCCGCCGCCTAGACGATCCGCAACTACGCGCGGACTTTGCCGTCATCGCAGCCGATGAGACCCGCCACGCTCAGTTGGCCTGGGATCTACACGCTTGGTTTGTTGCGCAATTGCCAACCACAGAGGCCGCTGTCGTCCACGACGCGCAATCTACCGCCCTCCGGCGACTGCCCCAGCTGGCGGTCGCGCAGGCTGGGCGCGTCGCTGAGATGGCAGTGCTACCGAGGTCCATCGCTCGCGCAGCTGCGCGTGACTTTGCCGCTCGCCTGGCCGCGTAGGCCAGCTATCGACGGTCCCCGTGGCCACGTTGAGTTCCGCTGCTGCTACCAAGTCAGTTCAGTCGCCCAAGGCCGTGCCAAACACACATCTGGGATGTGGTCAGGAATCGTAGAGGTGAGGAAGGAGGACAGGGCCGCCCGCTGCTCGCCGGTGAGGATTCAAAGCTCGGCGGGTCGTTCTCTGGCGCGATGGCGTGCCCAACAGGACCTCACGTGCGATGCGCAAGGATGTGGCTGTGGCCTGGTGACCAATCTGCCGTGGACAATGGCGCCCCTATCGGCGATCTACTGACCGAGGAGCCCGGACACTCGGGCTCTGGGTGTGTACAGTGCAGTCAACGACGGCGAAGAGCTCCGTGTCCAACCCAAGGGAGAAGCGACCATGCATTTTGATGTCTGTGTTATCGGCGCAGGACCGGCTGGGTACGCCGCCGCGATTCGAGCTTGGGACTACGGAAAGCGCGTCTGCATCGTGGAGCGCGGGCTCGTAGGCGGCGCAGGTGTGCATCACGGTGCCCTGACGAGCAAAACGCTGTGGGAGTTGTCACGGGACTACCGACGAGCGCTTGTTCGTGACCGCGGTTTTGTCGCCGAGAACGTGGTGGTCGACTACCAGCAGGTCGTTCACTGCGTCGATACTGCCGCCGACGAGAAGGTCGCTCAGTTGGAGCGCCAGCTGAAGGTGCTGCGCGAACCCCACGAGGGGCATCAAGGCTCGATCACGACATTGGAGGGGACAGCGCGGTTTGTCGACGCCCGCACCATCGCGGTGGAGGGTACCGATCCCGGGGAAGCATACCGGCTTACAGCGGACAATATCGTCATCGCTACGGGCAGCCGCCCCCGGATCGTCGACAATATCCCCGTCGACGGCAACTACGTGCTCACGAGCGATCATCTCACGCGGCTCAAGCGATTCCCCCGAAGCATCGTCATCGTCGGCGCTGGTGTGATCGGCTGCGAGTTCGCCACAATTCTCAGTAATTTTGGCCAAACCAAGGTCTATCTAATCGACCGAGCTGATCGAATCTTGCCGTTTGAGGATCACGATGTTGCGTCCCTCTGCGCAGCCAATCTTGAGGCCCGCGGTGTCACGATTCACAGAAAGGCGACGCTGGACCACATGACTGTCAATGACGGCATGGTCGAATACTGCATCCGTCACGCCAGCGGAGGCCTCGAGACCATTCGAGTCGAGCGGGCGCTGATTAGTATTGGTCGCGTCCCCAACACCCGAGGTCTCGACCTGCACAATGCCGGCATCGCGCTCACACCACGCGGCCATATTGAAGACGACGACACCCGCACATCCGTTTCGCACATCTACGCCGTCGGCGACGTGACGCTCGACATTGCAGTCGTAAGTATCGGTGAGATCGAGGGGCGGAGGGCGATCGACCACATGTATGGCGAAGTGCCGGCAGCGCTGTCCTATGAAAACATCTCCGCGATCATGTTCCTTGACCCTGAAGTCGCCTCCGTCGGTCTCAATGAACTCCAAGCACAGCGCAAGCGGGTGCCCTACAAAGTCGCGGTGTACAGCTACGCGCTGGTCAATCGCGCCATCGCGATGCGTGCGACGCAAGGTTTCGTCAAGATCTTGGTGAGCAACGATGACGAGATGCGGGTGCTCGGGATCAGGGCGTTGGGAGCCCACGCGAGCACCAGTATCGAGGCTGTGTCGCTGATGATTCGACAGAACCGCTCCGTTCGCGAGTTGGCTGAACTGCTCCATCCACATCCGGCGGTCACAGAGGCGCTGCAGGACTGCGTGCGGATGCTGCTTGGCACATCGATCATGAAACCTCATGTCTTTACCAATGAACTGCGACTGTCAGCGGTGACCTATGACGCTGAGGGCATGCCCAAGCAGTGCTGAGTTCACGATGGGCTGTCTAAGTCGCTCACCCGCCTGTTGCGCTGTTTGGAACCCTGTCCTCGCAACCCCAACGCTTGCGGCGCGCCATCGCGCTGTCGGCAGGACGGTCGACGTTCGTGGGTGTGGGAACATGTCATGGGATCCTCGCTACGACTGGCCAACATCCGGCAAGGTTGTAGCGCGTGGCGCACCGCTCCTCCGTTGAGCCGGATATTGCTGAAATGCAGCCCTGACCGTACTGCCATCGCTATCGAGGGCCAATGTCGGCCGCTGACTACCAAGGTGAATCTACGACAACCACCTTTGCTTTGAGATCCCTCGCGGCGGCGACGTCGCTCATGCTTGTAGGCTGCACGGCTGAAACCACTGCACAACCCAACGATGCCGCTCAGATGTCGGACGGTGGAGCTGCGGCAGACGCGAGTCAGAGCGAAGATGCCAAGGTCGACCGTTCCCACGAGATCTACGATGACGCGCACCTGATGAAGGTCGACATCGTGATCAGTGAATCCGACTGGAAGAGCTTGGGCGCCCAAAAGAAGAGCACCAGCATGTTTATCAAGAGCAAGGGGTGTCCCAGCGCCATCCCGCCCTCTCCCTACACCTACTTTTCAGCGAAGGTCACCATCGACGGGAAGGTGTTTCCCAAAGTCGGCGTACGGAAGAAGGGGCTGCTCGGCTCTCAGAGCAGCAGCAGGCCTTCTTTGAAGATCAAGTTCCACGAATATGACCCGGATCTGCGATTCAAGGGAGAGAAGCGACTCACCCTCAACAACAACAAGCAAGATCCCAGCCGGATCAGGACGTGTCTGGCCTACCGCATGTTTCAAAGAGCGAAGGTGCCGGCACCCAGATGCACGTTCGCAAAATTGACGATCAATGGGCAGGAGATGGGCATCTACACCAACGTCGAGCCCATCAAGAAGCCGTTTCTGAAGCGTCACTTCAATGAGGGTTCCGGGGATCTCTACGAAGGCACAATCGGTGATTTTCGGGAGCAGTGGAGAGGTCACCTCGAGAAGAAGACGAACGAAGACGACCCCCAAAATCTCGGCGTCGACAAGCTCATCAGCGCGTTGACCAAGCCAGACGCCAAACTCCTGGGCAGCCTGGCGCCGCTCCTGGATGTGGACTCATTTATCCGCTTCTGGGCCATGGAGGTGCTCTTAGGGCACTTTGACGGTTACAACGGCAACACGAACAACTTCTATGCGTACCAGGACCCTGCGACGCAGAAGTTCACGTTCACCGCCGCTGGGAGCCCGTCGGCCGCGGCCTTCACCATGCGGGCCAAGGGGATCGCGCCGTTGGTGGTCCTCAGCAAGGATATCCTGGTCGACGGCAAGGCGACGACGCTCACTTGGGAGCCCGCGAAGACGCCCAGCGCAAGCACCATCTCCGTCGTCTTCGACATCAGCTACCACGGCGGCACCAAGGGCAAGGTGGTATGCACGACGCCAGATAGCGGCTCGTTGACGGTGCCCGGCGCCCTGCTCACCGCGCTCATCGACCTGGGCACCTCCGGGTTTCCCAAGGTGGAGCTGACCCGCATCTCCGCCGGCACCACAACGCCCGCCTTCCCAGTGAAGCTCATCGTCCAGGCGCGGGTGACGCAGTTCTTGTCCATCCCGGGGGTGATCTCGTGCATGGGACAGTCGGATTGCCCAACAGACAAGACCTGCGGTCATGACTTCAAGTGTCGGTAGTGGGGGCGTCTGTGTGCCCGCCAGCAAACGGGCCAGATGCAGGTGCGCCAGCCCGTTGATTCAGAGCGCGGCCTTGGCTGCACGAACGCCGCTGAGCCAGGCGCCGTGCACTGTTCCCGGATAGCGGGGGTGCGTGTGCTCACCGGCGAGCATCAGGCGCCCGTGGATCGGTTTTGCCAGCACCTCGTAGTCTCTCGTCGCGGCACCCACTGGAATGTAGCTGTAGGCACCCAACGCCAGTGGATCCCGAGCCCAGCGGGTCACTTTGATGGCTTTGGGGGCGGGGGTCGATGGCCCGAAGATGCCGCGCAGCGCGGCGGTGAGTTCACCTGCAATCTGCCCATCGGATCGACGTTCGACCTCACGAGCGGTCGGCCCGCCCACGAAAGCCATCAGCCACGGTCGACCATCGACGGCTGACAGGTTCATCACGACCGGCCAGTCCTGTCCCTTGGCACGCATCATCCCCATGAACGACGGCGCACGAGGCCAAAACTGCCGCTCGTAAACCAGCACGACCTTGTCGAGAACGCCCATCCCCAGTCGACCGATCGAAGCCCGGTGCGCATGAGGCAAGGGAGGCTCAAATCGCACGTTGTTCTGTTGAAGTACGCCGAGGGGCAAGGTGACAATGGCGCCGTCGGCCTCAAATTTGCCTTGGTTGGTTTGCACGGCGACGCCGCGCGGGCTGTGACGGACCTGAGAGACCAGGTGGTTCAGGCGAACATCAACCCCGGGAAGCCGCGCGAGACGTCCCGTGAAGACGCGATCATACCCCCCTGGGAACAGTGCGTCGTGCCCCGCAAAAGCGCTATCGTCGCCGTGCCACCGCGAGCTCAAGCGCTTGGCGGATGCCCCCGTCGTTGTCTCCAGGTTCGCCAGCTCCCAGGCCGCAAAACTGCGCTGGCGAGGGGTCAACTTCTCGCCTGCGAGCCCAGCGGTGAAGGCGGCGGCCAAACTGCGGTCGGACTTGAGCCCTTTCCCGGCGGACCGCCCCTCCGCCAGGACGGCGTGAAACTGCCCGCGCAAGCGATCTAGCTCAGCATCAGCCATAACCTTACCGGTCGTGTCATACAGCCAAGTAGCGTCGTAGTCGGTCTTGTGGGTCCGGTGCCCGCGAGCCAACGCGGTGATGGGATTGCCGACTACCCCGTGAATCCAGGACGCGCCCAAGTCGACCGGTCGTCCCAAGCTGTGGTCGGTCCAAACGCGACCGCCTAGCCGCCCACGTGCTTCCAACACAGTGACCCGCACCCCTGCCCTGGCCAGCGTCTCCGCGGCGGCGATTCCAGCGACACCTCCGCCGATCACGATGGCTGTGCTCGCCTCTACCGGCGATGTCGCGGAACCGTTGGACGTGGTCGCAGGCCGGGAAGGGGATGGCGCAATCGGTGTAGTGGGCCCATCACGGCGACTGCAGCCTGGGAGCGACGCCGCAGAAGCGAGCGCCGTCGCCCACATGAACTCTCGACGGGTCAACTTGGTCATGGCCACCAGCATGGCACAGCAAGCGCACCGCCCCAACGCGAACACGGACTTTTTCGGGTGGCGTTAGCGACGACTTGTAAGAGCTGAAACCGAATGAGATAGTACTGGCTACTGTGGATTTGTCCACCAAGCACCACGCACGTTCGTGGTTGGAGTTCCTCATGAAGAAAAGTGTTGTCTCATTGGCGTGTCTGGTCCTCGGATTGCTGTTAGTGGCCACCTCCGCGCAAGCGAAAGACTACCCGCACAAGCCAGCGGGCGTGACGATTTCCATTCCGGGTACATGGAAGGTCGACGGCGACGACACGACGTTGTCCTGCGTCAACAAGGACGAGTCGGTCGGCATGTTCTTCGCTGCCGTATCCGGCCAGAAAGTGGAAGAGGCCGCGCGCGAGATGAAGAAGGTCGTCACCAGCGCGGTGAAGAAACTGAAGATGGGCAAAGAAACCGAAGAGAAGATCAACGGCATGCCGGCATTGATCGTCGACGGCAAAGGCGTCGTGGAAGGCAAGCGGGTGGACGTCAGCGCGATGCTGATCCACACGCCGACTGGCAAATTCGTCTTGTCTTTTGCCATTGGTAAGACTGGCAAGTGGGAGAAGCACACCCGCGAAGTCATGGGCATTCTAAAGAGTCTACGGCCGCTGAAGAGCGCCAAGAAAGCCCGCAAGCGCGGCAAAAAGTAGCATCACCTCCACTAGGCATCGACCCGTCACGCTGGTGTAGGTGGATGTTCAAGTGAATCTGACGGTGAGACTCATCACTGCGCGTCGTCAGCGGGGGCTAGGCAGCGAGTCCTAGTCCCCGCTGCCAGCGTCGCGTGACCGGCTATACCGGCGGCAAAGCATCACGCTCCCTCCGACCCAGAGTGACACCGTATGACAGATCCCGCGCCCAATCGCCCAACAACCCTGGCCCAAGTCGCCGCGGGCCTCGGTGCGACAAGCCTCTTTTTCGGCCTATTCGGCTGTTGCTGCGGCGTGCTGCCACTGATTGGTGTCCCGGTGGGTATCGTTGCGGTGGTCCTCGGCCTCCTAGAGCACGCCAAAGTGCGACGGGGTGAGGTGACGAGCGCCAGCGGCATGTGGGCCTTGATCGGCGTCGGCACCGGTGCGCTTGGTGCGCTCGGTGGCTTGATTTTCCTTGGGATCATGGGGCTGGGTGTCGTGAGCGAGGGTGGCGTGATCGACAAGTTCAAGGAAGGCTTCGGCAGCCCGTAGGCGACTCGGCCTCCCTTCGTGCAGTCGCCTTTTCGCGACGCTCTGAACAAACCAAGTAATTTCAGGCATCAGGATGCAACTGACCGTCTCAGCGAGGCGTTATCCACGTCTACCGGACGAGCGGGCCGAGACCTGGATGCCGTAGACCACCAAATGGCAGCCCCTGTCGCGCGGCTGCGTTGTACGCCTTCAGCAACCGCCGCTGCGTCCGCACCCAGCCCCGGAGAACCCGGCGCAATGCCTTACGACGAGGCGTTGTACAGCGTCTGGGGCGACGCTCGCGGGGATCTCTTTTGAGGTCGTAGGCGCGACACCATCGCTGCGTGGTCGATACCTGGACCTTGGTGCCGTCAACCCCAATCGCGGTCACCGTGCCCTCATTTCCCCAGTGCAAACTAACAGTGCGCCGCTGCGACTGCTGCAGTAGGGACTCGCCCTGAATCAGCCGTGGCTCGTACGGCTTGCCCAACAAATCCAACACGGTCGGCAACAGATCGATATGGCTGGTTTGGCGCCTGAAGGTTCGAGGCTTTAAGAGCTTCGGAGACCACAAGATGGCGGGCGTCTGCAAGTTCTCTTCCCACGAACCCTTGGCGTGGGCCCAGTTCTTCTTGTGTTGGCCAAACGCTTCGCCGTGATCCCCGACCAACACCACCAGCGTACGATCGAGCACGCCCTTGTCTCGCAGACCGGCGATGATGCGGCGCAGCTGATGGTCGAGCAGCCACAGACCGTTGTGGTAGTGGTCGATGAGCCGTGGACCGCGATACCGACGCCACTTGCGACCGTAGTCTGTGTACTCCCAATGCGGCATGTAGGAGTAGTACATGCCGAAGAACGGCTCCTTCGCGCGACTCAACCGCTGCAGGAAGTAGTCGACCGTTGCTATCTCATCTTTAGCGAGCCGGTCCTTGGCGCGGATCTTCCGAGTCGGAAGCTCATGAAAACCAGTCAACTCTGTCATACCGTTGTGGACAAAAAACGAGCGCGGAAAGAAGTAGCTCAGCTTCCCGGGGGTCACCAAGAACTGGTCCCACCCGGGCAAAAAGCGTGGAAGTCCTGGCACAAAATTGCCCTTTCGCACGCTCATCATGCGCATCGACGGCAGCGGCAACAGCCCGCTCATCTGCGCCATGATGCTGGTCGCGCTCGAATTGGAGGGCGACCGATGGTTCGATAGATACCAGCCGCCGGCAGCGAGCTCTTGCAGAAACGGCATAGGCGGGCGTGATTTGAATCGTTCGCCCATCGCGTAGCGGGTCCCGGTGCTCTCCATAACGATCCAGACCACATTGGTTGGCGGCTGACGATGGATCGCGGTGGGGACCCGATCGGTCGAGACCACGCGCGGATCTGCCCAGCGCAACCCGACGTGCGCGAGGGATCGACCCGCCACCTGCACCGCCGCGCTCACCTCAGACGGCAGCGGCACATCACCGATAGCTAGGCGCTCATCGGGCGAGGAGACGTGCGGCACAGGCATGCGCTCCTGCGCCCGTCTCACCTCCGGCGGCGAGAGGTCATCCGTGCCATCTAAACCGTCATCGAAAGCGGGGCTTTGCAGCTCAAGCGCGGTGTCGAAGACCACGAAGCCTTCTGGTGGCCAGGCCGCCTCGTCTGGCATACCCGCAACACCACGCGCGCTCTCACTGGCCGACAGCACGGTCATCCCGACGGCCGCAGCGAGCACCAATGTGGGCAACGCGAGCCTCGCGCCCAGGCCGCGTGCCGGCAGCGCTGAGAACAGTCCAAAGAGCCCGGCGGGCAGCAGCGCCCAGAGCAGCGCCGTGGTCGGCGTCTCACGTACGACCGCGACCCCGTCACCGCTCAAAATCGCGTCCGCCAGCAGTCGAAACGTCAGGCCGGAGCGCAGCGCGACGAGCAACCCGAGATGGCTGATGCGAACCAGCCCAACCGCCAGCAGCGCCCCCACAACGGTCGCGATGAAGAGACGCCGAGATAGCCATCGGCGGCGGGCGAATCGGCCAATCGCGAGGATGACGATGGCGAATCCGGCTGAGATGAGCAGGTCGCCCCAGGCATATTGCCACGCCGCCAAGCTCGGGGCGTCACCGACGAGACCGGCGCGGCGAATCTGGGCTGAGAGGACCGACGCCAGCCGGAGGCGATGGACCACAGCGGACAGCAACAGCGCCGCCAGCGCATGGAACGCGACTTTGTGATGCCAGGGCGTGGTGGGCAGCGGCATGAGGGCTCGGAGGCGCGGATGAGTACCCAGAAGACGTGGTGCACACCTAGGATGCCTGCACTTGCCGATGGTGCCTAGCTCGGCGCGTGTGCGTGGCGCAGCGATACGTGTCAGGATTGGGTTCACTCAATCTTCGCCTCCGCCACGGTGTCACAGAACGCTTATGAACCGACTCACGACGGCCTTCTCGCTCCTCTTGCTGGCCATCGTCGGATGCGCCCACGCGGGCCAGGCGGCGCCGACCAGACCGCAATCCGCATCACCACATGCTGCAACGACACAAACGGCGGAGGGGAGCGCCCTTCCTTCGCCCCCAACTGCATCTCAAGCGGTATCGCCATCTGTGCCTCCGGCGCCCAAGCCCGCAAATAAACCACCGCTGAAGCTCGCTCGCGGGGCCAAGGCGCGTCTTTTGTGGGTGTCGATCGATGGGCTGTCATGGTCCCGACTGCGTCGTTCCAAGTTGCCGCTGCCGCACCTGCGGAAGCTGATCACCCACGGTGTCAGCGGGCCGTTGCTCAGCGTTTACCCCTCTCAGACGTGGCCAGCGCACGCATCGCTGCTGACGGGCAGTTGGCCTGCGCGACACGGCGTGGTGGGCAATCATCTGTGGAGTCGGAAGCGCCGGAAGGTCGTTCACGCGTGGCAACTGCCCCAGGGCGAGCTGATGAAGGGCGACACCTTGTTTGACGCCAGCAACCGCCAAGGCGTCAAGACCGCCAATGTATTTTGGCCGAACACAGCCCGTGCCAAAGGACTGAACTGGAATCTGCCGGAGGTCTACGGCTGGAGCGCGTTCCACCGATGGGCGAGCCCAGGTGTGCTGAAGGAGCTGCAGCGCGCGGGTTTGCCGTCCGACCGAATCACGCGGATCAGCCACGAGGAGAGCTTTGAGTTCGACTCCTTCGCCACGGACGCAGCCCTCCACGTGATGAAGCGGCACCGCCCAGGCCTGCTGATGGTGCATCTGTTGTCGGTCGACATGCTATCGCACCGCTATGGCCCCGACAGTCGTCCGGCAGATTGGGCGTTGGCCTTGTGTGACCGCTACCTGGGGCAGCTGCTCGCGGGGTGGCGCGAAGCCGGGGGAGGTGGTGTCGTCATCGTCAGCGATCATGGGTTCACGCAGGTCACCGACGGCATCGGGCATCGCCTCGTGTTGCGAGCAGCCAAGCTGACCAAGCGAGAACGCGCGGCGGTTCATGTCGTGGCCAATGGGCACAATCTCTACCTCTACGCCGACCCGACCGCCCACGGCACCGCAGGATTGGCGCGACTGCGGGACCACCTACGCAAAGACAAGCGCCTCGACGTGTGGCAGACCGCCGCCCAGATGAAGGCCCTGCACCTGGGCGACCCTGGGAAGCTGCCGTGGCTGCCGGACGCCATCGCGATGATGAAGCCAGGGGTGCTGATTTGGGGCACGCGCAGCGCACGCCGGGAACGCAAGCCGGTGTGGCGCGGCAACCATGGTCATCTCCCGGAGACGCCGGGCTTGGATGGGGCGTTCATCGCCAGTGGCCCGGGGTTTCGGCCCGGAACTCATATCGATCAGCTGCGCGCGGTCGACGTCGCCCCGACCTTGGCGCGACACTACGGCTGGCCCCTCCGCGGCACACACGATGGCCAGGTGCGGTCGGAGATGCTGTCCTCACGCGCTGTGGCCACACGGCGGTGACCTGCGCAGCATTCCATGACGTCTTGCGGAAATGCGCTGCGCGAGCGAATCGCAGGCCTGAGTGAGGCCGTTTTTGGGTGAGCTGGCGAGTCACGGCCAGCGACACGATTTGGTCTTCTCGGGCGACGAAAGACAGTGTCGCATCGATGGGAGTGGCAGCTCTGCCCCAAGCGTCGGCGTCGACCAGGGCCAGCGCTACTTCGCACCCCATTTGTCTTGAAGATACTTGTGAATGGCGGGGTTGTTATTCGGGGTCTGCTCTCCCAGATAGATGAGGATTTCGGCGATCTCCCCGGTCAAATAGCGTGAGTCGGTGACGACGGACTCGCGGCCAATCACAAGGTTGAGGTCCGCGTCGAAATCTGCGGCTGAGCCAGTCTGCAAG
Organism: Myxococcales bacterium; assembly: GCA_023954815.1. Lineage (GTDB taxonomy): Bacteria > Myxococcota_A > UBA9042 > UBA9042 > UBA9042 > UBA9042. The sequence goes on along the minus strand of JAGSHB010000130.1, from coordinate 429 downwards.
CCGGTGAGTTCATCATTGACCTTGATGCCGTAGCTGACCTTCGTGGCTACCTTGCGGGTGATCCAAATACGATTGAGGACCTTCTTCTTCAACGGGTCCTTCGCCGTCGTGATGTCATCGCCGCCGGCCTTGCCGAATGGCATGCGATGCAAGACCCGCACATTGCCGGCCTTCGCAGTCTCGACGAGCAGGCCGGGGAGGTTCGTCTTCGCTTCGGTCCCCGCCAAGAATGCGTTGTCGTCATCCTGACCGTGCCCGACGACGATGATTGTGTAGGCGAACTTCTTCGTGATGCCGGAAAACGCCGTTCCGCTCGACATCCAATCCTTACCGTCAAAAGACACGACGCGCATGCCGTTGGGGCCAGCTACGACCGTCGGCCGTGCGTCCCCTTTCTGTAGGAAGTTGTGCACGGAGGCCTGCTTGTCG
>JAGSHB010000120.1 GCA_023954815.1 Myxococcales bacterium | reverse complement strand
TGGGTCGTCCCGCGCGCTACCGAGGCACTGAAACATGGGCGTGATGGGCGACCCCACAAGCTCATGGCCTCAGGAAACATTCGGCCTCACCCGGAACCTTCAATTGCTGCGATTGTAGCAGCCCTATTGGGTTCAGATTTGAGATACAAGGAAACATGAGACCACAGGAGCCCGCTTCGGAGCCAAGAATTGAGGTTCCATAAGACTTCTTATCCGACGTTGAAGGGTCGTGCGCATCCAAATTGGCTCCTCGGTGTGCCGAGAATCGCGCTGATCAGCCAACAAATCAAGGCATTTCCGCCCTTAGGATGCAACTATCCATCGCGGCGAACTCCGGGGGCCGCCGACCACGCGCTGACTAGCCAGCGCTCGGCTTCCTCATACTCTAGGGTCCGGCTCATCCCAGTGGTCGACCGGGTCGACCGGGCGCTGCTTCAGATTGAGACACTGAATCGGCGAGGGTCAAAATTCGAACGATCTAGGTTCAGGGGAAGTTCCTGTGGCATCTCGCTAGCTCGCTCGCCTTCCCCTATGCTACGCGTGCAGCTCGCCGGAGAACCAGATGACGATGAATCCGACCCTCCAGAAGAGACTCGACGTCCTGCATGCTGAAGCCAGCCGAGACAAGGAGCGCTGGGAAGCTCGCGTGCGCGATGAAGATGGGCTCGTGCGCCTCGGTGAGTTCTTCCTCGCGATGACACCGGACGAGGGGCGGATGCTCTACATCCTTGCCCTGGCCCGGAATGCGCAGCGTGTCGTTGAATTCGGAGCGTCCTTCGGTATCAGCTCGCTCTACCTTGCCGCTGCCCTCGGGGAAACGAACGGGCATTTGATAACCACGGAGGTCCACCCAGACAAATGCGTCGCCCTGCGCAAAAGTTTCGACGAGGCGGGCGTCTCCGATCAGGTGACGCTACTCGAAGGAGATGCCCGGGAGACGCTGCGCGATGTCGAGGGTCCGATCGACATGCTCGTGCTTGATGGATGGAAGAGCATGTATCTACCGGTGTTCGAACTCTTGCGCGCTAGATTGGCGCCGGGCGCTTTGATCGTAGCGGACAATATCTTTCACGACGGGTCGGCGGCGTACCTCGAGATGATCCGGAGCTCCGAATCGGGCCTCGTCTCGTCCATCAGTGGCGACATGGGCTTGTCGTACTTGCCGTCATGACGCCGGAACAAGTTCTATCGTTCTGTTTTCCCGCCGACCTGGCCCGGGATCTCGAGACCCACATAGCGTACTGGGGCTGGACGATGAGGGGCGGCGCCGACAAGGAGATCGTCTCCCGCTTCGCGGATTTGGTGCCTATGGCTGCGGCAGGGGAGTGCGATAGCTGGGCGGCGGAGCCAAGAGGTAGGCTTGCGTTGATTCTCGTCCTCGACCAGTTTCCAAGGTCGGTCTATCGCGACGATCCTGCCGCCTATGCGACAGATTCAATGGCACTCAAGTGGGTAGAGGCCGGCATAGCAAATCAGCACTTCGCCGCCTTAGAGCATCCCTGGGAGCGCACGCTCTATGCACTTCCCTTGGTTCACGCTGAAGGTAGCGATCTCGCCGCAAGGGCGGCGCTCAATGTGGCGCTTGCGGAAGAGACGCTGACGCTGGCACCGGAGATGCTCAAACCGGCCTACCAGTTCTGCCTAGCGCAATCGTTACGCCACAAGTCGGTGATCGACAGGTTCGGGCGCCACCCGCACCGGAACGCGATCCTCGGCCGTCAGTCGACGAGCGAAGAGGTTGCGTACCTCCGGACCGGTGAATTTCCGCACCGGCGCGAGGTAGCCGTCGACACGAGCTGATTTGGCGCTTTCCCGCGGCGCCCGCTAGCGCTCACCGAACGCTTGTACCGCTTTTGAACGGCCACTCAGCGACTGATTGCGAGTTTGAAGAGCCGCCCGGCGTCGAGTCCCCCGCCGAGGGTTGCCGCTTCCCAGGCTGCTCCGCCGAGCCCCTTCTGCTCTGCATAGTAGTTGCCTAGGGCACCAGCGAGACGCGCCTGAGCGAAGGCGAGTGCCTGATCGTCGACGGGACTCGTTGATGCTCCTCGCCGCCACGCGCTCGACGGTTTGGCGTACCTCACGAAGAGAGTCATCGAGTTCTAGGGCAGAAAACCCGAGGGTATCCATGAGTCCCGCACGAACAGGTCGGTCGCGTTGTTCCGCCACTAGGTTCTCGAAGGTGGTGAGGTACTCGCCGTAGGCCGCCGCATCCGGTCCCGACGCTGGGGCCGCAAGGGCGAGCTGAAGGAGTACTCTCTCACCTCCGGGAAAAGTAGCGACCGCCGGAGCGAAAGACGAGTCTCCGAAGCGCGCTTCGGAGCGTTCCTCAATCTGCGCGCGTCCCATCGGTGAAAGGCGTGACAGTGTCGTGATTACTTCCGCTGAACTTGCTGAGCCCTCGCTGTGAGCGCGTAGGAGAGAGACCACTACACCGGTCGAATCCGGAGCGGTGCCGTTTAAGGAGAGCGCCGCGGAGTAGCGCTCTAGAACGGCGCCATCCTCGAAGGAGCAGCGCCCGGCCGTCTCTGACGACCCCTGAGATAAGCCAGCCCCTGAGTAGGAGGAAGATGAAAGATGGCCGGTCAGCGCGTGGTCCGCGGCGAGCGGTGACTGCCCCATCCCAGAAGACCGCACGCAGACATGACGGCTTTCCATCGAAGAACGAAGATGGCCACAGTCTGCTAGCCTCCCCAAATGCACCAACTGACCTGCAATTTTGGCACCTTCGATCTGTCCACAGGGCAAGCTGGATCGCGGCTCAAAGCCTGGGATGCCGCGGACCTAGCGCTGCTCCGCCTCGAATTTCCAGCTTCGAACATCGCCGTCGTAGGCGCGCGTTGGGGCGCGTTGGTGGTCCCGCTTTGGCCACGGATCGGGACGGTCGTCATCGACAGCGCTGCCGGGCGCGCCGCAATCGAGCGTAACCGCAGCCACCAGGGGAACGTCCCACCTGACCATCTGCCTCGCTTTCTCAGCGACCTCGTGCCCTGGCACACCGGCCACGACGCCGTCCTGATGCGCGTGCCGCAGAGTGTTGACCTCTTTGACTGGCAGCTGGCGCGGGCGTGCCACATGGCCCAGCCGGGGGCGCCAATCGCCATGGCCGCGATGGCCTCAACCTGGAGCGGAGGACACACCGACGTCATCCATCGGCTGCTGGGTTCGCAGGTCTCGATTCGCGGCGAAGGCAAGGCGCGCGTGGCCCACGGGGTAGTCCCGCACCAACCCCCTGCGCCCGACGAGGCTGACTTGCCTTGGGTCAGCACCCAGGGACCAGACGGCGAACAGCTCTTCAGCCTACCTGGCGTGTTCAGCCACAGCCGGGTCGATCCCGGTGCGCGGGCTTTGCTGAGCGCGCTACCCAAGCGCATGTCGCATGTGGTGGATCTGGGCTGTGGCAACGGCATCTTGGGGCTCGCTGCCAAACGTCGAGGGGCGCAGACGGTGACCTTTACGGACGATTCAGCCCGCGCGATTGCCGCGGCGGAAGAGACCTGGCGTGCGGCGGGGCTGACGGCCGCAGATGCGCGCTTTGTCCACTGCGATGCCGGCGCCGATGTCCCAGAAGGTGAGGCCGATGTGGTGCTGTGCAACCCGCCGTTTCATCAGGGGCGCGCGCAGACCTTGCACATTGTCGATGCCATGCTGCTTCGGAGTCGAAAACTGCTGCGAAGAGGCGGCCGCCTGCTCATGGTCGGCAATCGACACCTGCGTCATGAGAGGCGAGCCGCAGGCGTGTTGGCAGGCGTCCGTGTGGTGGCCGATGACGGAAGATTTAGCGTCATTGTCGCGCGGCGGTGACGCGGGCTCCACAACCGGCTAGACTCCGGCTGTGACGCACCTCTCCACGTGGCTAGGCCACGAACAAAACCACTAACCTGCGCGTAAATGTGCAGGATCGTAAGGATGCCTCAATGATGCATACCCTCAAGCAGAGACTCTTCCCAGTCCTCTTATGTTTGGCTGCCTGCACCCTGCCCGCCCATGCGGCGCTCGCTGGCGGTAGTTCGCACCCCATCGAGATCGGCCTCAACGCCGGTGCGGTGATGTTTAGTAGCGCCTCCGGTCTGGGTGACGCGCACTACAAGTACGATGTGCCGGCGACCTCCCTCGCGCTGGGCTTGCGCGGCGCCTACCTCTACAGCCCCAAGATCGCATTCGAGGGCACCTTCCGGTGGTCGTCGACCAGTTTCCTCACCCCTGCGGACTTCGACACCAACAGCGATGAGTTCGACTTCGCAGGCTACAAGGATGGCGGTACCGGCACCGTGCTCGGTCTTCGGGCCCTCGTCCGCTATAACCTGCTGCAGGGCGACAACCTCAACGCGCAGCCCTTCCTGACGGCGGGTCTCGGCTACGACTTCCACACAACCGACAAGGACTACGTCCGCTCGGGCCTCGACGGTGACTGGGCCGTGCAGGTCGGCGCTGGCGCACAGTTCCGTCTCAACCGTCACTTCCGCCTGCGCATCGACGCGAGCTGGTTTGTTGGTGAGCCGGCGGTGGAGCGTGTCAAAGGCGAGTCGCCTGCGGCCGGTCAGAACTTCGAGGTCCTCGCTGGGCTGACGTACGTGATCGGCGCTGCCGACGGCGACGGCGACAAGGATGGGGTGGCAGACGCCCACGACAAGTGCCCGAACAAGGCCGAAGACCGTGATGGCTTCCAAGACGCAGACGGCTGCCCAGATCTGGATAACGACGGTGATGGCATCGTGGATACGGCCGACAAGTGCCCACGTCGTGCTGAAGACAAGGACGGCTTCAAGGACAATGACGGCTGCCCCGAAGCAGACAACGACGGCGACGGCATCATGGACAAGCATGACAAGTGCCCAAACAAGGCGGAGGACAAAGACGGCTACCAGGACGGTGACGGCTGCCCCGACGCAGACAACGACCGTGACGGCATCCCCGACGCCAAGGATCGCTGCCCCAACAAGAAGGAAGACAAGGACAACTTCCAGGACACCGACGGCTGCCCGGAGGCGGATAACGACCTCGACGGCGTGCCGGACGTGAAGGACAAGTGCCCCAACAAGAAGGGCGTGCCTCACGAAGCGGGTTGCCCCGTGAAGGACAGGGACTCCGACGGCATCCCCGACGACAAGGACAAGTGCCCGGACAAAGCCGAGACGTTCAATGGCAAGGACGACGCGGATGGTTGCCCAGACGGCAAGAACCAAGTGGTCGTGACCAAGACGGAGATCAAGATTCTGCAGAAGGTCTTCTTCAAGCGCGGCAAGTCCAAGATTCAGCGCAAGAGCCACAAGGTGCTCAAGGCCGTGGCGGCGGTGCTGACGCAGTACAAGCAGTTCAAGAAGGTGACGGTCCAGGGTCACACCGACGACCAGGGCGACGCAGCCAAGAACCGTGAGCTGTCGCAGCAGCGCGCTGAGGCGGTGAAGGCGTTCTTGACCAAAGCCGGCGTAGATGCGGGCCGTTTGTCGGCAAAGGGCTTCGGCCCCGACAAGCCCATGTGCAAAGACGCTGCCGAGCTGCTCAAGAACAAGCGCAAGAACCGCAAAGCGCTGAAGAAGTGCCGCGCGGACAACCGCCGCGTCGAGTTCCACATCGGCGGCTAACTGGGCATCGACATTGACGGCAAACGCCCGCCCTGGCCTCGGCTAGGGCGGGCGTTGTGCGTTTTGGGACGGGTGGCGACTTCTCCGGTGACGGCTGAAGCGTTCCACCCTCATTATTCATGCACCTTGCATGGTATACATTGGCCCAATCTCTCTAAGCCGTTGAATATACGACTCGCAGCCGCTCACCTGTTATTCTCTCGGCCCTGTTGCATGTATACTATACGCATACTATGTTCCGTTTATGAAATGGCGCGATGTCCTCTCAGAGCTGCTCGATGCTGGTGCCTTCCGCACCCAAGGTGGCCTCGTGGTCGCTTTGGCCGAGCGTGGGCATCCGGTAACGCAGGCGACGGTCTCTCGTGAGCTGACGGCCATGGGCGCGCTCAAGGTGCGCGGGGTGTATCGCCATGCGCCGCCGCCCGACCTGCCTGCCCGCGTATTGAATGTGGCCTTGGCCTACGGCGGCGGGGTCGCGGTGGTGCACACGGACACGGCACATGCATCGGTGATGTCCCAGGCGATTGACGAGGCGCAGCTCAAGGGCGTGCTGGGGACGATTGCCGGCGACGACACCGTGCTCGTGGTGATGGCTGGGCCGGAAGGCTGGGCTGCCCTGCGACGCATGCTGGGCCGATAGCGATGACTGCGAGAAACGACGCGAGCGAAAGAGAGGAAGAGATGGGTATTCAAGCAACAGACAGTCAGCACATGACCGCGGTCATCAGGCAGCAAACGGGCGCGATGTGGGTCGACAAGATCGCATCATCGACCCGTAACGTGCCGATGACACGCAAGACGGCCCTGACGGACATCATCCCCGCGCAGCCGGGCACCGTGGTCGTCGTGCGTGTGCTGGACGACAAGCAGGTCTACAACCAGCTCGAAGATGTTCACGGTCGCATGATGACGGTGCACAAGGGCGATGTCGTGGCCGGCGTGCTCGGCTCCAGGCGGGCGCTGCGCGGCTACACCGGCGTCATTCCGGCGACCGTGGTGCCAGGCGATACCCTGCATCTGCTCAATCTGGGCGGCGTCATCGGTCTCTGCACCTCAGCGAACCCAGAAGTGGGCCCGCCTGCGCGGGTTGAGGTGCTCGGCGCGGTCATCGACGAGCGGGGCGACCTGCCGATGCCTGCGAGTATTCGTCCTGGCCCGGTGGGGCTCGATAGCAACCTCGTGAACGATTTGCCGCCGCTGGTGTTGGTCGTCGGTAGCTGCATGCATGCGGGTAAGACGGCGGCGACATGCGCTCTGATTCGCCAACTCTCGGACCGCGGCCTCAAGGTGGGTACGGCCAAGGTCACAGGCGTGGCGCTGCGGCAGGATAGCCTGGAGATGCTCGACCACGGCGCTGCGGCGGCCTACACGTTCGCCGATGCGGGGCTGCCGAGCACGTGCGCTGGTGATGTGGTGGAGGCCGCTCGGGGATGCCTGAACGCGCTCAAACGTGATGCCGTCGATGTGATGGTGGTCGAGCTTGGTGACGGCCTGCTCGGTGAGTACGGTGTCATGGACATCCTCAAGGCCGACGACGTTCGCTTGGCTACAACAGCCGTCGTCCTCGCAGCGACCGATCCTGTGGCGGCCTGGGGCGGCGTGAAGCTGCTCGAGAAGATTGGCCACGCCACAACCGTGGTGACCGGCCCAGCTACCGACAATGCCGCCGGCTCTGACGCCATCGCTGCATTGGTCGGCGTACCAGCACACAACGCACGCAAGGCGTCTGATGACTTTGCTGCCGTGATTCTGGGCCATCTGCCCGCAATCGGCGGCAATTCTGAGTCTCGCCCAGCGGCCTAGCAGCGCGCGGGGTCATTGAGTTGACCGTCGCAGCACGCCGCTCGTTTTCTTTCCGATTTGGAGTCTAGATATGACGCTTCACCGTTGGATGCCACAGCCCGTCTCTCGTGGCTGGCCGGATGATCTCGTCGATGGCACAGAGGCAGGCGCCAAAGCCGTGCACGACCTCGTTCAACGGGCGCTAGCGCTCCGTGCGGGTGCGGCTCCCCGCCAGGCACACGGCAAACGCGTCGCCGCGATTTTCCTGAATCCATCGCTGCGGACCCGCACCTCGCTATGTGCGGCCTGCCACGCGCTCGGCGTGCATGCGAGCGTGCTCAACCCGGGCACCGATATGTGGCGCATGGAGATGGGCGAGGGGGTGGTCATGGATGGCGACGCCGCTGAACACGTACGCGATGCCGTGGGTGTGCTGGCGCAGATGCACGACGTCATCGCCATACGGGCCTTCGCGACCCTCAATGACCGCAAGGCCGACTTGGCCGACAAGACGCTGACCGCCTTCCGCGGCGCGTCGGCGGTTCCCGTCGTCAACCTGGAGTCGGCGCTATACCACCCGATGCAGGGGTTCGCCGATGTGGCCACTTGGCAGCATCACCTCGGCCCAGATCTGCGTGGCAAGCGCCTCACCCTGACCTGGGCGCCCCACCCGAAGGCCCTACCGGCCGCCGTGGCCAATCAGGTGCTCATCTCCGCTGCCCAACAAGGCATGGAGGTGACGGTCGCTCACCCAGAGGGCTTCGACCTCGAACCGAGCATCATGGGTCGCGCCAAGGGGCTCGCTTCTCACGCTGGCGGCGCTGTGCGGGTCACTCACAACCAGAAAGAAGGGCTCGCAGGCGCGCAGGTTGTGGTCGCCAAGAGCTGGAGCGGCGTCAGTGGCTACAGTGATAGGACCGAAGAGGCCACCCGGCGCGCGGCAGCGGCTGATTGGTGCGTCGACGACACCGCCATGGCCCACACTGCGGATGCTGGCTTTATGCACTGCCTACCCGTTCGCCGGAACGTAGTGGCGACAGACAGCGTGATGGATGGCCCCAACAGCTGGGTGCAAGAGACCGCCGGTCTGCGTCTATGGACTGCGATGGCCTTCTTCGAGCGGTTGCTGGCGAGTTAGGATCTCGCACCACGAGTCAGCAGAGCCGCAGCCTGACTACGAAGTGCCGGAAAACTCAGCGTCTTCGATGTTGTAGGTCGCTATCCAGCGATAGACTTGCCGCCTATCCCGGTCGTAGTGCCGCGCGGTGGCACGAACGCTGCCCGTGCTGCGCAAGACTTCGACGAGCGCTTCCCGCGGCGGCGCCGGGCGTCTACGTGCACGGGCGGGGGCCGGTGCTTGTGCGCCATCGACCGGCGTCTCGTCGGGTGCAGCGACGCTCGATTCGGTCGCGAGTCTGGCGGGGGTGAGCCCCAACTCATCGGGTCGAATCTGCCGATCGATGTGCGCCCATCGGTGGACAAGCTGATCGACACCGCGGAGATTCTCCGGCCAATCGGCGCCGGCAACCATCTCAGCTGCCTGAGGCGTGAGCTGCGGGCCCTTGGCGACCTCGCCTGGGCGGTCCGCCTGCCATTGCGCCCGAAAATGAGTGATCCAACCGACAATGTCGGCCTTGCGCTGACGCAGGGCTGGCACGGAGACCTCGTGCATCCGCAGACGGGCGTAGAGATCGCGGCGGAACTGTTCGTCGGCCACACGCGCATGGAGGTCTTGGTTGGTCGCCGCAACCACGCGCACGTTGACGGCCACTTCGCGCGTACCGCCCACTGGCCGCACCCGACGCTCTTGCAGCGCACGGAGCAGCTTCGGCTGTAATGGCAACGGCAACTCGCCAATTTCATCAAGAAAAAGAGTGCCACCATCGGCCGCGCGAAACAGTCCTTCGCGGGCCATCGCCGCCCCTGTAAAGGCGCCGCGCACATGACCGAAGAGCTGTGATTCGATGAGCTGCGGACTCAGCGCGGCGCAGTTCAGGGCCACAAAGGCGCCCGTGCGACCGCTGAGTCGATGCATCTCACGGGCGATGATCTCTTTGCCTGTGCCGGTCTCTCCAATGATGAGGGCGGAGGCGGGATCTCTCGCCACCCGGTCGATCTCGGCGCGTAAACGTCCCGCTGCGAACGACTCACCGGGCACGCGCACGGCATCGGCAGGCGGGCAAGCTTGGGCGAGATTGCGCCGCTCGTACACGCTCACGACGTCGCCGCAGCGAACGATGTCGCCATGGGCGAGGGTCGCCGTCTGGCCTTTGGTCAGGCGCTGTCCCCCGACAAAAGTACCGTTGTGACTGCCTTCGTCTGCGATGACGTGGGCCTCGCCGTTCCACCGGAGGCGCAGGTGGCGCCGAGAGACCGTGCCATGGGGCAAAATTACCGTCGCGCCGGCGGTAGGCGTACGACCGACGAGGTTGTCCCCGGCGTACAGGTCGATGGGATTGGGGCCGAAGGGGTGGATCACCACAAGACGGCACTGCGCCGACGACGCTTCCATGGGCAGAAACGAATCGCTCGTCTTGGTGTCCAAGAAGAACAGGTCGGCTGGTTCGTTTTGGTTCACCGGTGCTCCGTCAAATCCCTGACGTTGAATCTGCGAGTGTTCCAAATGCGATGGCCCAGACGCAAGCGCAGGACTCCTCCCGGCGGGTGACTGCGGGGTCTGAGTGGCCCGGACAGACTGACGTGAGCGGCTTCTCTGGATTATCGTACGTCGACTGGGCATTTCCGGACGATGTTGGGTACCGTCCCCACCCACCGGCAGACGAATCAACTCGCGAGGCTCCATGCTCCCATTCACCAAAGCAGCAGCCAGCGCTCTTCCCTATTTGCTCGCCCTGTTCATCGTTGCAGCTGGGTGTGCAAGCACCGAAGCGCCGGAGACGAACGCAGGCAACAGGCCAACTGCGGCGGGGTTTGTACCTGTCGAACCAGACAGAACCTGCCCATCGCCAGCGCCGGAATGGGATTGCCTCACGCCCTACCCCAGCAACTTCCACCGAATGGCCGGCGAAGGTGGCCAACCGCAGATGGTCCTGCCGAAGACGGGAGTGCCGGTCACCACCGAGGGCGAACGCGTGGACCTCATCTCACCGCGCGGGCTGGCTGGCACGTCCATTATGCCGCAGCTCATCGTTCACATCCCTGGCGGTATCGACGACGACCCGTTGGTCTTTCACGAAGAGGATACGGCGCTGTCTCTGAAGGCCGAGAGCAGTCCGACCCTGCTGATCGATGCTGACACGGGGGAGGCGGTGCCTCACTTCGCCGAAATCGACCCGGTGCCGGACAAGGTCGCCCATCGCGCGCTGGTGCTTCGGCCGCTGGCCCCGCTTCAGTGGGCCCATCGCTACGTCGTGGTGCTGCACGGCCTGAAGCATGCGGACGGCAAGCCAGTGTCACGTTCGCAAACCTTCGAGCGCATCATCACCGGCGCTGCCAAGACCGGGACGCTCGGCAAGCAAGCGGCATACTACGCGGCGCACATTCTACCGGTGACCGACGATGCTGGCGTGGCGCGCGAAGCCATCACGCTGGCGTGGGACTTCACGACATCACCAGCGAAGCCTGCGCGCGGCCGGGTGAAAGCCATGGCAGACGACGCCCTGAGCAAGGTGGCAGCCAAGTCGGTAGGCGCGGTGGCCATCACGTCGACCAAGACCAAGCCCAACAAAGAGGCCGCCTATTGGATCAAAGGGACGGTGACAGTTCCCGCCTACGTCGATGCCGAGAAGCACCCGAGTTTCCACGTGTCGACGACCGCCACCGGCACGTTCACCCTGCCCTTTCGACTGCTCGTGACGAAGGCGGCGGAGACGACGCTCAAAGCTGGGGGCACGCCGCCGGTTGTCATCATGGGGCACGGGTTCTTTGGAGAGGCCGATGAGCTCAACTCGGGCGGCTACCGGCGTATCGCACAGGCGGCCGGAGCGGTGGCCCTGGGCATTGACTGGTGGGGACTCTCGAAGTCCGACGCCTCCTCTGTGGTCGTCGCGTTGGTGGGCAAGTTAGCGCCAGTCGCCGCGCTGGTGGACCGATTGGAGCAGGGGCTGGTCAACGTGGTGACGCTCGCAGCTTTGACCCGACAGAAGGCGGCGCCAAATACGCTGACGGGGCTCACGCTGCCCGGCACGGACATCCACATCCTCCAGCCGAGCGCTCACCTCGGCTATTTCGGCTGTAGTCTCGGTCATATCCTCGGCGCGTCGGCGGTGGCATTGTCCCCGGACATCGAGCGCGCGGCCATCCAGGTCGGGGGTGCAGGGTTCGGCCTCATCATGAGTCGATCGATGCCCTTTGGCGGCCTGCAGGGTGTATTGGGCGGCCGATTTTCGGACCATGGGCAGACACTCTTGGCGGTGAATCAACTGGCCGAGCTGCTGGCGCCCATCGACCCGATATCGTGGGGTAAGGAGACGGTGACCCGGACCTCAGGCGCCACGCGGCCGGTGCTCATTCACGCGGGCATTGCCGACACGTCGGTGCCCTATCTATCGGCGGAGGTGCACGCCCGCGCGCTCGGCCTGCCGTTGCTGACGCCAAGCTCGCAGACGGTCTGGGGGCTGTCGGAGCAGCCGGCCGGCAAGTCCGCCAACGGGCTTGTGCAAATCGACTACGGCGTGCCGGATCCGACGGTACTGGCTATTGCGCCCAAGAAGGCCAACAAGGTGCACAACGGGATTCGGGGCTTGGCGCCAGTGATTGCGCAGGTAGGCGCGTTCTTGAGAGGGGAGACGGTGCCGGCTGCGTGCAGTGGCGCTTGCGACCCGGAGTGACGCGTCAATCGCCGAAGGCGGCATAGCCAGCGACGCACGCTAGCTCACGGGCCCTCACACGCCTTAAAATCAATGATTCTCGCGTACAACGTCGGCGGCACGTCCTGCACGCATTTGTCGGTGTAGACGGTCTTGGTGTTGTTGTTACCGCCGCTACACGTGAGCGTCGTGTGCTGGGTATAGGTGAACGACTTGGCCTTGGCGTCGCAGCTGAACTTGTAGGCCGAGTTCTCGCCGGCGCTGCCCGGCCAACAGTAGCAGGGAGCGTCCGCCGCGATGGGGAAGGCGTTGGTTTGGATCGGATCACCGCTGCAGTCGGTGGTCTTCCAGAATCCGACCGTCACGTAACGCGTGGGGTCATCGGGATTCTTGGTGCAGCCGGCATCCTCGGCGCTGCTCGAGCAGCCAGCGCCAGCGGCTGCTAGGACGAAAACCGAGGCAAAGACAAGCGCGACGGCGCGTGCCGAGTGGGCAAAATCGGTCATGGCATCTCCGGTGTGTCGGTCGGTGTCATCGTCGGCGGCAAAGCGACGGGCGTAGGCGCTCCAGCAAGCCCCAGCGCTTGTAGTTGGCGGCGCCGTTTTTCATCTGCCGCACCGAGCTTGTGGGCGCGTTTGAGGAGCGCTATCGCCTCGGGATCGCTGAGATCGAGGCGAACCGGCCCGTCGATGACTTTGGCCACCCCCTCTGCACGAACGAGCAGCAGCTTGGTCGCCGGATTACTCGGGTCGAGACGCACAGCCTCCTTGAGCAACGCCACCTTCGCATCGAGCGACTTGGTCTTGATGGCCGCAGCCATGAGCCGCGCAGCTTCGGCGGGGTTTTCACCGTGGGGCGTGACCTTGGCGGGCTTTTCCACCGTCACCACGACGGGCGCAGCAGGCGTCTTGTTGTCCTCCCGCTCCTGTTCTTCGTGCTCGAGATAGGCCCAGAGCCCGAAGACCGCGAGCAGCACCACCGCCACCCCCAAAATGAGCGTCGGCAGGGTGAGCCCGATAATTGGCGGGTGCCGCAGCACTTGGCTGCCGCTCAGGGAAGACAGCGCGTCCTCTGTGGCGGTCTGAGTCGTCTGCGCGGTCTGCGTCGTCTGGACGCCATCACCCGACACAAGCCCATCTCCAGGGGTACTAGCGTCCGTTGTCGGCGCTGCGCGCTTGTTCTGCGCGGTTTGCGGTTGCGGCTGGTCGGCCGCTGTGGGCGGCGTGTCGTGCGCATCGACAGAGGCAGCCAGGCCACCGTCGCCATCTGTGGATGTCTCAGTGCCGTTGATCCCCTGACTATCGTCGGCAGGACCTTCGTCGTCTGACCCAACAATGCGGGTCGCGCCAGGGGGCGTATCGCCAAAGAAGCCGCTCTCCTCTTCCAGCGCCGTGGGTACGGGCAGCTCTTCGTTCACCCGCAGCGCGGCCATGGCCACCGTGCTGTCCGGCCGCACCAGCAGAGACTCCAGCTCCTGGCGCATCTCCCTTGCATCCGCGAAGCGCTCGTCAGGCGACTTGGACAGGCTACGCATGATCACAGACGCAAAAGCATCGCTGATCGGGGTCTTCGCGAGCTCGCGCACATCCTCGGGCGCCAGGGTCTGCTGCGCCTGGAGGAGTTGATAGGTGTCCGCCATGGCAAATGGGGGCCGGCCAGCCACGCAGAGGTAGAGGATCACCCCTAGCGAGTAGAGATCCGCCCGGCCATCGATGTCCTGCCCCGTGACCTGCTCGGGCGCCATGAAAGCTGGCGTGCCGACGAAGAAGCCATCGGCCGTGAGCGACGAATCGCTGGTGCGCGCGATGCCGAAATCGAGCACCTTCACCACGGTGTCGTCGTCGCCCATGGTGGCGATCATGATGTTGGCGGGTTTGAGATCCCGGTGGACGAGATCGGCCTTGTGCGCTTCAGACAAACTCTTGAGTACCGGCACCGCCAAGCTGATGGCGGCCTGCTCGGTCATCACCTCGCCGCGCTTGAAGAGGTGCTTGAGCAAACGGGACAGGGAGTGCCCGGCGAGAAGCTCCATCGCGATAAACAGCGGGCCATCTTCGAGCTGCCCCACGTCGTGAACACGCACCGTATGCGGACACGTCAGCTGGGCGGTGATGCGCGCTTCACGGAAAAATCGCTGCACCAGCCGCTCGTCGAACTCATCGGACTTGGTGTTGAGCAACTTGAGCGCGATTTCGTGACCGGTAGAGATGTTGTCAGCCGCGTAGACCGCTCCGAATCCGCCCATCCCCAGCGCACCGGTGATACGAAAGCGGTCGTTCAGCACGTCACCTGGCACGTAGGACAGGGCGCTGCGGGAAAAGCCAGCGAGGTCGACCGTCAGACTGTCATCGTCCGGGCAGCGAGCTGACCGAGTGGTCAGTCCGCACTCCGGACATTTTCGCAGGCGCTGCGGCTCGGTTTCCGTCATCTACACGTTCCCGTTTCGCCAGAGCGCAAGATCGAAGGTGCTCACACAGATGGCTGACGAGCCGGATCGTAGTGGGACCGAGCCGAAAGCGGAAGTAGGGAGCCTGTCGCAGCGTCTATGTCGGTGTCTATGCCGGCGTCTAAGGCAAGGCGCCGCGCAGGAATAGGTCCACATTCGAAGCACACCAGCGCCGTTTGTATTCCGGATCGGCTACGTCAGTGCCGAAGTTGCGCTTGATCCACGGCGCGAACTGCACCTGATTGACGATGCGGTCGAGCAACGCCCCGGTGAGCATCTGTGTGTCGAGGCTCCACCAAATCCCTCGTCGTCGAACGGTTCTACGCCGGAGAGGATCAAGCATTTGCGTATAGGCCTCGCCGACCATAGAACTCAACCTCTTCGATTTATTCGCTTTAACCTTGGTGGTGCGAGAGGGCGGTTTCAACGAAGTACTAAAGATCCTCGATAATTTGACCGCCGAAGGAGCAAAATCCGAGCCTGCGAATCGACGAGATTACGTACGCCCACGACTTGGCTTGCGAGCGGAAACGCCTCGTCATGTTCGGCGTCAACCATCAGGACTTGCGCCTGATTGTGTCCGACCGGCACCTGGCACGGCGTGTTCCCGACACCAGCGCGGACGCTGCAACTCTTGTTGACCTCGTCGTAGTCGAGGAGCTTCGCGGGTGGCCGCGTGCCGTTGGGCTTGGTAGCTGGGTGTTGGTGTAACCGTCATGGAGAGCCCCGCTCACACAGCTGGCCGCCACCCCCAACCAGATCAGCAGCTCAGGCGTGAAATATGGGGGCGTGAGTGGGTTCGCCGGCGCCTTGGCGGCAGATTGATGGTAGGGGCGCTCATATCTGGAGGAGAAGACGCCAACAACGACGCTGTTGAGTTTGCTGCCGCGTGCGACGATAAGCTTTGGCGTCGGCTTTCCTCTCAGCGGTCGGATGCGGTTTGTCGATGGCAGATTCTAGCGAATCAAGACGTCCACGGTGGCGCAACATGAAGCGAGTTTCTCCACGGTTCATACATCAACAAGCCTGACGAACTGCGAGGGTGCGCTGTCGTAGCTCAACCTACTGACAGATGATGAAAACTAGGCGCGGGCTGCGTGTTGGCCCTGAGCGCTCTTTTTCATGTCGGCGCAGCTACAGGTAGCGCGGGCGAGCGCTTGGTTGGCAGCGCGGCACCGAGAGCCGCCACCAAGGAATCGCGCCGTTCACGCCAAGCAGGGTCGTTCCAGAGGTTGTGATGCTGGTGCGGGTCGGCGCGCACGTCGTAGAGTTCACCCTCGGTGCCGGCGTAGTCTGGCGGCGTCGACCCGGCTCCCCAAATGCGCCAGTAGATCGGAAAGCGGCCGCCCTCGTCCCGGGTGCTCTTGCCATAGACGGTGCAGAGCAGCCCATCCTGATAGATGGTCTGCAAGTGCATGCCGACCGCCGCAAACTGGCTATCGAACGTCGTGATGACGGACTTTCCCGCGGCATCGGAGGACGACATGGGCAACACCGTCCCCTCCATCCACCCGGGAACCGGCACGCCGGCGATGCGGCAAAATGTCGGCGCGAGATCGATGTGACCAACAGGGGTCGAGACAGGCGTCTGCTCGAACGTGGACTGAGCCGCAGGCGCCGGACGCCAAATCAGCGGCACACGCAGCAGCGACTCCACGTGATACGGACCCTTGAACATCAGGCCAAAATCACCCTGCAACTCGCCATGATCTGACGTGTAAAAGATGTCGGTGTGATCCAGTTGGCCTGACGCCTCCAAGGCATCGAACACGCGCTGGCACGCCTCGTCGATGAGCTCGTTTTCAACGTGAATCATCGCGTTGACCTCGCGCACCTGGTCGTGCGTGAAGGCCTGCGGGTCAAAGAGCACGGGGCCGCCCTCCGGGTTCTTGTACCGGCCTTCATACCAATCGAGCCAATGTTGCGGCTTCTCTACCAAAATCGCCCGAATCGCCCCCGGTGTCCCCGGGTGGCCAGCCGGCAAGTCCAACGCCCGCCAATCGATGCGCGCCTTGACCTCTTCATGGGGTGGATCGAGCGGGTGATGCGGATCGGGGAAGCTCATCCAGCAGAAAAATGGCGCCGTCCTGGGCAGCGTTCCCAGCCACGCAATCGTGCGATCGGCCACCCAGTCGGTGTGATACTGCTCGCGCTTCACCGGATTGTGACCGACCTCTGGTGCGCCCGTGTCGCCGCCGCCCTCCCCCGTCAACACCCCGCCAAACCCATCGATGGCCTCGGGGTGGTGCTGCCACAGCCACGCCGCGTAGTGGTGCCCCACCATCGGGCCGTGGGTGGCCAGCTCCAGATGCTCGAAGCCGTGCCACGGGCCGTCCTGACCCTGCGCGGCTACCCGGTTCTCAAAGTGTTGCAGCGTCGGGTCGAGATGCGGGTCGAAGTGCGCCTTGCCGATGAGCGCGGTGCGATAGCCAGCCTCGGTGCGCAACAACTCAGCCACGCTCGGCGCGTCACTTGGCAAGGAGATGCCGTTGGCCACCACGCCGTGGGTCCATGGGTGCTGGCCTGTCAGCATGGTCGAGCGGGACGGCATACAGACGACCGATTGGACGTGGGCACGCTCGTAGTTGATCCCCTCCGCGGCGAGGCGGTCCAGCGTCGGCGTCCGTGCGACCGCGCCACCGTTGACCCCCAAGGCATCAAAACGCTGCTGGTCGACGGTGATGAACAGGATATTGCGAGGCGAGTCGCCTGCCTGTTCGGACGTCCTGGGGGACGACGGCACCGGCTCAGCGGGCGGCTTCTTGCGCCTGCGCGCCTGCGCCCGCCGGGCCAAAAACATCCCTCGGAACATCGCTGCGACGGCGCGCTTGCCTTGATGTTGCCAGCTCATGCGGCCTCCATTGCGTGGGAACAAGGTACCCTAGATTCGCGTTGTGTACGCAGCGAGGAGCCACCCTACCCATTGGGGCGCCTGGACCACTCGGGGCTCTCGGGTCGCACGTGCGGCCGCACCGTAAATTGGCTTGGTGTGAGAAAGTGGATCACGCAAGCTGGCGGTCAGCGAGCGACGAGCCGACGGCAATGACGGGAGGACCACAGATGACCAAGGGCGCCGACCACCAAGCAGACAGCGACGCGATCGATACCCGGACCCCGCCCGAATATGTGCCGCCGGATGTCTGGAGCTGGGACAAGGAAAGTGGCGGAAAGTTCGCCGCCATCAACCGCCCCATCGCAGGCCCCACCCACGCCAAAGAACTCGCCGTGGGCGCTCATCCATTGCAGCTCTACTCGCTGGCGACCCCCAACGGCGTCAAGGTAGCGGTGATGCTGGAAGAGCTCCTCGAGCTTGGCCACGTAGGCGCCGAGTATGACGCGTGGTTTGTCGATATCTACAAGGGTGACCAATTCAGCAGCGGCTATGTGGCCGCCAATCCGAACTCCAAGATCCCCGTGATGATGGACCACAGCACGTCGCCGCCGACACGGATCTTTGAGTCCGGAGCCATCTTGCTGTACCTCGCTGAGCGTTTTGGCGAATTTCTTCCCGACGATCCGCGCGAACGCACGGAGGCGTTGAGTTGGCTGTTCTGGCAGATGGGCAGCGCGCCGTATCTTGGCGGCGGGTTTGGTCACTTCTATGCCTATGCGCCCAAGAAACTGGCCTACCCGATTGACCGTTTTGCCATGGAGACCAAGCGGCAGCTCGACGTGCTCGACCGGCATCTGGCGACCCACCGCTACATGGCGGGGGACACCTATTCCATCGCTGATATGGCGATTTGGCCTTGGTATGGCGCGCTAGTGAAAGGCCTGCTCTATGGCGCTGGTGCGTTTCTGAGTGTGGAAACCTACGAACACGTACGACGCTGGACGGACGAAATCGCTGAACGGCCGGCGGTTCAGCGAGGGCGGCGGGTCAATCGGGTGTGGGGTAATCCAAAGACGCAGCTGCGGGAGCGGCATAGCCCGGATGACTTTTAGAGGGCCGAACAGCGATCAAGTACGAATGCCCATTGGAGTGCAAGTACGGCAGGCGCAAGGCAGTGCCGCGCAGTCGATACCCTGTGTCTGCGCCCCTCTGTCCAACGCCCCAGAGGCCGCCCAGAGGCCGACAGCTCATCGATCCCCCTACTATGCCTTGGACCAAGCCACACCCCGAGAAACCGCTTCGTAGGTCGTAGGACGGCATTTCGGCCAGCCAAAGAAGCACGATTCTCCCCCTCGAATCCTGAAAAGGTAACATCTGATCCCGGCTTAGTATCGCGTTTGGATAAGCAAAAGGTAAAAGATAAGATCTGATCCATATCCTCGCGGCGTGTGGTGACCGCAGCATCGTAGAACGACCCTCATTCGCTGCCAAAATATGGCATGCTCCCGCGACACAGCCCTTCCCAAGTTCGACTGGGCCGTTTTTTAGGAGAGGTTGAGATGACTCGTAATGACCGTATGCAACGTGGTCGCACTTGCTCCCAAAGGCTATTGCAGCTCGGCGCGACCCTGCTCGCTGCCGCACTGGTCCTCCCCGCCTGCGTCGAAAACCCGGTGACAGGGATCGCCCCTACCCCTGAAGGGACCGGCGCGAAGGTGAACTTCGACTCGTTTCACAAGCCGCTGCCCGAGATCCCGCTGCCCAACGACTTCGCAACTCGCTACGACGCGTCATCGCCCACCGGTCGGCGGATTAACGCCAGCCTCGTCGCGCCGACGGTTTGGGAAGCCAAGACCCGCGCAAACCTCGATAAGATCAGCGGTTGGGGCACGCTCGCACCGATCTCTGTCAGCTTTGACGCGCCGCTCGACGTCGAGAACATCATCACCCGCCATGCGGACAGGTACGCGCCGGCAAATGATGTGCTGCTCGTGGTCGATATTACCAAAGGCTCGCCTGATTTCTGCAAGCCGATGCCCTTCGACATCGGACAAGACCTGTTTCCCATCGCTCTGGACCGCGCCGACTACTACCCGGACGATCCGCGTGGCCACCTCAGCCAGCTGGTGTTCGAGGAGGTCGAAGAGGATCTGAACGGCAACGGCAAGCTCGATCCAGGCGAAGACACCGACATGGACGGCGTGCTCGACCATCCCAATTGGCGCAGCGACAAAGACAAGACCATCCTCAAATTTTACGAGCGCGAGACCAACACCCTCATCGCCAAGCCGGTGATGCCGCTGCGGGAGGCCACGACCTACGCCGTGGTGCTGACCAAGAACCTGCTCGACGCCAAGGGTCAGCCAATTCGTTCGCCCTTTGGCTACGTCAACCACACCAGCCAGACCCACGCACTGCAACCCCTCGACGGCTGCCTGAAGAAGAT
>JAGSHB010000199.1 GCA_023954815.1 Myxococcales bacterium | reverse complement strand
GAGTATTTCCACATGAGCCGCTTCGCTCGCGGGCTGTACCCAGGCAAGAAGGTGCGCCGGGGTCAGATCATCGGCTACGTCGGCACCACAGGCCGCTCGACCGCCCCGCACTTGCACTTTGGCGTGCGCAAAGGCGGCGTGCACGTCGACCCGCTCCAGGCCTTCGATACCCCCGGAAAATCGGTACCGACACGGGAGTTACTGGCGTTCAAGACCAGCGTAAAACCCGTACTCGCGTTGTTGTCTCAAATCTCGACCGTCGCCAAGGCCCGCGGCATCGAATGAATCATCGGTGACGGCTGGCGCAGATCGGCGTTCAGGCCGACTGGCGGTGAGAAGTGCTGGCTAGCGCGACGGTTTGATTGGCGCCGTCCAGAAGCCGCCGACGACGTCGATTGCCCACCAAATATCGGCAGTGACGCCATCGGACAGCGGCACCTGCAACGCCACGGTAGGGCGCGCTCTTCCAGGCCCGGCATCTACCCAAGTCGTCAGCTGCGTAGGGGCGTGGACAGCTGCCGTCCCCCAACCGCTGAGCAAGGCCCGGCCATCTCGCCGGCTCACCTCGCGGACGGCGTCCTGAGCGGCGCTGCCAACTACGCTGGCGCTCAGATCAGCTGGAAACTCAAACTGCTGGAGATGCACGGCATCATCCCGAATCACGACGGGCGCGTGACCAGGCCAATCGCGCACGGTCATGTGCTCATCCAACGTATCGACGTGCACGCTGGCACCCGCCTTGAGGAGTCGCGCACGCGCCACATCCCGAGCGATGGCGCCTCTATCGCCGGCGATCGCGTTGCGGCCCAGCAAAACCGCCGCCACGGCTAAGGTCGCTGAACCCGACATCGGGTCGACCACGAGCCCACCAGGCGGACACGACGCGGTCACCATTCGGTTGACGAGGGCCAGCGGCTTTTGCGTCGGATAGCCCGTACGCTCGGGGTCTCTGTTGCTCATCGTCTTGCGCACGAGCTCATCTGGCCAATCTCGCAACAGCGCTGAGTCGTCCTCTTGGCCGGTGGTCTCCCACGTGTCGGTCGCCAGCTTGCCCTTGCCTGCCAACATCGAAGACGTCGCGGCCTCCTGGGGTGCGTTGAAGTACATCTGACTGCGGTCGCGCGCATAGAGGTAGATCACGTCGTGCTTGCGCTGAAAGTTGCGCCGCGACGAGCCGCCGAGCGCATAGGCCCAGATGATCTGATTGACGAAATTCTGTGCGCCGAAGATCTCGTCGAGGAGCACCCGCGCATACGGACCGCGCCGGGGGTCGAGGTGCAGATAGAGGCTGCCATGGGGGGCGAGCGCATCCCGCGCCCGGCACAGCACGTTGTACAGCCCTTCCAAATAGCCGGCGAGGTCGTCGCCATCGCGGTCATCATACGCTCGCAGCGTCAGATTCAAGCTGGCGCCACTGAGGGTGACCTTGCGGTCGTACGCAGCCTCGCTGCCAAAGGGCGGATCGAGGTGAATCAGGTCGACCTGCCGCCCATCGGCGACCAGCTTGTCCAGCGTTGCGAGGGCGTCCGCGGCCCACAACTCAGCGCGCGGCGCGCCAGCTGCCTCTGGAAAGGCCAAGATTGTGCGATTTGACGGCGATCTCGGCGCAGGTGGCGCGAGCGGGCGGCCTGACCAAGTGAGGGAGACGTGGCTCACTGGGCGACGAGGTCTGCGTCGGTGCTCGGGCGCAATACATACGTCTCGAACGAGTAGGTCAGGTGGCCGGTGATGCTCTTGAAGGCTTGGCCCTTCTTCATCGTCGTGATCGTGTTGCCCGTCTTGGGATCCTTGGCGGTAAACGACGTGCCCGCAGACCCGCCAATGACGACCGTCGGCGTCGTCCCGCCGGCAGAAGCGACGGAGAACTGACCGTGCGGCTTGCCATCGGTACCCAGGACATTGGGCTCGGCCACTTCAACGCCATTGAGACGAACGAACACGCCCTCGTACGCCTCACTCTGCAAGCCCTTGCCGCTGATTTCGGCGACGACCACATCATACGGCACGGGCGCGAGATTAGCCTTGCCGGTGACGGTGATCTTGTCCGAGTCGACCTTTATCTCCGACTCGCAGTAGTACTCCACCAGTTCGCCGGTGATCGTTACGATGTCGCCCGCTTTGACCTGGGTCTTGTCCTTGAAGACGACAACCTTCATTCCCTGCCAGCGGCCATCGGTGTTTGGCGCATCTGCTGGGCGCACGTAAAAGACCATCAACTTGCCCAAGGGGGCTGCATCCGTCGTGACAATGACGCCAGAAAGAGTGACGTCGCTCATCACCGAGAGCTCGCCATCGGTCTTGGCGCAGGTCTTGGACGACGTCGCCTGCTGGAGCGTAGCGATCTGGCTGCCGGACGGTGTCGATGTATCCGGAGTGGACGTATCGGGCGTCGCGGTTGTGGTATCGGGTGAACCGGTGTCGGTGGTACCGGTGTCGGCCGGGCCAGCGTCGACGCTGCCGGTGTCCTGTGCGCCGCTGTCGACGGTCGTGGTGTCCTGGCTACCTGCCGTGCTGTCTGCGACCGCATCTGCGGAAACGAAGACGCAAACCTGACCGGCGCACGTCATTCCTGCGGGGCAAGATCCGTCTAGGGCGCAGAGCACGCCGCCGCCACCACCTCCGCCGCCGGAGGGCTGCGAGCACCCGAATAGCGCCAAGAACACCGTGCAGAATACAAGCATGATAGTGCGCGGAACGACGTTCAAGATGCGGGTCATGGGTCACCTCCAGGGGCGCGGAGGCTAGGGAGTCCGGGAAGCTCACGTCAAGTGGTGATTATGCCAAGTTGACTCCCTGGTGCGCATCTGCGAAGCGAGCGAGACTGAACCTGTACCGCAGATGTACAATAGCCCCGGGTTCTGTCTCCAGGAGCGCCTCGTGTCTCAGCGTCATCGGAAATCCCGCAAAGGCGGTCGCAGTCAGCGTCGCCGCCCCCAACGCCAAAACGATGGCCCGCCCGTCGACCTGACCATCTCTGCGCTCGGAGGTCGCGGTGACGCCATCGCCCGCCTGCCCTCAGGGGAAGTGGTGCTGGTCCCTGGTGGAGCGCCTGGCGACGAGGTGCGCGTACAGCTGCACGGCAAGCGTTCCGGCGTTCGCAGGGGCACGCTCATCGAGATCACCAAGCCATCCCCCGATCGTGTGACGCCGCCGTGCCCGGTTGCCGACACCTGCGGCGGATGCAACTGGCAGCACGTATCTTTGCAGCGCCAACGGGCCGAAAAGGCCACAAACGCGGCACGAACCCTGGGAATCAGTGTAACCCAGATAGGCGATCCACCCGGAAAAGGCTGGCGGCGGCGGGCCCGTTTCCACCTGCGTCAAGTGGACGGACAATTGCGCGGCGGCTTCATGGCGACCGGCACGGATGCGCTGGTCGCCACACCCGCGTGCCACGTCCTGGCACCGCCGCTCGACACCCTCCCAGCCCGGGTCGCGGCATGGGCGTCGCCGTGGCTTGAGGTAGGCGAAGGACTGGCGCATCTGGGCAAAGAAGGCGTGATTCTGCGCGTGCAAGGCACGGCGAAGAAGCTCCCCAAGCCGCCGAACGAAGAGACAGCGGCGCTGTTGGGTGTAGTGGGGCTAGAGATCGCCCTTGAGGGACGCAAGCTGCATTGGGGGCTACGCGAAGTGACCCTCGCAGAGACCGCAGACGCATGGCCGGTGACGGTCAACGCCGGCGGGTTTTCGCAGGCAGGCGCCGAGGCCAATACCGCGATTCGCACCGCGGTCAAAACGGCGCTATCGACGTTGACGAACCTCGATGGTGCCCGGGAGCTCTTTGCCGGCTCAGGGAACTTGACCGGATTGCTGTTGGACAGTGCGCCGCGTGTCACCACGATGGAATTCAATGCCATCGCCACGGAACGCGCAAAACGCACGCTGGGTGACGCGGGCGGCCGCCTGACGATCCTCACTGGAGATGCATCAGACCCTGGCCCTCCCCCCGTCGGAAAAGAAGTCTGGCTGTTGGACCCGGGTAGGCCTGGCGCCAAGAAGACCTGTGGGCAAATCGCCGAGCACCGGCCGGCCGCTGTGATCTACGTTTCCTGTGCACCCGATACGCTGCGGCGCGACGTAGCCATCCTGAAGACGGGCGGCTACACGATGAAACGCGGCTGGTGGGTGGATACTTTCCCGCACACCCCGCACGTCGAGATCATCGCCCTGCTCACGCTCGAGTAGGGCGAGTACTGACCCCTGCCCTTGTCATAGGCCGCTAACTCGACGCCGAACTGCCGGACTGTTAGCTTCCGAGCGCATCTTTCGTCCGGTCACTTCGGGCAGCTGACAACTTCTTGTCACCTCCCGAAAGATCGTTTCCTCGCGGTAAGCGTCAGACTCTGTGGAGCTACCGATGTGGTTCTGGGCAATCGGGCCGACCAACAAGGAGGAGTTGACCGACGAGGAGCTGATGACGCGCTATCAGGGCGGCGACACGGCCGCGCTCGGGGTCTTGTACGACCGATATGCACACCGTCTCAAAGCGTTCGCCTACCGAAAAGGCGCGAAACGCCCAGACGAAGTTGTGCAGGACGCGTTCATGCGCATCGTACGAAACGGGGGCAGCTATAAGGGCACGGCCAAGTTCAAGACATGGCTGTTCTCCATCGCCCGCAACCTGACGATCGACGCGTCCCGGCGAGACAAATTTCGCAACATGCCGAGCCTCGACGCACCTATTCGGAGCACCGAGGGCAGCATGACCCTGGGAGACCGGGTGGCGACGCAAGAGCCACACGCCGATGCGGAGCGAGCGGTGACGGATAGGCGGTTCAAAGCCGCGCTTGAGGTCGCCCTGGCCGAGCTACCGGAAGACCAGCGAGAGGTCTTCTTGCTGAGGCAATACTCAGGGCTGAGCTTCAAAGAGATTGGGGCGACCGTCGGGTGCAAGGAAAACACCGCCAAGAGCCGGATGCGTTACGCTCTGTTGGCACTGCGAGACGCACTCGCTGCGTACCGCTAAGAGACCGATTAGCTTGTTGGGGGAGCCCGACAGAAGGGATTTGGCAGACTGAATAACGAGGGCGGACCAAAGCGGTCGACCCACACCAGGGAGGAGCCAGGAAATGGCGCAAGGCAAGCACGATAGCCAGAAGCTGACCGCGAGCGAAATGTCGCAGATGGCGGCGTTTGAGGCGCGCACCGGTGACGGAAGTTCCGGTGTGGATGGCGTGGTATTGCCCGACGAACTGGCCCTGGAACTCGATGATTTTGTCGCCTTGACCCAACAGATTTCGGCGTTGGATGACATCCCCGCGGTGCATCCGTCTGTCCGCGGGCACATTCTCTCGGCGGCTGCCAGTCAAGCGCCGCAAGAGTCGAAGGTAGCCTGGCTGTTGGCCCTGCTGCGTCCGGCCCCGATGGCCATGATGGGCATCGCCGCCGCCGTACTGGTCGCCGTCGCGGTGCGTCCCGACCAGGTCGCAACGAAAGGCCCGGCAGCCAGCGCCGAGACGCCAATGGTCGCGATGGAGCGGAAGCCAACAGCGGTGGCGCCGCCTGAGATGAGAGCCGCAGCAGACGACAGCGCGCGTAAGAGAGCCCAAACGGCCCCTGCAAAGGACAAGCCGGCTGAGGACATCCCCGGCGCCAACAAAGCAACTCGGCGACAGAAGCTGTTTGCCGCCCAACCCGCGTCGCTCGGCCCAGCAGCCGAAGCGTCGCAACCGAGTGGCACTGCTGAGCACAAACCCAGCGCCGCGGAGATTCCGGCAGCGCCACGGGATAGACGGGCGCGCGCCGGACAGAAGAAGAAGTCACAGCCAAGACGGGCACTGGAAGCCAAGGCGCTGTCCAAACTTGCAGCCGCAAAGCCGACGGCCAAACCGACGCCGAGGGCCCCCAAGCGGGAGAAAACCACTGTCCTCGCAAAGAACGATGCGGATGATCAGCTGCTACGCAACAGCGCCGGCTACAACAAGGACCGGCTCGGTGCGGCAAACCGCCTGGTACGCGACAACAAGGGCGAGAACGCCAACTACGCCCTGGACAGTGCCGCAAAGAAAGACGCCGCCAGCGACGAAATCGACAGTCTCCTGCAGCAGAATAAGGAACGCCCAACGAGACAACGACAAGCGGTAAGCGCTGAAGTCGCTGTCGCAAAGCCCGCCAAGAAGCTCGCATACAAAGCCCCGACACCCAAGCCGTCGACCAGGGCACCAACCGCGACCCGACCGGCAGCTGCCGCGCGGAGCAGCTACGCCTATCCCAAGGCCAAGGCTGCTCCCCAACGGGAGGCCGAGAGCGTTCCTCAAAGGCGCGCACCCGCCGCAGGCGCGCCAGCTGCCCGGCCTGCGCCAGCCAAGCCGGCGCGGGTGTCGGTCGCCAGGCTCAAGCAACAGGTCTCGGCCGCCAAAACCAGCGCGGCCAAACGTAAGGCCCTGCTGAAACTGAAAGCCGTGGCCACCCAAAATGGGGACAAGGCGACGGTCGCGTGGGCGACCAAACAACTGGCCTCACTTGCCAGTCAGAGCAAGGTTGCAGCCAAGCCCGCACCTGAGCCGGCTGGCAGCAAAACATCCGAAAAATCAAGCAAATAGAAGAGGTTTGGCTGCGTTCGGCCCCTTGTTGAAGGGGCAACTGCATGGCCAACTGCGATCGGCTACGCTGCCCAATCCAGGTGCACCTGGCGATGCATCAGCCCCACGGCAACCGGCGGAGGGCGGCACGCCAAGCGCCGCGCGCAAGACGACGCAACGGTGAGGGGCCGCGCCAACCCATGGCACGCGGTACCAGACAGGCTTCAGGATGCGGCAGCTCGCTATAGCCGGTGAGCGCCAGCTGCAGTCCGTTGGTATCCACCCAGGCATCGATATCCATGGCATCCGATAGGGGATGGCCGAGGACAGCCTTCGTCGACAGCGCGATGAGCCCCGGCGAGCGCCCAGCCGGCAATGCGACATCGGCGCCGTCATCGAGCGCCGCAAGCAAGTCCGCACCAAGTTCGGTCGCCGGCGTGGCGAGGTCGACCAACAGCACACGCTCTGCATCAGCGCTGAGCACGGCGGCTTCCAGTGTAGCCATTGGATCGGCCAGCCCACCCCTGACGACAGTTCCGGGAATGCGCGCTTGTTCTGCCGCCGCCCACGACCCGTCTGTGGAGCCCAAATCCAAGAGCGAGACGCGCCCCGCAGCTTTGGGCATGACATCCCGCCATGCTGCGATGCGCCCCGGAATTGCTTCGGCGTGGTTGCGAGAGATGAGCACGATGGCGTCGCCCGTTCGCGATGACAGACCCAGCGCTCCTGGCGCATCGAGCGCGCCGCGCTGGGCCCCGGCAGCCATACGTTGACGGCGGGTTCGAATGTCAGAACCGGCGATCGGCACGACGGGGCTGAGCGAGGCCGCCGCCGGCGCTGGCTCGTCCCGGGCGACCGGGGCCTGCGGGGCGGGGCGGCTCTGCGCGGCGGCGCGGTTCTGCGGCTTCTTCGCGGGAGTTTGAGGCGCGACTTGGTTATCCGACGCGGGGCTCACTTCTGCGGCCGAGTCACTTGATGCTTGGGCCGATGGCTTCGCTTGATTCGCGGGCGCATCCACTGCAGCCGTCACTGCGGCTTGGTTCGCTGAGCTAGCTGGCGCGGCGACCAGAGCGTCAGTCACTGCGGCTTGATTCGTCTTTGCGGGTGGAGCAGCCGCCTTGGATGCCTCCTGCTGTTGGGAGCGCCGTTTACGGCTTGGAGACGATGGCGGCAGGGCAGCATCGGCAGCTATCGACTTACCCGTTTGTGCCGAGGTCGCCGGCGAAGAAACCGACTGGGTCGCAGCTTCACTTTCGGGCGCTGGCGATCGGTCGGATTCACGGCGCGACGAGGAACCCGCAGGCGCGATGATCGGGCGACCGGATCGCCGACCAGCGCGCCGCAATGGCGGTGCTGGCGCGGCTGGGCTGGCCGGGCTGGCCGGGCGAGCCGGGCGGCTCGGCACGGTCGTTGGCGTCCGCGGTTCGCCGCTCGGTCGGCCGTAGGTTGCGCTGCCTGGAGCTGCGATAACAGCGCGGGCCGAACCGCCATCCTGCCGTACCAAGCGACGGTTGATCGGTCGACCGCGTCCCGCTGATCCGGATGGCGCGATGGCTGGCGGTTGTGTGGGTGCTTTGGCGGACGCAGGTGATGGGGAAGCTGCAGGCGCCTCAGACGGAGACGGAGACGCCGAAGCGGACTCAGGGGGCGAATGGGCTGGCTTTCCCTCAGAAGAAGCGACGGCAGCCGGTGCGTCGATGGCCGACCGCGCGGAAGAACGGCGACGCCTCACCGTCGTCCTGGACACGGCTTTGACCTCCGTACCATCGATGCGCAAGGAGGCGGCTGCCGGTTGATCCGGAACGGGCGCGGTCGCCACAGCTTGTTCCGGCGAGCGCTTCGCGGGCTTTTTCGCTGATTTCTTGGGCTTTGATGCAGCAGTCGAGCTCTTCCTTGGGGCGGACGACTTCTTCGCCGCTGGCCGGGTCTTCGCGGTAGACGACCGCTTCGGCTTCGCCTTGGTCGGCCCACTGCCGGACTCGGTCTTCGCGTCAGCCGCAGCGCGCTTTTTCGCCGCAGGCTTAGCGCGCTTTTTCGCCGCAGGCTTTGGCGTTGCTTTGGTCGTGGCGTCAGCGTCCGTCTTTGCCTTGGTGCGTTTTTTCGCCGCAGGTTTTGGCGTTGCTTTGGCCGTGGCGCCAGCGTCCGTCTTTGCCTTGGCGCGCTTTTTCGCCGCAGGTTTTGGAGCGGCGGGCGCCTTCTTCTTGGTCTTTGTCGGTATCGCGGCGACCTCGCCAACGGCCGCCCGCTTCTTTGCTGGGCGCTTGCTCGCAGCCTTTGGTGCTGCAGCCGCGGGAGCGTCACCGGTTGCTGATGCGTCGCCTGGCGCGCTCGCGGAACCGGCGGGCGCGATCATGTTCATCAGATCGCCTTGGCGCCGATCAGCGGCGCTGCGGCGAGTGCGACGCCGGGTGGGCTTGTCGGTAGTCATTGTTGTCCTCTCGCCTGTCCGCTCAGGGACACCGGGAGCTCAGTCTGGGGTCTGTGCCTGCTAGCGGGCGACGTCGACGAACACGAACTTGCCGACGTGGGCGGAGAGATACCGCTGCGGCTGCTTGAGCGCAATGGTTACACGCGTGCCGCGGGACCCGATCGACTCGATATGCACAAGCGCCACCGGAGTTGGGAAGGCGCCGGTCAAGATATCCCGCTTGAGGTTGGGATTGGTGATGCGCACGGCCGGCAGGTCAATAACAATGTGCTTTTCGTCGGGCCGATAGACGTAACCGCAGGCCTCGCCATCCACTTTGACGAAGATCCGTGAGCTGTTGAACGTATTTTGAAAGCCCACCCAGGTGAGCGTTTGTTCGCGCACCCGACAGCGGCCACGACGCAGCGAGCGACGCATCTTCCAGTCTGGGATCACGCCGCTGTACTTGCGCTCTTTGTAGAGCCTGCCCGCCTTATCAACGAAGACATCTCGGGCTTTGTCGTCTCCCAACAGCGGGAACGGATAGGGACTTGGCGGTACGCGGAAATCACCGAGACGCAAATCTTCGGCGGTGAGCCAGCTGCGCTTGAGGTTGGGCTTCGCAGCCTTCTTGCCGGCCTTTTGGCTGGCAGCAGACTTGGTAGACCGCACCCGCTTCTTCGGACCCTTCGCAAACGCGGTGGTACTCAACAGACAGGCGCACATGGCTGCCAGCAGCAAGTTGCGAACACGATGATGGCGAACGGCGATCATGAGACTCCTTCAGCCAACAAAGCATAGGCGACGGCACGAGCGGTGTCCAAATCTAGCCCGGAGTTGTCTCGGTCCCGGTGGCGTGACAGGCCGCTCGCAACCCAGACGCGCCAAACGGAGGCGCCCTCCGACGCAAGTGAGCCGTCACGCAAGCTGTTAGGTAGTGGTCGTCGCATCTTCGATCTCGGCCCAGGCGAGACTCCGATTCCACAATTCGGCAGCCAACGCCTCGTCCCGCGCCTTGCCCGACGGTTTCTTGGGCTTGCTGTCGTCCCAGTACAGGCCCGACTTGCCGGCGGCATCAGCAGCGGAAGCGCAGTGCAGCGTCGTCATGGCGCCTTGTTCGACCGTCAGCATGAACATCTTCATCAGCCCGCGAAATGGCCACGGAACTTCCCGCCACACATCCGATGCGATCACGCCGGGATGCAACGAATAGATATCGACCCCTTCAGTTCGGCGATCGAGCTCTGCGCTGAACAGCACGTTGCACAGCTTGGAGACGCAATACTCCGGGAATCCAGTACGAGTCGCGGTGGGCTGGGTCTGCGCGTCCCAATCGAGCGGATCGCCAGCCGCCTTGTAGTGCGCGCGACTGGCGACGTTGACGATGCGGGGCGATGGTGCAGCTTTGACGCGCTCCAACAACAGCAGGGTAAACACGAACGGGCCCATGTGATTGACGCCAAAGTGCATCTCGAAACCTTGGGCTGTCGTGCCGTGCGCACCCGCGAGACCCGCGTTGTTGACGAGCAGATCGATGGGGGCCTCGTCGCGACTCAGCAGCTCGGCCGCTGCTTGCCGGACTTGCGCCAAATCGCCGAGATCAAGCCGTAGAAGCGCCAACTTGGCTCCAGGGACCTGGGCGGCGATGTCGTCCATGGCGGCCTGGGCCTTGTCTTGGTTGCGACACGCGAGCGTGACACGAGCGCCGGCGCGGGCGAGCTCCAGTGCGGTCACCTTGCCAATGCCGGTATTTGCGCCAGTGACGACGGCGTGCAGGGAGGTGAGATCGGCTTGAACGAGGGCCATGGGCTGCTCCAGGGCGAGGGTGGAAGTCACAGCCTATAGCAGCGAGCGGAACAGAAAGAACAGCCATTGCAGTATTCGCTGCCACAAAGCGCGGTTGCGATACACCTGCTCATCGACCCGCTCGCTCGACGCCAAATCACCGAGAAAACGAGCGCACATGGCCTTTGCGAGACCGTCGTCCT
>JAGSHB010000094.1 GCA_023954815.1 Myxococcales bacterium | reverse complement strand
GAGCGCGGCCTGATGTTGCTGGGCCCGGCTGCCCTGGGATTGCTGGTCGGCGTGGGCTTGTTGCAGCTTCACCCGCCGAAATCGGCCGCGGAGGTGGTCGTCGAAGCGCTGGTCACGTCGATCGCGACCGCAACGGCCGCCTTCGCCACCTTTCAACTCGCCGCGGAGCAACCCGGAGCAGACAAGCGCGACTAGTCTGTGCATGCCGCAAGCGCGCACATGCGATCAATCATTCGCTGGATCGGTCCTACGCATCAACCGCTTGCCAAGCGACCGCCGACCCACCGTCGACATACTGACGTGAGCGGGTAGCGCCAGGCCATCGGGCGGGTCCTCAGCTTCCATGGCCGTCGACAGCGCTCCGAGTTGGGCAAAACCCTCCTGTGCGGCACGACTTTCCAGCAGATACCGACCGAGCCGCGTGACATCCTGGTTACGGCGACAACGCGCCTCGATGGCGAGCACCACCGGCATGCCGTAGCGCATGGGATCGGAAGGCTTCTGTGGCACGAAATACTTCACGGAAACCCCGTCTTTACGGGCTTTTTGCGCGACTCTGAGCATCGTCAGCCCGACCTGAACCTCGGGCCCAGCGACCGCCTGAATCAACGCCGTATCATTGGCAAACGCGCGGCCTTCTCGGCGCAACAATCTCAGTCGTTGAAGCGTTTTGCTCTTGCCCCAGGCGGCGACCCAATTGGCGATGAGGTCAGGGGTATAGGCGCAGTCAGGGCACCACCCAATCCGTTGCGGCTCATCGTCCAACATCGCACCCAAGCCGCGTCTCACGAGCTGTGCGGTCTCCTCTTCTGCATTGACGACCAGCACAAAGGGGCGCACGGCCACCGTCAGCCAACGACCAAACCGCGGCTGCGTGTGAGGAGCGGCAATTTTGAGAACCGGTTTCGGAAATCCTTGCAGCGGCCGCTTTTCCAAGGGGCCGGCGTCGAGCAGCAGGAGCGCGTCATAGCGAAGGAACTCACTAACTTTACCGGCATCCACAGGGTGCAGATCGACGTCGATCTTCGTGACATCGGTGTACTCACGCACCATTTTCTCCACCAACTCGTGCGGCAGATCCGTCGCGATCGAGAGGCGTCGCGCAACCTCGGCGCGGGTCTCGGCCCGAACCGGGACGGGTGGTGGCGTCTCCGGCGAGGCCACAAGCTTCGCGAGCGGCGGCTTCGTCTTGCCGCAGGCCAGCAGACTCACAACCACGATGGTCAGACACAGGCGGCGCGCGAGACGATAGACGTGATGGTGATGCATGACGGGCTCCAGCGGAATACGCGTATACAACGAATCCGCGTCAAACTTGCGAATTGAGTCAAAGCGCGGCACGTCTTGCATGGGTGGAGCCCTCGTGGCAACTCCCAAAATCATCGGCCCGGAGAAACCATGGCGTCCATCAGGCATTCCCTCTCACGACTCGCCAGCCGCGGCACCCCTAGGTGGCCCACTTCGCGTCTCCGTCTCGCTCGCTGGCTGCTGATCGGCCTAATTTTCGGCCTCGCAAGCCCGGTTTCGGCTGCTGGCGGTGAGCTCGTGCTGACCTTTGGCGGCGATGTCTGCCTCAACCGCAGTCGGGTCAAGCCGGAAGCCGGCGGCACGCGATTTGGCTCGAAGCTGATGCCGTGGAAGAAGCTGACGCGCTTCATTCGCAAGCAGACCAATGGGCACCTCAACTTTATCAACCTCGAGACGGTGGTGTCCGACAAACCGCTGTCGTCGGTGAAGAAGAAGTACGCCTTTATCAGTCATCCTACGGGGGTGGAGCACTTCGTGAAGATGGGCGTCAACCTCATGAGCACCGCCAACAACCACGCCTTCGACTACGGCGAGCAGGGCGCCCGCAGCACGCTGCGACACGTTCGGCGGATCATTCGGCGCAACAAGGGCGTGCACCACGCGGGACTGGGCGCCAATGAAAAGGAAGCAGCGGCGGTGAAGGTCTTTCGGGTGCGCGGCTATCGCATCGCCTTCGCAGCCATGGGCAACCTCACCAACATGAACAAGGCGCACCGGGCAGGCCCCAAAAAGGCGGGAACGCTGGGGATTCGCTACAAGAAGGACTGGCAGCGGGTGCTAGAGAACCTGCGGCGGGTCAAGGCTGATTTCAAGATCTTGTCCGCTCATGTCGGCGTGGAGCGCTCGGTGCGCCTCGATCCGGGTCAGCGGGCAAAGTATGAGCGTGCATTGAAGTTCGCCGGGGTCGACCTGATCATCGGTCATCACCCCCATGTGGTGCGGCCGGTGCAAAATAAGCGCGGCAAGATCGTGTTTTATAGCCTGGGCAACTACCTGATTCGCGGTGCGCGCAACATGGCGCCTTTCCCAGATCACCAAGATTACGGGCTGTTTGGCCGGTTGTACCTGAGCTTCGACGTGAAGCGCGGCAAGTTGGTGCCGACCGCTGTGGAAGCCGTGCCCATGACCGAGATGCACGCTGTGGCGCGGCCCATGGGGCCTGCTGAGGGCAAGCGGCGCGTGGCCGTGCTCAACAAGATCTCGCGCAAGCAGTTGGGAAACGAGGGCCTACAGTTCCGAATTCGGAAAAACGGCACCGGCGTAGCCTGTTTGGGCGGGCGCTACGGACCCAGAGCGAAGAAGATCTGCCGGTAGGTTGTGTGCATGCCCACCGCGGCAAGCTACTTCGCTGTCAATCTGTCCAAAATGCCAGCCAACGTGGCGCTCGCCGCCTCACTCGACAGGGTATCGGCCAGCCTGGGTCGAACCGGCGCCCTGCCCTGCTTCCAAAGATCATGAATAGCGTCGGCGAGCCCTGTGACGTCACCATGGCGCACGGACGTGCCCGCCTGCGTCTGGGCGAGCACCTGCGATAGCTCTGTATTGTCACTAACCGCCACGATGGGCCGGTCCGACGAGAGATAGTCGAAGAACTTCGCGGCAAAGCGCTGCCGCCCGTTTGGCTGAATGAGTAACACCAAAGCATCGGCGCTCTGCATCACCGAGCGAATCTGCCGGTAGGGCACGTGCGCGTGAAGCCGAACCATGTCTTGCACGCCCATTCCCTGAGCCATTCGCCACGATTCCGCTGGGAATTTTCCGGTCACGACCAGCTGCAACTCCTGACTCGGCACACCGCGCCGGCGCAACTCAGCGAGGGTCTTAAGCAGGATCTCCGCGTTGATGAAGCGACCAAAATTACCGAGAAAGAGCAGACTGAAGCGATCGAAGCCCGGGTGGCGACCGCCGCTGATGAGGTCGGCGTCGAAGTTGTTGCGAATGCAGTGAAAATGGTCTGCTGGCAGCCCCCGATAATGACGCTGATAGTCCTGCTTCGTCGTCTCGGTGTTCAGGATGACCGCGCCTGCCTGGGTCACCGCGCGGCGCTCCAGTGTGTCGATGAGCTGGCGGATCGGCAGGGGCCGCCGTGGCCGCCGCAGCTCGCACAGCGCCCAGGGATCGCGCAGATCGAGGAGGAGCGGCAGGCCGGTCTCCTTGGAGAGTTGCGCACCCACCAGACAGCCGGAGTACGGGTCGGCGTTGACCACGATGGCTTCACACGGGTGCTGCGCCAAGGTCTCGCGTGCCACCACGAGGTTGCGGCGCATGCGCGGGCCATGCTCGCCGAGCGGGACCAGCTCCGGGTTGTTGAGCCATTTGGGGATCAGTCGGCGCGGCCACGAACTAGCGGCTGGCGGTGGGCTCCGCACCCGACCGTGATCTCGCTCCGCCGGCGGCGCGTGCTTGAGTTGACGCCACGCGGGCCCGGCGCGCCTCGACCAGCGCCGCACAACGATGGTGCTGTCGGGGATGGCAGTGAGCAGGTCGAGGTCGACTTGGGCTGCGGGCCACAAATCACACAGCACAACCGGCGCCCATCCGTGGGTCGGCAAGTGGCGGGCGAATTTCAGGGGACGCAAAGCGCCGACGCGACTTAGTGGCGGGAAATACGGGCTGAGATACAGAAACCGGCGCATTTTGTGAGGTCCGGGCAGAGGTGCACGGCTAGCCTAGTGGGACGTGCGGGTGCTGTCGCCCCCCTTTGCAGTCGTCACCCAACCCCACCAACCGCGAACAACGCATCGAGCCACGGATCCACCAGGGCGGTGACCAGCGTGCGGCCGCGGTGGGCCTTGAGCCAGTCCACGTCGAGCGATTGCCCCTTGCGGCGCCGCAGGACCGAGTCATACAGGTGCACGACCCACGTATCCGTGCCAAAGGCATCGCCGATGGGCGGCGGCGGGGCGTTGCGGAAGAGGTGCCAGCTCATCTCCGGTGGCAACGGGTAAAACGCGGCCGGTGGATAGAGCTTGAAGGGCCCCACGGAGCGATTGCCAGTCACCGACTCGAGCAGCTTCGGACCCAGCTGGTACATCTGGCCAGCGCGTCTGTCGTCCATCTCGGCGGCTTGAATGAGCGCTTCTGCGATGAGCGGGTGATGCGGCACGGCTCCGATGACGGCGTTGTTCACGGCGAGGTCAAAGGCGCCTTCTACCTTCGGCCAGAGCTTGAGTCCGGTGGCGCCGCGGCTCATCACGTCTCGTAGGGCTAGCAATGCGCCAGCTCGGGCCCAACGGATGGGCGAGCGACTGTCCCGCACTACGGCAGGTAGGCAGATGCGTTCCAGCCCCGCAAAGCCTTGCTGGGCGAGCAGGGGCTTCATGTTGCGCAGGACGATGGCGTCGGTGTCGAGGTAGACGCCGCCATCGCGGAGCAGCACGCCGAGTCGGATGAGATTGGAGCGGCTCGCGGCCGGCCCGAGTCGTTGGTAGAGCGGCCACAACCCCGTCGCGCGAGGCAGCTCGTCAGCGACGCCTCGGAGCAGCGGCTCTGGCGCTTCATGGACCAGTTCTACGGCAAAATCGCGCGCCAACGCCTGCACGGATGGGTCATCGAGCAGCTCGGTGTCGGTGTAGTGGAGGACGACGCGGTCGAAGCCACCCCGGTCCCGGGCAGCAGCCGCTGCGAGCCAAGCGATGGGCCACAGGGTCGGCCCGATCCAGATGAGGCGGGCGACCGACGGAATCGCAACCGGGACCAGACTCAACGCGTGCCGTCCCGCTTGCGCCGGGCGCTGCTCTTGGGCTTGCTGGCCTTGCGGCTGAGGCTGCGACGCACGCCGCGCGCCGGAGCGGCCTCGCTCTCTCCCTGATGGGCGTAGAGCTCGTCGGCGGGGTTCTCAGGTGCCGCATCAAAGGGCACCGCGCTCTTGGGCTTGTAGCTCGACGACGCAAGGCCTGTGCCAGCCAAGAAGACGTGCTTCCAAATCCACGGCCACATGTGCTGGGTCGCGAGGAACATCTTCATCTTGGCGTCTTTCTTACCGACACGCTTGGGCGGGTTCTGCGCCAAGTGCTCGGCCGCCGAGGCGTAGGCGTTTTCGTAGGCGCGGTAGACCACCTCAGGCGCAGAGGTCTCGCGCTGACGCTTGGCGGCGCCCTCACCCAAGGTGGCGCGCATGGCGTCGTCACTGAGCACGCGCAACAACGCAGCAGCAAAGCGCTCCTCCACATCGTCGCCCTTGGGGTCGACCAGCAGACCGTTGATCTCGTCCTTGACCTGATGCGCGACCCCCATGCCGTCGTCCAGACCGACCACAGGCGTGCCCATCCACAAGGACTCACTGACGACCTGACCAAAGGTCTCAGTCATCGACATGTAGGCAAAAGCATCGGCGTAGCCATACCAAACGGGAAGCTCACGTTGCGGCTGTTCGCCCACAAAGTGCACCCGATGGGTGACATTCAGCTTTCGCGCGAGCGTCTTGAGCTCCTCATGGACGGGGCCGTCGCCGACCAGGGTCAGCGAAGCGTCACTTCGGGCCGGCAACACGCGGTGAGCGAAGACCTTGAGCAGACGATCGAGGCTCTTTTCGCCAGCGTGACGGCAGATGCACAGCAAGCGGGCGCCAGCGTCAAACTCGGGCTTGAACGGATCGGCACCGAGCTCGCGGTTGAAGTTACGAACGTCGATCGGGCGCTGAATGACATGCAGGGGCACGTCCAAACCGATGTTGCGCCAATAGTCGACCAAGCCTTGGCACTGCACGATGAGACCGTCGCAGTCGTTGAACGCGTTGCCGAAACTTTGCTCAGTGAAGTTGGTCAGGAAATCCCAGAAGGGGACCAGCGGCGGAAAGTTCAGCACGTCTTCGTTGATGGCGTGATGCACAAAACCGGGCAGGTAGATGGTGTTCGTGTGCACCGCTGGGATGCCGTGCTGCTCGCGCATCATCGACGCCCAGTGCATCGAGAGGCTGTTGGTGTGCGCGTGAATCACGTCGATAGCGGGCCGGTCGGTCAGCGATGACAGCGGCGACGGAAAGGGCACGCGCACGCCGGGGTACTGCCGGAAGGCGACGCTGTCGAAGAGAATCGAATCCGCCGGCGCCTGGCGCTGCCAATCGGCGGGCCGCGGACCGATGATTTTCACCTCATGGCCACGATGCTCCATGTTGCGCTTGAACGTCTGGGTGGCAAGCGCCGGGCCGTTGGCAAAATCAACGGCCACATAATCTGTCAGCATTCCGATGCGCATGGTGGCTCCTAGTGAGAGAGAACTCCCTGCCGACGCGTGTAGCAGGGAGCGTGCCGAATCACAGGTTTTATTGGCGGTGAGGCCGGTTTTACGAACAGATGTCACGATGTGTGTGCAGCGCGGCGGGCTGATCCTATCGAAGAAGCTGCGCATACTCTGTTTGATTTCCAAAGGATACAGGAACAGCCCCCAGAACTAGCTCAAATGAAGGGGACCGACGCTCTCCGACGGCATTCATGATCGTCTCGATCATCGATCGCCCCTGAAATTTCAAGCAATTAGGGCACTCGTACTCCATTTTTTGACCGGTTGGAGCATCGCTACTCCGCTTCGGAGGTGCCGGCTGCAGAACGCCTTGTTTTTTCGAGTCCCGTGGCGCGTCTGGTAGACTGTCGGCGCCCCACAAGGAGGCGCCATGCCGCGATCAAAGGTTGTATCTAGAATCGCCCACGAATCCTGCGTACAAGCCCCCCGCATCACCACCCCACGTCGCTGGTGGAATTCGCTCGAAACCAACTTTGCGCACCGGCCAGAAGCTTTCGAGCTCGACCTGCGCGATTCGCTGCTCGTCCGCGCGACTGCGGCGATGGACGTCGGTATTCGCACTTTTGCCGCGTCCGCCGTTGGCACGCTAGCGATCCCCATGGGCTACGGGCCGCGGCAGATTCGCGAGCTGATGCGTGAAAAGGAGCACTACGAACTGCTCGCTGACGCGGGTGATCCGAACGCGTTTTTTAGACCCCCATCCCGGCGCGTGCCGATCGATGCCAAACCCGCGCTCGTGCCCCTATTCAAGCCCAAGGATGGAGTCTGCGAGGACCTGACCTTCGAGAGCCCGTTTCAACCCAGCAACCCGAATCTGCGGGCCGCGTATCAAAAACACACTGGCAATCGCCGTGCCCACGCACGCTTGTGGAGCCACGATGGCGGGCCCCGACCGACCCTGGTTGCGATTCACGGTTTTGGTGCTGAGCAGAGCTGGATCAACGAGTGGATGTTGGCCCTGCCCCACTTCTACAAGCTCGGCCTCAACGTGATGCTGATGACCCTGCCGTTTCATGGCCCTCGCCGGACACGGTTTTCGCCCTTTTCGGGTCACGGCTTTTTCGCCGGTGGTGCCCTGCGAACCAATGAAGCCTTCGCCCAAGGCGTGCACGACTTCCGGGTGTTTCTCGACCACCTGATGAACGACCGCGGCGTGGAGCAGGTCGGCGTCACAGGTATCAGCCTGGGCGGCTGCACCACAGCGCTGATCGCCAGTGTCGAGCCGCGGATCAGCTTTGCCATCCCCAATGTTCCGGTGGTGAGTCTGGCGGATCTGATGTTGGAGTGGCGCCCGCTGTCGGGGTATGTGCGCGCGCTGCTTGCAGCCACCGGCATGTCCGTTCGCGACCTCCGTTACGCCCTGGCTGCGAGTAGCCCGATGACGTGGGATCCGGTGTTGCCCCGGGAGCGACTGATGATCGTGGCTGGCGTGGGCGACCGCGTGGCGCCGCCGAAGCACTCGCGCATCCTCTGGGAGCACTGGAATCGCTGTCGTTTGCACTGGTTCCCAGGCGGGCATGTCCTTCACCTCGACAAAGGTGAATACTTGGTGGAGATGGCACGATTTCTCCGCGAACTGGACTTTCTGCCGGGCCCTGGGCGTTAGCGTTGGGTCAGTGCTCACCGGCGCACGCGTACTTCTGCGCTCCCGGCTAGCTGTGATTTGGGAGACGAGGGCATGTTGCGCCGCGCGCGATGGCAGCTAGCGATTGTGGCGATCATCGTCGGCGCCTCATTTTGGCTATCGCAGGGCCGTCCCACCCTCCAGCACGTGCAGGAGCGGTTGTCGGGGGTCACGAACGGTGACCCGGTGCCCCTGCTGCCCCGTGCGCAACCCGATGAAGCTACCCAACCCGCCCCCGACGATCCCGTCGCCCCAGCGCCTGGCAAGACCGTGCGCATCGGCCTGTCGGAGCCACCGGCAGCTTGGTATTTGCGTGGCTCAACCACGGGAAACGAGCGATTTTACCGGCGTCTTGTCGCCGAAATCGCCGGCGACAAGGCTTTTGTCAGCGCAGACCTGGGCCGCGCGGCGCGTGAGTTTGTCTTTCAGTACACCGAGCTCGGCCGCGAGCCGCCGACCGATGTTCGCGACTTTCTCGTTCGTTCGTCCGGCGCCCTGGCGGGAGATACGGCCTTTCAGCACCTGCGCACCACGTCGAGCGCCGAAAAATCACTGCGCCGCGCCATCTCGTTGCTGTTGAAGGATCCGCCCGACGGTGACGGGCGCTTGGTCATCGGGATCGGTGAAGTGTTCACGCCCGGTCGCAAGTACAAACGCCACGTCGGCGTCGTCGCGACCCATCTGCCGGCAGTCATAGAGCCCTTGGCTCGCCAAGTGAAGCCGTCCTCCTTTTGGCGCATCCGCGGCACGTTGCTGGCTTCGTACCGCGACCTCACCGCCTTGGTGCTCTGGCCGGATGGGCGCGATGGCAAAGCGAAGCTCACGGTCGACGGCGCCAAATTCGAGGTCGTCGTCCCGACCGGAGAGACGATCGGCAGCCTCGACGTTCAGCTGACCGGTGTCGGGCCGCGGGGCCCAGGAAAGTTGCTGCAATTTCGCGCCGAGGTCGGCCAGGCCTTGCCGACGCACTACATGGCGACGCTGCCGCCCGATGAGAGCCAGATCAACACCGCCACAGATGCCGCCAAGCTGGCTTTCCAACTGCTCAACGCCGATCGTCGGCGTCATGGGTTGCCAGCGTTGAAGTGGGATGCGGACCTCGCCAAGATCGCCGAGGATCACAGCCGCGATATGCGCGACAATCACTTCTTCAGCCACCTGTCGCCCAGCACTGGTCTGCACTCGGCCCGACTCGCGCGGGCGGGCTATCGTTCGAGCACATCGGCGGAGAACCTCGCGCTCAATGTGTCGCTAGCCGAGGCTGAATCCGGCCTGATGCACAGCCTCGGCCATCGCCGCAACATCCTGCATCGCCGCGTGACCCATGTGGGGCTCGGTGTGGTCGGTGAGGAGCGGGAAAATGGGCAGAAGCGCTGGTGGGTAACGCAGCTTTTCGCTCGGCAAGTGCAGCCGCTCGACGTGGCAGCGGAACGTCGTCGGGTGATGGCGGCGATCACGGAGGCCCGCAAGAACGACGGCAAGAAGGCCCTGCGCTTCGACAGCGCGCTCGATGAAGTGGCGGCGGCGGCAGCACGCACGGCGATTGAGGGCGACTTGAATGGAGTGACTGGTCATGCCCTGCGTCAGGCCCGCAGTCGCGGTCTTATTCGGGGGCGCCTCAAGGCCTGGGCTGCGCTCACCCCCGAACTCGATCAAATCGCGCTGCCACCGATGGTTCGCGATGGTAGCGCTCGGCGCGTTGGTCTAGGGCTGGCACAGAAGGACGATACGACGGGCGCCACAGCCCTCGTCCTACTCGTAGCCAACTAGCGCGCGCTCATGACATCACGGCGCGACATCTGCCTTCGAATACGTGACACGCCTCGGCCGTCTTCAATTGGGCGTTGACAGTTCCACGACACAGTTGTGAGTCTGATCCCAACACCCTCGCTGCTCACGCAGCTGCCATCGACAGGCCTGGCGCCTCGCTCGACCACCCGGAGTAGCCCATGTCGATCGCGATTCGTGCCGTGCCATCACCCCAGCTCGTAGGCTCATCCCCCGCGCCACAGCGCAAAGCTGCGGTGGCGCTCATCGCCTGTTTCTTGGGGCTTGTCGTGAGCATTCCGGCTTTCGCCTCGGAGCAGGAGCGACTGTCGAAGGGCGAAATCCTGGTGAAGATTCGGCCAGTGAAGGGCATGGACATCCCGGCGGCGACCGTGCGCGCCGTCGTCGAAGCGCCGGTGGAGAAGGTGTGGGCGATCATCAATCTCTGCTCGCGCTACACCAAGACGATGATGCGGGTGAAAAAGAGCAAGGAGCTCAGTCGCAAAGGTAACGTCGTGCACTGCGATGTACTGGTCGACATGCCGTGGCCCATCGACGACCTGCGCGCCATCACCCGCGCGGTGCACACGATCAGGCCCGGCGCTTTCTACAAACGGGAGTGGAAGCTGGTAAAGGGCGACTACAAGCGCAATACCGGCTCATGGACCCTGACACCGTTTGCGAAGGACAAAAAACGTACAATGGTCGTCTACAAGGCCCACGCGGTGCCCAATATTTCGGTGCCAAAGTGGCTTCAGCGGGCCGCTGCAAAACGCACTTTTCCCAACCTCATCAAACACCTGCGCAAGCAAGTGAAGCCGTAGACGAGCGCAACCTAACGGCGTCCTCCCACGCAACCACCCTGACCTTTTGTTAGCCGCACGCGATTGCACCGACCGCACCAATCGTGGCATCCAAGGGTGTAGCCGCCCATGGAGTGCCATTTGCACTGTGCCCTTTCCGAGCTGAGCGACACCGCAGCCGCCCTCAAAGCGGCGATTGATGATGTTGTCGCTGCGCTCGGCGGTCCTCCCGATGTCACGTTGGTCTTCACGACGCCCCACCACGCAGCGGCGTGGTCCAGACTGCCAGCCATGGTCACCGAACACCTGCCCACGACTCAGCCCTTTGGTTGCACGGCTGCAGGCGTGATTGGCGACGGTCATGAGGTCGAGCAGCGGTGCGGTCTTGTCATCGTTGGGTTGCGGCTGCCCGGCGTGTCCGTCAGCGCCCACCACCTCGATCCGGCTGCCCTGCCCAGCGACCAGAAGGCTAGCAACGCCAGTCCGGCGAGCGACAATCAAGACGACGCCCACGCCAGCGAGCAAGACGGACAGCAAGGCGGAGAGCAACAAGAGGACGGCGGTTGGTCGGCGCTGCTGCCCGGCCCCCCGCCAGCGCTAGCCATCATCTTGGGTGACCCGCTATCGGCCGACATGCCCGCCATATTACCCGGCTTGTCGGCGACATGGCCGGGGACTCCAGTCGTGGGTGGGTTGGCCAGCGGCGGAAAAGTGCCGGGGAGTCACGCGCTCTTCGCCGGCGGCCGCTGTCATCGGATCGGCGCCATCGTGCTGGCGCTGCGTGGCCCGCTGCAAGTCGAGACCATCGTAGCCCAGGGGTGTCGGCCCATCGGCGAGCCCATGCTCATCACCGCCTGTGACGGCCGCCTGGTCAAAGGCCTTGCCGGGCGGGAACCTGTGACCCTGCTTCGAGAGCTGTACCAGACCCTCTCAAAGCACGACCAAGCGCTCTTTCGACACTCGCTTTTTGCCGGTGTGGAGATGAGCGGCGACCACGAGGTCTATGAGCAGGGCGACTTTGTGATTCGGCAAATCACGGGGATGGAGCCCGAACACGGCGCTATTTCGATCGCCGCCACAGTGAAGCCGTGGCAGGTCTTGCAGTTTCATCTGCGCGACGCCCGCACCGCCGCCGAAGATCTAACCCGACGGCTCGCAGCCAGCGATGCCCAGCCTGAGTGTGTGCTGATGTTCAGCTGCGTGGGCCGGGGTCTGCACCTCTTTGGGCGGCCAGATCACGACACAGACCTGATCCGACAGCGGTTTGGGGACATCCCCATCGCCGGACTATTCGGCAGCGGCGAGATCGGTCCAGTGGGATCGGAGCTCTTTCTACACGGCTACACCACCGTTGTGACCCTGCTCAGTCGCCCAAAATCCGACGCCTCCCGCCTCAACTAGCCAGGATCGCCCCATGACTCAGACCCGTGCTTTCGCAGGCCAGACGCGCCTGCCCGTCATCGCTGCCCCCATGTTCCTCGTGTCGATGCCCGAGTTGGTGGTTGCGAGCTGCAAGGCCGGAATTATCGGCACTTTTCCCGCTCTCAACCATCGAACGACCGCCGGGTTTGATGCGTGGTTGACCGACATTGAGGCCCAATTGAGCGCGGCTCGGACAGCTGATCCCGAGGCGATCATCTCGCCGTACGGGGTCAACCTCATCGTCCATCGCACCAACCCCAGGGTGCAGGCTGATCTGGAGGTCATCGTTCGCCACAAGACCCCGCTCGTGATCACCTCACTCGGCGCCGTCAAGGAAGTGGTCGACGCGGTTCATAGCTACGGTGGCAAGGTGTTTCACGACATCACCAACATTCGCCACGCTCAAAAGGCGATCAGCGCTGGGGTCGATGGCTTGATCCTGGTGACCGCTGGCGCAGGCGGACACGCAGGGACGCTGTCCCCCTTCGCGTTGTTGCCGGAAGTACGGGCGATTTTTGATGGCACCATCTGTTTGGCGGGCTGTCTATCCGATGGTCACGCGGTCGCTTCTGCCAGGGCGCTGGGGGCCGACTTCGCCTATATGGGCACGCGCTTCATCGCGGTGAAAGAATCCGCGGCGTCGGATGCCTACCAGGAGATGATCGTCGACTGCCGTGCCTCCAATGTCGTCTATACGCCCAAGGTTTCAGGAATTCCGGCGAATTT
Organism: Myxococcales bacterium; assembly: GCA_023954815.1. Lineage (GTDB taxonomy): Bacteria > Myxococcota_A > UBA9042 > UBA9042 > UBA9042 > UBA9042. The sequence goes on along the minus strand of JAGSHB010000094.1, from coordinate 11,046 downwards.
CCTCGCCCCAAGTCTGGTCAATGCGGGGCTGAACCCCGACGAGATAGCCGAAGCGCCCGACGTCGACCTCGGTAAAGAGCTCGATACGGAATCGAAGGCGTGGAAGGATATTTGGTCAGCTGGCCAAGGCGTCGGCAGCATCGATGACGTGCCAACGGTTCAAGCGCTGGTCGATCGCATGATCGAGGAGTACGGCGAGGCGCGTTCGCGACTGTGATGATGTTGAGACAGCCGGGTTCAGACAGCCGGGTTCAGGCGGCCGAGCTCAGCAGATGGCGCTTGTGCGAGCGTGGGCAACGGTCTGGACGAGACGGAATAGCCACTGGGCGTGACCTGCCATCTCTTGGACGCTCGTCAGCTCTTTTTCGCTCTCGGGAGCGAAGTATCCGGTCCCCAAGTTCGCGACCGGCACGCCCGCATCGAGGAAGGGATCGACGCCGGTACCGCCACGAATCGGCAGCTTCTGTGCGGTCTGGCCGAGCTCCGCTGCAGCGACGATTGGCCAGGTGACCAGCTCAGGACGATCCGCCAGACGCGGCGCCATGTTGACGTACTGATCGGTGTTCTCGATCAGAATTTCGGCGGGAAAATCGGTGGCCATCTGCGAGACATGAGCCACGCGTGCAGCGAGCCCGGCGGTGTCGAAATCACGGATGCGCACGTCGACGATGACCTGATCACCGGCAGGGATGAGGCGGTACGGCTGGGAGTAACCCTGGCGACCGTCGGAAGCTTCAGCCGCGATAGGCGTGATGGCGTCCGAGTTCAGGAACTGACCGATAAAGGCGAGCCCGGCTGCGGTCGCTTGTGCCAGCGGACCGTTGTTGTGGGTCGGGTCCCCGGCTTTGGTGACCAGCGACGCGCCGCGGGGAAAGTGCGGACCGACCACGGACTGGGCCAGAGCCGTCACCCGCTCAAGCGTCGCTTGATCGGCGATGGCGAGGTCGAGCACCCCGTCACAATCCCGCAGACTATCGGAGATGAAGTGGCGAACCTCGACGGTCAGTCCCTCGGCGGCACACAGGCTCAACAGCTCTGCGGCGAGCCTAGTCGCCGGCCGGTGCCCCTCTGCCTTGGCCGTGCACCCGTGGGTGTTGACGCCGCCAATGACGAGGTTCAGGCCCAACGGCAAGGCGGTGCAGGTGGCGCCCGGTGCTGGGGTGAACGTCAACTTCGCGGCGGCAGCGTTGAAGTTCTCGACGTTGACTTCGTAACCCAGGATACCGTCGACCGTGTAGCCGAACGCGACGCCGCGCTCCGCCAGGGTCAGCGCTAGGCCCTCGATAGCGGCCATGCGACCGATCTCTTCATCCGGGCGACCGATCAACAAAATCGGCGGGTGGTCGATGGTCTCCGTCCTGTGGAGCAGGCTCGCGAGGGTCATCAGATGCGTCAGTCCCAGCTTGTCGTCCAGACCGATGGGCGCATCTCCGGGCCCGTGAACCACATCGTGGCCGACGAAGCCGCTGAGCAGCGGATAGTTGGCAACAGAGACCGAAAGCCCGGGGTTTTTGCTGTAACTCAACTCGGCCCCCTGCCACGCAGGAACCAAGGTCAAGTCGTCGGTGGCGTCCGTGCCGCGGGCGGTGTCGAGGTGCACCATGAATGCGATAGGCGCCTGGGTCGCACCGAGCCCTCGGCCCGGCAGGGTCGCGATGACGTTGGCAAAATCGTCCATCTCCACGGTCGCGCCGTACCCTTCCATAAAGGAAGCCACGTGGCGGGCCAGGGTGATTTGGCCGGGCGTGCTCGGAATCGACTCCGACCGCTCGTCGCTCGCGCTATCGATGGCGATGACACCGCGCAGGTGCTGCAGGGCAAGCGCACCGATTTGCGCTGACGACAGCGGTGCCGCGACGTAGGCCGCCCCTTGGCTCATGGGAGAAACGATTGAAATATCATTCATCTGGGGCATATTTGGTGTCTGGGGCTGGGGGGTCGTAATCGCCATTACGCAACCTTGTGGGAAGGGGTTGGGGCGGCGAGACTGAACGGTCGGGCGATCCTGCGCAAGCTTGCGGCCCACGGCCCGGCGTCGTAACACCATCAGCATGGATCCGCGCGTCGCTCATCTCCAGCCCCTCCTCAAGCGTCACTGGCACTTCGATTCGTTGCGTACTGGCCAGGCTGACGTTATGGCCCGCACCCTACAAGGTGCTGATTGTGTGGCGATTATGCCGACGGGCGCAGGAAAATCGCTCTGCTTTCAACTGCCGGCGATGGCGCTGCACGCAGCCGGCCTTGGCCCGACGCTAGTCGTCAGCCCGCTCATTGCGCTGATGGATGATCAAGTTCGCGCGCTCAGTGAACGCGGCATCCCTGCGGCGGCGCTGCACAGCGGGCGGACGGGCGCTCCCTGGGCCGTTCGCAAACAGGAGGCGGAGTCTGCTGTGCTCATTTACGCCTCGCCTGAGCGCTTGTCGCGGGTGAGTGTGCGGCGCTGGCTGGCCAAGCTCGGCGTGGTGCGGGCGGTGGTCGACGAGGCCCACTGCGTCTCCGAATGGGGCCACGATTTCAGGCCTGCCTACCGAGATTTGGCTTGGTTGAAGGAGGGCCTGGGAGTCCCGGTGATGGCGGTGACCGCGACGGCGCCGCCGCAGGTCGAGCGCGACATCGTCAATGTGCTCGCCCTCACAGACCCCAAGGTGCTGCGGCTCCCCGCTCGGCGGGCCAACCTGCGGTTCGCAGCACAGCACTGTAGCGGCGACAAGGCCCGCATCGATGCGGCAGCGACGGTGCTCGAACGGTTGGACTTGCCGCGGCAAGGCCGGGCCCTGGTCTACGTCGCGACGCGAAAGCGGGCAAAGTCGACCTGCATGGCGCTGCGCCGCCGCGGAATCAAGGCAACTTGGTATCACGCCGGGCGCACAGTTGGCGCCAGGGCGCAGGCCAGCGCGGCGTTCAACAGCGGGCGCGCGCCCGTGATGGTGGCGACGACTGCCTGGGGGATGGGCATCGACCGCAGCGATGTGCGCGCGGTGATCCACGTGCAGGCGCCGGGTAGCGTCGCATCCTGGGCCCAGCAGGCGGGTCGCGCAGGCCGTGACGGCGAACCAGCGGACGCCGTCTTGCTGGTCGGTGCGTCGGACCGTGTCACCCGGGGGCGACTGACCAAGGGCGCGGGGCTCGAAGCATTCGACCGGCTGCTACAGCTCATCGGCACACCCGATTGTCGGCAGCAAGCCCTGGCCAGGGCGCTGCATGGCGATGCCACGCCGGCGCAAGACAAGCTGCCGTGCGGCAACTGCGACGCCTGCGATGATCCTGGCGCGGTTACGGCGGACATCGCGGCTCACCGAGAGCGGGCCCGCAAGCGGTCGAGCGAGCGCACGTCGCGCAAAAAGGCCGAGAGTTCGGTGCGGTTGGCGCCGGAAGAGCTCGACGAAATCTTGCGTTTCATAGATGGGTTGCGCCGACCGCTTGGTCGCCGGGTGGTCGCCATGGGGCTGCGCGGCAGTCGCGCCAAAGAGGTCAAGCGCAAGCGCGTCGGTAGCAACCCTGCCTTCGGCGCGCTCAGCCACCACCCCCAGGCGGCCATTGAGCACGGTATCGAGTCGCTGCTTGAGGCGGGCAAGTTGGTGCAGAAGGGCCGCAAGTACCCGACTGTATGGATCGCCGACAAGCGAGTTCGCCCGGCGCGGGCGCCTGGTGCGACCCCACGCAAGCCGCCTGTGACTGGGCTGGCGGGCGCCCTGAAGGCCCTGCGGAAGAAAGAGGCCCGCCGCCGACGGCTCAAGCCCTATCAGGTGTTCAACAACAAGACCCTCGACGCGATCGTGGCTGAACGGCCGCAAAATCACGCCGCCCTGGCCGAAATCCACGGCGTCGGACCCGCGCGGATGGCGAAGTACGCTGACCTCATCCTCGCGGCCATCGATGCGCACCCAGCTTGATGAATCACTGAAGGTGACCGGACGTTTGCAGATCCCGCCCCCCCCGATACTCTAGTGATCAGAAATCGCCAGCCAGGAGGAACGATGTCCACCCTGAGAAAACCAAGCCAGCTCGCAGCTATCGTGCTCTCCATGGCCCTCGCTCACACCGCGTTTGCAGCGCCGCCGACGGCCGCGCCGCCAGCCGCGGCCAAAGCTCCGGCTGCTCCGGCAGTGGATAAAGCAACGCAGCTCGCCGCGTTCCTCAAGGCATCGGACAAGGCCTACGCGGGCCGAAAAATGGCCGCCGACGCTGCCGCCCTCAAGAGCGCCGCAGCGCTGTCTGCCGGCGATTTTGGCGTGCTCTGGCGGCGATCTCGCCACCACTTCACCAAGGCCGCAAAGAGCCGGTCGGACGGGGTGAAGAAGCGCGAAGGCAAGGTCGCTTGGGGCTTCGCTGACAAGGCCATCGCCGCCAACGGCAAGCATCCAGCTGGCTACTATTGGGCAACCGCCGCTATCGGCGAGTTCAGCACTGGCGCAGGCCTCATCACGGCCATCCGTCAGGGCATTGAGGGCAAGTTCAAGCGCTACGCCAAGGGCGCCATCGCGCGCGGCCCCAGGTACGAGCACGGCGGTGGCTACCGGGCACTCGGCCGGTTTTACTTCGAGCTGCCCTGGCCCAAGCGCGACGTCGACAAATCCATCGCCCTGCTGCGCAAAGCGGTAGCCAAGGGTCCCCACAAGGCTCGAAACTACGCTTGGTTGGCTGAGTCCCTCATCAAGGACGGCGAAGACAAGCAGGCCCGTGCGGTGCTGACCAAGTGCGCGACCGTCAACCCGCGCCGCGAGGACTACCGCGACGGTGTGAAGTTCAAGAAGGTCTGCGCCAAGCTGCTCGCCGGCCTGTAGTCGCTGACCGACTCGATGAATCGACTGACCGCGAGCCTACATCGCACGGTGCTCAGGCAACTGCGCGCTGAGTGGCAGCAGATCAACCTTGTGCGGCTCGGTGGTCGTCTGCGCCCTCCGACGTTCAAAATCGACGATGCCGACAACCGGCTCGGTAGCTGGCACACCTCCACGCGAACCCTGACGCTCGCCAGCGGTCATCTGCTCGATGATCCGTGGCGGGAGGTGCGCGCGACGCTGCGGCACGAGGTCGCCCATCAGGTGGTCGACGAGCTCATGGGGGGCGATCACCGCCCTCACGGTCGCCGATTCGCCAAGGCGTGCGAGCTGCTCAACATCTCGACTGACGGGGCAAACCTCTCCGATCAGCCGGAGATGCCGCCCGAGACGGCACGTGTGTTGAGTCGTATTCGCAAACTGCTCGCCTTGGCCGAGAGCGACAATCCTCATGAGGCCGAAGTCGCCATGGCGACAGCCCACCGCCTGCTGCTTGCGCACAACCTGCGCCATCCATCCGATCCGACGCGGCCGGACTACGTGGCCAAAGTCGTCGGTCGCAGTAGCGCGGCCATCGCGCTCAGTTGGAAGCTGGTCGGCGGGATCTTGGAGGAGTTCTTCTTCGTCCAGTGTGTCTGGTCGTCGACCTACAATGTGCACAAGGATCGCATGGAGCGAGAGCTCGAGGTCATCGGTCGGCGGCACGATGTCGACATGGCGTCCTGGGTCCACGACTTTCTGCACGGCGAATGCGAGCGGCTATGGCGCAAGGCCCGAAAGAGCGGCCTAGCGACAGGGCGGCGGGGCAAGCGGGAGTATGTGGCGGGCGTGCTGCTGGGCTTTCGCGACAAGTTGCGCAGCGAGCGAACCGCCTGTGAGGAGCGCGGGCTCGTGTGGGTCGGGGACGCCGATCTGCAGGCCTTTACGACCCAGCGCTTCCCGTCCATGGGCAGGCTGACATCTGGCGGCGTGCGCGGCAGTCAGGCCCACGCGGCCGGCCGCGAGCACGGTGCGGACCTCAAGTTACACCGTCCGGTGAGTGAATCGGACTCAGGCCGGCAGCGGCGACTTGAACAGAGCAGCTGACGACGTGAAAGCATGCTTTGACTAACAAACACAACAGGATGCCCACTCGTGGCCACTGAGCCAGCCCCCCCACTGATATGCCTTCGATGGCTTAGACCGGCTTCTAGGGGCATCCACGGGCTCGTGGCGGCCAAATGCTACCCCTCAAACGCCCCAAATCGGCCTCGCGGGCCAGCGTGCCCACCGGTCACTTCTTGCGACGGCCGCGGTCCAACCGCGCGATGGCGGGCGGTTTCTTGTCGGGAATGGGGTGGCTGTAGCGGCGGGACAGCTTCTCCTCTGGCCAACGCGCGAACTGCGGCACCGTGTTGGCCTCTTTTGCGAACTGCTCGTCGGTGATCACGCCGTTGCGGTGCATGCGCGTCAGGATCTCTAGCAGCCGCGTCTGGTACCACCGGCGATAGTGAAACTGCCGAAACGCGGCGTTGCCGCAACGAGGGCACGGCTTGATGCTGCCAAGCCATGCGGCCTCCAGGGGCGTCAGGCGACTGGCACGCTTACCAAAGTAGTGCATCGCCCCGCGGGTCACCCCGTAGACGTGCGGCGCAAACTCGACGGCGTTCATGTAGATCTCGATGATCCGCACCTTGGCGAGACCACGCTCCATGGCCCAGACCGCCAGCAGCTCCTCCAGCTTGCGCGCGAGGAACTTGCTGCGGGTGAAGAAGAGGTTCTTGGCCAGTTGTTGCGTGATGGTCGAGCCACCGTAGACGAAGCGGCCGTAGTGCAGGTCGAGTCGAATCGCCCGATTGAGCAAGAACGCGTTGAGGCCGCGGTGGCGCCAAAATCCGCCGTCTTCCGTGGTGATCATCGCGTAGGGCACCCACGACGGCACCTTGCCGAGCTTTGCCCAGGCGTCGCTCGCGGGGCCAATCTTGACGTGATCGAGGATCTTGCCGTCTTCGTTGACCTTGCGCACAAACTCGCCATCGAGTTCGGCCACATCGATCTTGTCCAACTTGAGATCTTTGCAGCGTTTGTCCTTCAGGCCGAAATCGAGCTCGCTGTAGTACGGATGCGCCACGTCAAAGCGCAGATCCAACCAGCCGGAGAGACGCCCACGAGCTGAGACGCGACCGAGGGTCGGTAGCATGGCCGTCGGCAAGGCACTGAGCAGTACACCGCAGTCTTGGTCGGGCAACGTCAGGGTCATATCGATCACGGGACGTCGACCGCCCGACAGATGGGCCATCACCGTCGCGCGACCTTGGGTGGCCTGCCCCGAGCCACCAAAGCGAATGTGGCCAGTATCGAGCTGGATGCGATTGCGACGCGCGGGCCAGCGCAGCTCGAAGGGCGCATCGACGGAAAAGGCGGTAACAGGCCCCGGAGCGAACCTATCCCAGTCGACACCCAGATGCCGCGATGTCACCCGCCCGCGCACGACCCCGCCGCGTCCTGCCTGCGCCATCGCCGTCACGTGGAGACCGAGGTGCGGCCGCGCACCCAGGGCAAGACGTGTGTCCAAGCCCGAGACCATCCGAGCCACCGCGCTACCCTCGACCGTCAAGGCAACCTGCGCGAGGCCGGTCTTGTCGCCATCGACGTTGAGCGCGACGCTGCCACCGCGCACCTCCGCGACGCGTGGCCGCAGATGCAAACGAAGGGTCGGCTGGCCTTGCGCGCTCCGCCAATGCAGATCGATCGCCTCGCCGCCCAAACGCAAGTCCCCGGTATGGACGCGCACACTGCCGCCCCGCACCGACAGATTGAGCGGCAGCGACGCCACAGCCATGACGTAGCGCGATGCCTGCTGCCAGATGCGGTCCAGATCAGCCCTTAGCGTGATGAGCGGCTTGGCGTAGCGAGCGGTGTAGGCCGGCTTGCCGCGGTTCTTGCGCCGAGCCTTGGCGCGACGACGGCGGGCCTTGACCTCCAACGCTGGCGTCATCGCTGGGTCCACTGGCCTGGCCCAGCCGGCCGTATTTGTGATCTTCCGGGATGCCTTCTGAGCGGCTGTCCACAAACGACTCAGGCGCTGCAGCCCCTTCTTTGCGGGCCACAAGCGTTTGGGGAGCTTCACCTTGGTCAGCTGACCGATGGTCAACTGCGGACGGCTCACGACGGCTGTGATCCCAGACGCCGGCGACGCGACCGTCGCCCGCGCGAGTGTCAAGCGGGTTTTGTAGGCAGGCATCGACACGGTCAGTCCACCGACGTCGAGCTCCCCTGCCCTGCCTGCCATCAACTGCCGCAGCCCGGTGATGCTCACCCGCTGTGCGTTGATGTTGAGCGCCCCGCGAAAGGAGGCGATCGCGGCCAGCTTCTTGTTCAGCTCGGGCAGCGCGGACACATTCTTCACAATGGCTTTCGCCGTGACCCCTTTGATTTGGACCTTTCTCAGCTGTCGATCGGCGCTGATCGAGGCAAAGCGAACTTGGCCGGCGGTGGACCCCACCTCCAGCCCCGTCAGACTGGCCAGCTCGCCATCCCAAGCGGCGCCCCGAAAACTGAGACGCTGAATGCCAAGCGGCAATACCACCGGTGCCCGCCAGGTGACTTCGGGCGCCGCTTCGACCCGAGCCGACCACTTGCCTTCAGGCGACCTGTCCAGCCAAGCGTGGACGCGGCCGTCGACCGCCCCTTTGAGGGAAGCAGACACCCGACCACCGGCCCGACTCAGCTCCGCGTCCAGCCGCGTGAGGGTGGCGCGCGTGCCCAGCCAAGGCCGCCCTTGGCCTGCGATGTCCACGGTGAGCATTGAGTCGACAAGGCGCAACGTCAGCCCACGGGACTCGGTGCCCGTTGAGGGCGTCTTGCCGGTCTTGTGTCGAAGTCTCGCCAGCAACTTCTCCAACGCGGGGATACGCCGGTCGACGACACGGACCCTTGCCTTCAGCCCCACGAACTCGACCAGCTCGGGGCGTGTGTGCCCCGTCAGGAGGGACCACAGGGGCACGTCGGCCCGCAGCGCGGCGATCTCGGCGAGCTGGCGACCGTTGTGTTCAACGTTGACGTCATTGACGGTGACGAGGCGCCGGAGACCGAGGGACACCTCCCCCAACGTCACTTGCACCCCAAGACGGGTCGCCATCTTTTCAGCGCGATCACGGACAACACGGTCGGCAACGCTCGATGCGAGCGGCACCAGCGCGAGCGATGCGATGACGAGACCCGCCACGACAGCGCGCCGCCGATCCCTGGCTGTCATCCATCCTCCTGCTCAGACAGTCGGACAAATACCGCAGCCGAGGCAGGCGCAGCAAGTAAAGTTCTTAACTCGCGAGCGGACGGTCGTAGACCAGCACGGGGCACGGGGCGTAGCGAATGACATGCTCGGCCACGCTGCCCATGAGCTGGGTGTGAACCGTGTCGCGCCCCAGGGCTGGCAGCACCGCCAAACCAGCGCCGCACGCAGCCAAGTGGTCGACGATCCCGACGCCCGCGTTGTCATTACGCAGCACGCGGCACTCGCCTTTCACCTTGGTGACATTACCCAGGACCTCAGCCAAGCCGCCTTCGACCCGACTCTGCAGATCGTCTTGGCTCTTATCAATGATCCGAGCAAGCTCCCGCGCATCATCATCGTAGTTGCTGGCGATGTTGATCGGTCGGAGCACGTGTACCAGCTCGATGGTGCTGTCCGTCGCCGCTGCCATGTCCTCAGCCGTCTTCAAGCCGCTGCGCTGCTGATCGCCAAAGTCGACGGGGTGCACAACCGGCCCGAAGCCGCTCCACTTCTCCGGATCGAAGTGGTCGTTGATGGTCAACACCGGCACCACGTGGTCACGAATGGCACGCGCGGTCACCGAGTTCGAGATCCGGCGAAGCAGCGAATGCTCCGTCCGTGTCGGCAGGACAACGAGGTCAGCGTCGTAGCGCTGGACCACATCGGGCAGCACGTTGAACGGCGAGCCCACCTCGACCACAGGCTCAACATCGACGCCGTGCTTGCCGAGATCGGCGGCCATCTCCTGCATGCGCTCGACTACTTTCTTGCGAGCATTGGCATCGATGCGCTTCCGAATCATCTCATCGAGAAAGTACTGCTCAGTGGAGCCCACAACGGCGTGGACTAAGATGACGCGAGTACCGCGTTGCCGCTTGGCAAGGGCAGCCACGGGCGCGAACGCGCGACGCGACGTGTCGGTGAGGTCGGTCATCATGACGATTCTTTCAAACATGGAGCGCCTCCGGCTCAGGGGGTTTCGTGTGGGCAAGGTAGGACGCGCCAGACGGATTCCAAGGGAGACCTTCGTGGGGTGCGATCAAATTGTGCGAAAACTGCCCAGCGACGTGTCGGCGGAGCGCACGGTTGGCATCGCGACATCGCCCACGGCCAGCCGCCCGCCCCGGATCACCACGGCATTCATGCCAAATCGCAGCTCACCGCCCAGATGGCGATCAGGCCGCAGCGCCGCCAACAGACCGCGATCGTGGGTTCCCAGCGCTGGATTGACGTCCAGGATGCTGCAGCGCCCACAGGGTTTGACGAGCGCGAGTTCGACGTCGCCAACGCGCAGACTGGCCCACCCGTCCTCGGCAAATGCCGGGGCGCCGTCGATCACAAGGTTGGGGCGAAAGCGCCTAGCGTCCGGGGTCGATCCATGCCGGGCGGCAATCTCGGCGATCGCCTCAGAAGTGCAGACCAACAGCGGAAACCCGTCGGCGAAGGCGACTTCAAAGGCGACTTCACTGTCTGGCGCATAGCGGGCATCGACGGGCCTGCGACCGGTGTGCCGCACTAGTCTGCCCGGCTGCCCGGTGGCGCGCTCAAACCAAGCCGCCGCCTCGTCGCCGGCATCCAATCCAGTGCACGGATGCCCCCAAACCTCCAAACTGATCCGCTCAGCGTCACTGCCGGGTGATTGCACCGACAGATCTTGCATGTGAGGGGCACCGATGCGAACGCCGCCGTCAGGGGTCAGGACCGCGCTGATCTGCGCCATCTGAGGCAGCGTCCGCTGGCTATGAAAGCTGTGGTCCGCATCGATCCACATCCAGGTGCGATCGCCGGTCAGGCCGGTCTGGATCAAATCGGCGTGCGGCACAGAGACCGCCGCACAAGACTTGATCGGGTGGACCCACAGCTCCGCGACACGAGGCTGCCTCGGGTCCGCACTGTCACTGCTCGCTCCCATGTTCGCTCCCATATCCGCTCCTGAGTGTCCCTAGCCCGCACTTCTCACCGCCAGTCGGCCTGAACGCCGATCTGCGGCGCCATGCGGGCCCTTCGCGT
>JAGSHB010000091.1 GCA_023954815.1 Myxococcales bacterium | reverse complement strand
TAGGGACGCGCGATTGCGCGGGTGTACCTCTATACTTGCTTGAAATGGGTCGTGAGAGCCCTCAACTAAACGCATGGCACCTAGTTTGGTTCTCGACTAAACACATGGCACTTCGTCGGCAGCACTTCGTCGGCACTTCGTCGGCGGCACTTCGTCGGCGAACTCTCAACTAAACGCATGGCACCTAGTTTGCAGCACCTAGTTTGCACCTAGTTTGCAAAACGCATGGCACCTAGTTTGGCGCTTCTTTGGCTGCAGGATGTGCCCACCGGGTTGGGCAATCAACCTACGGATAAGACCTCAAATGAGCCCGCGTGAACTCAATAATATCTAAGGCCCCATCGCACCTGACCTTATTTGCCCAAGCCGGGTCGCTGATCAACGCCCGCCCAACAGCCACTAGATCGAACTCATCTCGCGCCAGACGCGTGACAAGCTCGTCGATTGGTGCGGTGTCGGCCTCTTTGCCCCCGAAGCTACTGATGAAATCGCTGTCCAGCCCCACCGATCCGACCGTAATCGTCGGCAGTCCCATGAGCTTGCGAGTCCAGCCAGCCAAGTTGAGCGGCGAGCCCTCGAACTCCTCCTCCCAGAAGCGTCGTTGGCTGGCGTGAAAAACCGACACCCCCGCGTCCGCCAACGGCTGCAGCCAGGTCTCCAGTTCACTTGGCGAGTTGGCGATTTTGTTGTGGTAGGCGCCCATCTTCCATTGTGAGAAGCGAAAGATGATGGGCAAGTCGGGGCCCACGGCGGCGCGCACGGCAGCAATGAGTTCGGAGGCAAAGCGAGTACGGGCCGCTAGGTCGCCTCCCCAACTGTCGGTTCGCTTGTTGGTGGCGGCCCAGAAGAACTGATCGATGAGGTAGCCGTGAGCGCCGTGCAGTTCGACCCCGTCGAAACCGACGTTGGCGGCGTCCTTGGCCGCACGGGCAAACGCTGCGATAAGGTCAGCGATGTCCGATTCCGTCAGCACTTGAGGCGGATCCGTGGCCTTGCGCGTACCCGGATTGATGACGGCCGACGGGCCAAAGCCTCCGACGGTTGGGTTCGGCTGCGCACCAACTTGGCGCACCGAGCCCACATGCCACAGCTGCGGCATGATTTTGCCGCCTTCTTCGTGCACAGCCTCGACCACCTTGGCCCAGCCGGCGAGAGCGTCGGCCCCGTGACAGCGCGGCACATCGGGGTAGCCGCTAGCGCCGATGTGGTCGACCGTGGTGCCTTCCGTAATAATCAGCCCGACCCCGCCGGCGGCGCGCTGGCGATAGTAGGTGGCCACGTCATGGCCTGGCACCCCGCCCGGTGACCGACTGCGCGTCATCGGCGCCATGACGATGCGATTGGCCAAAGAGAGCGGGCCGAGGGTCAAGGGAGCAAAGAGCGCGTTGTGCGCGGTCATGGGCGGTCCTTTGTCAGGTCGAGATGGTGGGGCGAGTGGTGTCCGCTCGCGCGAGCAGTCATAGCGGGCAGCGGAGCGTTGCGATAGGGCGTGTATCTAGGTCGGCGCAATCTCTCCCATCTTGCCGGCCTGGTAGTCGCGGTATGCCTGCTGAATTTGAGCCATGTTGTTCATGACAAACGGTCCGTATTGCACGATGGGGTCACCATGGGGCTGTCCGGCGAGCAACAACGCTTGTAGGGGCGCCTTGGCTGTCCGTGGAACATGCAGGGTGACGGCGTCGCCCGGGCCGTAGATGGCCAGATCCCCGTCTGTGACGGATTTATCATCCGGCCCACTCGTGCCTGCACCACCAAATACGTAGAGACACGCGTTGTGGTCGGCTGGAATCGATTGCGTCACCTTTGCGCCAGGTTGCAAGAGCCAATGCTGGTAGATGATCGGCGTGTGCACGTCGATGCGGGACCGAACGCCGAGGGCTTCACCAGCGATGACCCTGACCTTGGCGAGACCGTCGGGTGTGGTCGCCTCTGGAAATTCGTCGGCCTGCATCTCTTGGTAGCGCGGCTTGGTGAGCTTGAGCTTGGCGGGCAAGTTCACCCACAACTGAAACCCATGCATCCGGCCACCGTCGCGCTTGAAGGCTGGGGGCGGCTCTTCCGCATGAACGATGCCGCTGCCCGCAGTCATCCACTGCACACCACCGGGGCCCAAAATGCCGCGATGGCCCAGCGAATCTGCGTGCTGAACACTGCCCTCGAGGATGTACGAGACCGTCTCAAAACCGCGATGCGGATGATCGGGAGCGCCCAACGCCTTCCCAGGGCCCCACGTTACCGGTCCCATCTCGTCAATGAGCACGAAGGGGTCGAAATGCCGAAGGGCGCGCGTGGGGAAGGGGCGCCGAACCGGAAATCCGGCGCCTTCGAGTGTTCGCTGGGAGACCACGATGCGCTCAACGCTCCGTGGGGACGTCGGTGCCGGCGCGACCCGCTGTGGTTGCGCTGGTGGATGGCTCGCTGCGACGTTTCGTGGCGCGTCACCATCGATGAGGGATGTGCCCGCCTTGCCAGCGACGGTGGCTGCTGCGACAGCTGCTGCGACTTTGGTGAACTCTCTGCGTTTCATCACGACCTCCGAGGGCGCATGCCTGACTTGGCATTCACCAGAGTACGTCACAATGCCCTCTGTGCACGTGAAACAGACCGTTGCAATAGTCGAAACCGTAGATTTTAGCGTTTGGTTACAAACTCTTGGAGATGACATACACCGGTGTCGCTGAGATGGCGAGGGTCACAGCGTGAGGCGCCGTATGTGACAGTGGGTGGGGCATCCCATACATCCCCAGCCCAGTGTACGAGCGCCCCTTCTCAGCCGGAAAACTGACTGTGCGCTGCTTGCCTGGCGGCAGTGTCCAATCCCAGAGCAGGCGGATGGTCCGGCCGTCAGGCGAGGCGAAGGCCAGCTGGTGCCAATCCCGCCCAGAGCGTTCGTCAGCGGCGAACTTCGCGTCGGCGAGCAGCTTGAAGAAGGTGCCATGGGCCAAGGCGGTGAGCTTGGGCGAGAGTTTGGTGTCGGCCTTGGCGATGTTGCTCCAATTGTACAGGCCGAAGACGCCCTCCCAGGGCACTACCGGCGCGTGGTTCGGGCTGTGGTCCATGAAGGTGTACCAACAAAGCAATTCAGTGCCGGCCCGCAACAGGAGGGCGTAGCCGCGCACAAGGAACTGCGCCACGCGATCCTCTGTCAGGCCGAGGCCGATGGGCCAGCCGATCTCTGTCACCCAGATAGGCCGGTCCTTGACGCCCGCTTTGCCCAGCACGGCACTGAGTCGGTCCACCATGGCGTCGAACGCAAACCGCGCCATGCCGTCTGCCCCAGGCGTGGTCGCGTCTTCTGGTGAAAGCACCGGTGGGTACGGTGGGTAGGGGTGAAACGACAGGGCGTCGAAGGCTGCGGAGGCGCCTTTGGCGAGGCTCATACTGTCGGAGAGGAACTCCTCAGCGCCTGGAATGAACTGTGGATAGTAAAACAGCCCGCCATAGGAGACTTGGGCCTCGGGTTGCACTTGTTTGATGGCTGCATAGGTGGCGACCAGCAACTCGCCGTATGCCTTGGCGTCGCCAGCCAACCCCTCGCCGCCCTTCCAGAAGCGATAGCCGGCGTTCTGTTCGTTCCAGATCTCCCAGCGGTGCACCGTCTTGCCGTAACGCTTGACGACAGCGGCAGCGAAGTTTGCGAAGTCCGCCGGGTCGTCCGGTGGATAGTAGTGGTCGTTCTTGGCCGCGCCTTGCTCGCTGGCCCACGGCGTTCCGGAGACGAGTAGACCCACGATTTGCACGTTGGCTGCCTTTGCCGCGGCGACGACGCGGTCAGATGGCCCCCAAGACCAAGTCTCCTTCGTCGGCTGAATGGTGTACCAGAGGAAGTGCTGGCGAATCACACGCACGCCGAGAGTCTCCATCGCGCCAAAGAACGCCGTGCGCTGGTGGTTGGCCGCGGCCCCGTTTCCCGATGGAATGAACGCCGACACACACGCGGTCGCCCCGACAGCGGTCCCAGCCTTTGGCAGAGCGATGGGCGACGCCCAGCAGTGACAGCCGTTGCCTCGGTCGGACCCAGCCGGGCAGGGCGGCAAGCAGGAGCCATCGCATAGATCCTGCGGTTGGGCACAGGTATCGAACTGTGGCACGTCTGCGGTGGCGCTGTCGGAGTTGGCGCTGGCGTCGACATCATCCCGAGTCGTGGCGGATTTTTCGGGCGACGCGCAACCCCAGAGACCCAGCAACACGACGACCCAAACGATGACGCGGACGCTCATGGCGCGACCGCCTGCATGAGGTACCCCGTAAGGCCAGCCATGTACGTGCCCAGGGCGTACCCCAAAACAGCGAGCATGACGCCGACGGGGGCCAGGGCTGGATGAAATGCGGCCGCCATGATGGGGGCAGACGCGGCCCCGCCGATGTTGGCCTGACTGCCGACCGCCAAAAAGAACGTCGGCGCGCGGATGAGGCGGGCCACAACTAGCAGTAGTGTCGCGTGCACGCTGATCCAGACGCCGCCAACCACAAAGAGCTTCCACTCCGAGACGACGGCTGTGATGTCCATCTTCATGCCGATCGTGGCCACCAGGATGTACAGAAACGCCGAGCCGACCTTCGATGCGCCTGCGCCCTCCAGGTTTCGTGCTGGTGTGAACGACAGCAGCAGCCCGCCCGTGGTGGCGATGACGACGAGCCAGAAGAAGCCACTGGTGTAAAAGGGCAGTTCCGCGCCGGGCGCGTAGCCGGATTTGAGCCAAGGCGCGAGCCAGTCAGCGCCGAGATGACCGATGGCGGTGATGCCAAAGCCCACTGCAGCGATGGCCATGAGGTCGGTGAGGCTCGTGACCTTGGCAACTTGTGCCTGGAAGTCCTGCATCTTGTGGGTTAGCGCGGCGATGGCGGTGTTGTCGGCGCCAATGCGATTGTCGATGTCATCTGAGCGGCCAGCCATGCCTAACAAGACCGCCATCCACACGTTTGCGACGATGACGTCGACGGTGACCATGATGGAAAAGAGCCGGTCCCCCACGCCAAAGGCCTCTTTCATCGCGGCCTGGTTGGCGCCGCCGCCGATCCAGCTGCCCGCGACGGTGGTCATGCCTCGCCAGACCGCGTCGGGCCCCTGTCCGCCGACGAGCTCGGGGTCGACAGCTGAGATGAGCAGGATGGAGAGCGGTCCGCCGATGACCACGCCGATGGTGCCCGTGAGGAACATGATGATGGCCTTTGGGCCGAGGCGCAGGATGCCGGGCAGGTCGATGGTCAGCGTCAGCAAAACGAGGCTGGCGGGAAGAAGATAGCGCGAGGCGACAAAATAGAGGTTGGACTGCTCGCCAGAGATGAGGCCGATGGAGTTGAAGACCGAAGGCAAGAAGTAGCAGACCAGCAGGCTGGGCACGACCTTGTAAAATCGCCGCCAACCGGGCTTGTCGCTGCTCTCAGTGAGGAATATGGCGCCGAGGGTGACCACGAGGAGCCCGAACACGACGGCGTCGTTGGTGATCAGCGGTGCGACGGCTGCGGATGTTGCGGGAATCGACATTGGTAAGCTTCCTCATGGGTCACAGGGGTACGGGCGGAGCGTGCCACACAATGGCCTCGACGGTGGCCCGGCGGTGATACTCACTGACGTGGATCAGTGCACCTTGCGATGCCGCCTCGCCTCGCAGATACTACCGGTGAACTTCTACCTCGCATCGTCAAGGGAGCCCTCATGCCTAGTACTTTTTCTCGATTGCAGCCCCCATGGTCGCGGCTGTCAATTATGGGGCTCTCCGTTATCTTGTCGGCGGGCTGTATGAGCGTGTCGAGCGTACAGACTGCGCGCACCCTGAGGCCTGGGCAGGGCCAGTTTCAGGTTGGCGGCGGCCTTGTGAACGTGGATACGCGCGACCAGAAGAAGGACGCCCAAGGCGAGCCCATTCCCGACTCGTTCGAAGACAACACGATGGGGCTGCCTATCGCCGAGTTGGGTATGCGATACGGGCTGACAGATACGGTCGATGTGGGGGCCAAGCTCGTTTTGCCGATGTCGGCGATGGTCGATGCAAAGCTACAATTTCTCGACTCTCCAACCTATGCGGCTGCGGTGGGTTTGTCTCTCGGCTACATGGGAGTTCAGATCAACGACTCGGAGTTCACGATTATTGATGTGTCGATCCCTCTTTTTCTGAGTTACGACATCAACGACTATCTGGCGATCTATTTGGTACCGAAGTACTTCTTGCGTCAGTTGGCCGCAGAGGACTCCAAGACCGACTGGCTTCATATGGCCGGCTCTTCCGTTGGGGTGCGGCTAGGTCGTGATTTCGGCTTGTTCATCGAAGCTACGAGAATGGAGATCCTGAACCGCGAACTCACGGAGACGGGGCAGGTGGGCTATATGCAGACGCAGGTCTCTCTTTTCTTCAACTTTGGCGGCGGAGCCCCACGGGCGATGGCGCCACCGGCAGTTGGGGCGCCGTCACCCGCTGCGCGCAGGTAGCGGCACGAGATAGAAGCGTGCCTACTGCACAGCAACAGCCACAATGGCCATCGTCTCGTCAGTACCCACTTGCAACAACGGTTTCTGCCCATCGAGCAGCGGGCGCTGGGCAAACTGCCCGTAGAACCGAATCGACCCACGATGGTCCAGCAGCACATCGATGCGTTTGGCCGCCAGATAGCTATCCAGTGTCTTGTCACGCAGGTGGGCGAGCACGTCGTGGTTCACCACCCCGTCGAGATTCACGACGCGATAGCGGTCTGAAAGCGCTGCGCCATACAGCCCAGCATTGAACGCCCCGATTCGCGTGCCTTCAGGCAAGACTTTCCTCACTTGTGCGGCAGCGTCCAGGTACATGGGAGCGTGGTGCTCACGTGGCTGGTCTGCCGCGGCCCACCACCACAGCACCGGCAGTACCGGCAGTAGCAGTCGAAGTCTGGGCAGTCGCTGCCAGACGGCGAGCAGCCCGGCAGCCGTGACCAGGACAACCGCCAGATAGAGCGGCATCAGGTACCACTCGCGAAACCCGCCGACGCTCAGCACATCAGCCACAGCGACTGACACACCGCCGCCGACCAACACCAAGAGCGCGCGTCGCAGCGGGCCGCGTTGCACTGCAAACCAGAGTCCGCCGAGGGCTGGAATCAGCACAGTCCACGCAAACGCTCCTTCGGCCTTGACCAGCGCTCGGCCAATGGCCTGCATCTCGGAGAGCCACGGCGTTCGGTTGCCGAGTTCGCTGGCCAACGCGCCGTGCAATCCCTTCGCCAGGCCAGAGTCGGGCATGGGATTGCCAAAGATGACGAGGTTGCCCGCCAGCAGCGCAACGACCGCCAAAGCGGCTGGGGCCATCAGGGTGACGATGGCGCGCACAGAGCGGCCCTGAAGCAGCAGCGCGAAACCGATCCAAACCAGCAAGAAGGCCAGATCGAGACGGCACAAGACGGTCGCCGCGAAGACGAGCGACGCCCAGATCAGGCGCCTTTGCTGTGACGCCGCCAGCGTCGCGCGCAGACTCATGACAACGAGGAGCAGAGAGAGGGCGGCCTCCGTGCCGTTGAAGGTCACGCTGATGAGCTTGGGCTGGACCAGCAACACCGCCGCAGCCATCCAGCCTAGCCCACGGGCTTTCGCATCCTGTCCCAACCGCACGAGCTGCCAAGCGGCGGCCAGGGTCACAATGGAGACGAGACTGAGCAGTACGTAGGTCGTGGCAACCGGATCGTTATGCAGCCACGGACCGATGGGCGTGAGTAGGGCAACAAATAACGGCTGAAATCCGTTGGTCGGCGTCTCCCCGTCGAAGGTCAACCCGTGGCCGAGGGCGAGATTGCCGGCGATTTGGCCGTAGTAGAACATGTCGTCGGAGCCGTACCGACCGATGAGTTCGCGAAATGGACGCCACAGCACCCACACACGTAACAAGGCGCCGGCCCCCAGCAGGATCAGCAACCGTGACCGCGCGGTCGGGTCCTCTCTGAGTAGGGGTTGTGCGCTGTTCTGCGGCATCATGGAGGTGATCTCCGCCACGAATCTCCGACAACGTCAACCGCGGTGGCGCGCGACATTGGGCATTCACGTCGGGTCGTGGGAGGCCACAGTAAAAGCGAACTACCCGATCCGCGGCGACAGATGCATTGGCAACCCGCCTTTGGGCCGCAGGGTCAGCTGCGCGTCTGCCTCCACCGCCCGGCCGGCCACCGGCTGTAGTTTCACCGCCGGCAGCAGGGTGGCCAGGGCAATAATCGCCTCCATCCGTGCGAATTGGTCGCCGATACACTTCCGCTGGCCTCCCGAAAACGGCAGGTACGAAAACCGGTGAGCGCCAAGCGCCTTGCGCTCCGCCACACGCTCCGGGCTGAACCGGTCTGGGTCAAAGCGACTCGGCTGTCGCCACGTGCGCTCGTTGCGGTGCAGGACCCAAGCCGGCAGGTAGACGTACGTACCCTTACGAATATGAAAGCCGCCAATCTCGTCATCTTCTTCGGCGCGTCGACCGATGATCCACACCGGTGGATACAGCCGCATCGACTCCTTGAGCACTTGATCCGTGTAGCGCAGCTGGCACATCTGCCGCATGGTCAGCGTCTCGCCACCTGTGTGGGTCTGGAGCTCCTCGGCGACTTTGTCGGCCACTTCAGGATGGGTGCTTAGCAAGTGCAGCGTCCAAGCCAGAGCGTTCGCCGTGGTCTCGTGGCCAGCGAGCAGCATGGTCATGACCTCGTCGCGCAGCTGCTTGTCGTTCATACCCTCGCCGGTCTCTTCATCCCGGGCGGCCATCAGATTGCCGAGCAGATCCCGAGTCGTATCGCCAGATGCCCGCCGCTGGGCGATGATGCCCTCCACCACTTCGTCGAGCTTGGCGATTGCCGCTCGCATCCGTCGGTTCGAGGCGGTCGGCCACAGCTCAGGGTAGGGGATCGGGGCCGTCGTAATCCGGTCAAAGGCGGTCAGCACCTCGCCCAGGGCATCACCGACGTCGGCCGCTTCCCCCGTCACGTCTAGCGAGAACAGGGTCTCTCCGGCAATGCGCAAGGTCAGGCGCATCATGTCGTCGGCGATGTCGCGCGTTTCGCCTGCAGCCGCGGACTGTTCCCACTGCCGGCGCATGTCCAGCGAGGCCTGCACCATGGACTCAGCGAAGGTCTCGATGTGTTTGCGATGGAACGCTGGTTGGGCGATGCGCCGTTGCCGTCGCCAGTGATCTCCTTCACTCGTGACCAGCCCCTCCCCCAGAAAGAGCTTCAGCTTGTGATAGCCGCGGGTGCGTTTGGTGTAGTTGGTCCGGTTCGTCACGAGCACACGGTGCCAGTCTTCCGGGTTGGCTAGGGAGACCACCTGCGTGCCCAGCATCCGCAAAGACACCACGTCCCCTTGGCGCTGGTGGGCACGGGAGAACAGGCCAATGGGGTCGCGCGTGACCTCCGTCAGATGACCGCGTAGGCCAGATGTGGGCAAAGCGGGGGGCAGTGGGGCGCGGGTCTGGGCGCTGCTGGGCGACGCTGCGGCGTGAGTCGACATGGGGTTCTCCTGCGAGGGCGGGGTGTTGCGGCTCGATTTCGATGATCACTTGCAAATGCGAGCCATCACTCACAAAGTATGTGAGCACTTGCTCGCGTTCAACTCGCATTGCCGCTGGAGGCCTCAAAATGACCGCAACTGCCCGAAAACACCCGCGTCAGGACCGCAGCAAAGCCACCGTCAAGGCGATTGTGGAGGCAACCGCTCGTGTTTTGGTCGATGAAGGCTTCGGCCACGTGACGACCAACCGCGTCGCCAAGGTGGCGGGGGTGTCGGTGGGCTCGCTGTATCAATACTTTCCAAACAAGGAAGCGCTGATCATGGCCGTGGCCGAGCGGCACGCGCAGATGATGGTCGACCTGTTGGGTGAGACCATGACGGATCTGAGCGACCAGCCCATCGAGGTCGCCGTGCGGACGTACGTGGAGGCGATGATCCAGGCGCACCTCATCGATCCGGCGCTGCATCACGCGCTGATCACCCTCGTTTTACAGGTGGGACTGGAGCAGTTTCGCGAGATTGACCACGCCGCGCTGGCGCTGATTGAGGCCTATCTCTCCGAGCGGCAGGATCAAATCCTGTGCACCGATCTGCCGACGACTGCTTGGGTGCTGCTGACCACCGTTGAGTCGCTGATTCATATCGCGGCACTGGAGCGTTTTGACCTGTTGGAAGACGGCAAGCTACAGCGTGAGATTTGTGCCGTTGTGTTGCGTTACCTGGGGGTGCAAGAGTCCGTCACTGGTCCGTAGGTGGCCAGTCTGCTACCACGACGCTCATGGATCACTGCAACGGGAGCGCGGGAGTTGCGTTCTGCATGCGGTCCCGCGCTGAAGGAGCCACGATGAGCGAAGTAAGCGCCGACACGCCAGCACCTGAGGGGCTCCCGGCCGAGGGTCGCTTTTCTGCGGTTATTGCTGAGCCGGGTGAGGAGCTGTCGGCCGATGAAGCGCTCGATGTGTTCATGGATGTCCTGCTCGATGCCGAGATCGAGCCCTATGACCATCAGGAAGAGGCTTTTCTAGAACTCGCCGCCGGCCATCACCTCATTTTGGCTACCCCGACGGGCTCGGGCAAAAGCCTCGTCGCCACCTGCGCCCATGCACTCGCCTTGGCGGCTGGCGAGCGCAGCGTTTACACCTCGCCCATCAAGGCCCTGGTCAGTGAGAAGTTCTTTGCGCTCTGTCGTGATTTTGGTGCCGATCAGGTGGGCATGCTGACGGGCGACGCCGCCATCAACAAAGACGCGCCGATTCTCTGCTGCACGGCCGAGGTGCTGGCGCAGATGGCGTTGGGGCAGGGCGCGGAACTCGATCAGCAAACCGTCATCATGGACGAGTTTCACTACTACGCCGACCGCGACCGGGGCATGGCGTGGCAGATCCCCCTGCTGCTGCTCTCGGAGGCGCGATTTGTGCTGCTGTCGGCCACCCTGGGTGACACCTACGCCATCGAGCGGGATATCGAAGCGCGCACCGGCGTCGAGGTTGTGGTGGTCAAGGGCGCCGAGCGACCGGTGCCGTTGGAGTTCGAGTACCGCGATGACCCGCTGCAGTCGGTGATTGAGGAGCTCATCGGTGTCGGCCGCGGCCCCATCTATCTCGTGCAGTTTAGTCAGCGCGAGGCCACGTCGCAGGCCGGTAATCTCATGAGCATCAACGTGCTCGACAAGAGCGCCAAGCAACGCATATCGAGCGCTATTGGTGGGTTTCGCTTTGATTCGCCCTTTGGCAAGACCCTCTCTCGCTTGGTGCGCCATGGCATTGGTCTGCATCACGCCGGTCTGCTGCCCCGGTATCGCTTGTTGGTGGAGCGGCTCGCCGCTGAGGGTCTGCTCGCGCTGATCAGTGGGACGGACACCCTCGGTGTGGGCATCAACGTGCCCATTCGGACGGTGATGTTCGACAAACTGTGCAAGTTCGACGGTGTGGAGGTGCGGCACCTCAAGGTCCGCGAGTTCCAGCAGATCGCGGGTCGGGCAGGGCGTAAGGGGTTTGATGATGTCGGCTACGTGGTGGGGCTGGAGCCTGCCCATGTCATCGAGAACCGGCGCTTGGCGGCAAAGAACGCCCGGCTTGGTAAGAAGAAGTGGACCAAAAAGAAGCCCCCCGAGCGGGGCTACAAGCACTGGACTGAGCAAACCTTTGGTAACTTACAGTCGGGCAGCCCCGAGGCGCTGACGCCGGTGTTTCGGGTCGACATTGGGATGATTGTTGCGCTGCTGCGGCGCCCTGAGCCTGGTCGCCACGGGGCCTACGGTGCGGTTGTGGACCTCATCGCACGAAGTCATGGCTCCGCGCGAGACAAGCGCGACCTCCGGCGGCGGGCGGCGGGGCTGTTTCGCAGTCTGCGGCACGCTGGAATCATCGAGGTGCTGCCCGCAGAGGTGGATGCTGACGGCGAGGTCATGATGGCGCCCGAGGTGGTGCTGCACGACGACCTGCAGGCGAACTTTCAGCTCCACCGGGCGGTGAGCCTGTTCTTGGTGGAGGCCCTTGGCGAGCTGCCGGAGTCGGCTACAGATGAAGAGCACGCCCTCAATGTGCTGAGTCTCATCGAAGCCACGCTGGAGAACCCACGGCCCATTCTCTTTGCCCAGGTGCGGCGCGAAAAGGGGCGGCTGATCGGCGCGCTGAAGGCCGAAGGTGTTCCTTACGAAGAGCGGATGGAGAAGCTGGAGACCGTCACCTACCCCAAACCCAACGCCGACTGGATCTACGCGCAGTTCAACACGTGGGCGGCGCGGCATCCGTGGGTCGACGCGGAGCTCATTCGGCCGAAGGGCGTCGCCTGTGAGATGATCGCCGAGTGGCTGCCGTTCAATGATTATGTGCGTGATCTCGGGCTGGAGACCATCGAAGGCCAGCTGCTGCGCTACCTGAGTCAGGTCTATCGAACGCTCGTGCAGAGCGTGCCCGATGCACACAAGACGGACGCAGTTGTGGAACTACAGGGCTGGCTGCGGGCGATGTTGGCTAGGGTCGACAGCTCGCTGGTACAGGCCTGGGAAAAGCTCAAGGACGGCGACGACGAAGGCCCAGCGCTGCCCGTGCACCGTCCGCCAGCCGACCCAAGTCGGGACAAGCGCGCATTCATGGCCCGGGTTCGCGCCGAACTGCATACGGTGGTTCGCGCCCTGTCACGGCAGCAGTGGCAAGAGGCGGCCGACTATTTGCGCGAAGGTACGAGTTGGAATGCGTCGCGCCTAGAGGCGGTGATCACAGCGTTCAATGAGGAGCTGGGGAGCCTGCGCTTCGATGGCTACGCGCGTCTGGCGGACAAAACTACCCTCATCGACGACGGTCCACGTCGTTGGCGCGTGGCGCAGACCCTGTGTGATGCGGAAGGCGAAGAGACCTGGGCGTTGCGCGGCGTTGTCGACCTAAGCGACTGGGATGCCGAAGCCGACGGGCCGTTGGTGACGCTGGTGGACGTTGGGGTGTAGTGCGCTAACGGCAGCCCAATCCATCTCAATCAAGCTTGAAGACCTCGCGCCAATTGTCAGGGTCATCCCATTTGGACTGGTCCTTTTTGTAGAGCAGGAAGCTCTCAAGCACCAAGTAGTCCATCTCCGTACGCATGAAACAGCGAAAGGCATCTTCTGGCGTGCAGACAATGGGTTCACCGCGGACGTTAAAGCTCGTATTGATCACGATGCCGTACCCGGTCTTGTCCTCCATGGCTTGGAGAAGCCGGTGGTAGCGTGGGTTGTGCTCCGGGCCAACTGTTTGTATCCGCGCCGAATAGTCCACATGGGTAATGGCTGGAACGTCAGAGCGTGGCCGGTTGACCCACTCTGTCAGGTCATCGTGTTCGCGTTCATCGCCCGGCGGCGGAGTGCGCCGGCCCTCGCGCACCGGAGCGACCAACAGCATGTACGGGCTCGGACGGTCGATCTCAAAAAAGTCGCTGACACGCTCTTCGAGGCAGGAGGGGGCGAACGGGCGAAAGCTCTCACGATGCTTGATCTTGAGGTTCATGACCGATTGCATCTTTGGGCTGCGGGCGTCTCCGATGATGCTTCTGCCGCCGAGGGCGCGCGGGCCGAACTCCATCCGACCGGTGAACAGGCCGATGACGTTTTGCTCAGCGATGAGACAGGCGAGGGTCGGAGCCCAGGCAGATTCGCTGAGTTTTTCGTAGACGTAGCCATTGGTATCAAGCCAGGTTTGAATCTGGTCGTTGGTGAAGCTCGGGCCGAGGTAGGAGCCACGCATCTTGTCAGTCTTGTTGTCGGCCGCTCGTGGGTTGCCCAGCGCGTTGTGCCAGATGCTCAACGCGGCACCAAGCGCGCCTCCCGCGTCGCCCGCCGCTGGTTGAATCCACACATCATCGAAGATGCCGGAACGCAGCAGCTTGCCGTTGGCGACGCAGTTGAGCGCAACGCCCCCTGCCATACAGAGGTAACGCTTGCCCGTGATGTCCCGCGCGGTGCGGGCGATACGCAAGACAATCTCCTCGGTGACCTCTTGAATCGACTTGGCGATGTCCATCTCGCGGCGGGTAATGCGACTCTCCGCCGTACGAGCCGGTCCGCCGAATAGGGCTGCAAACCGGTCATTGGTCATCACCAGGCCATCGAGATAGCCGAAGTAGGACATGTCGAGCCGAAATGACCCGTCGTCCTTGAGGTCGAGCAATTTGTCGAGGATGAGGTCTTTGTAGACGGGCTCTCCATAGGGCGCGAGCCCCATCAGTTTGTATTCGCCGCTGTTGACCCGAAACCCGGTGAAGTACGTGAACGCGGAGTAGAGCAGCCCCAGTGAGTGCGGAAAGTCGAGTTGCCGCACCACGTGGTAGTTGTTGCCTTCTCCCACCCCAATCGTGGCGCACGCCCACTCGCCGACGCCGTCCAGCGTTACAACTGCGGCCTCCTGGAAGGGCGAGGGGTAAAATGCGCTAGCGGCGTGGCTCTCGTGGTGCTCCGGAAAGTAGAGCGCCTCGGGTGCCTTGACGCCGCAACGCTCGAGCTCGGTGCGGATGTTGGGCTCGATCCAGAGCTTGTCGGTTATCCACAGAGGGATAGCCTTCATGAAGGAACGTAGTCCCTTGGGGGCGACAGCGAGGTAGGTCTCCAGCAGGCGATGAAAGGTGAGGACGGGCTTTTCGTAGAACACCACGGCGTCGGGCCCCTGACCTTCCGGAATCCCAGCCTCAGCCATGCAGTAGCGCACGGCGTCGCTGGGAAAGGCCGCATCGTGCTTCTTGCGTGAAAAGCGTTCTTCTTGGGCAGCGGCAATGATCCGCCCGTCCTCGATGATGGCGGCGGCGGAGTCGTGGTAGTAGCAGCTGATTCCGAGAATCTTCATGGGCTGTTCCGGTCGCCAGTTGAAGGGTATCCCTGTCTTGTTGCGAGGCTGGACGGCACGTTAGAACAGACGCTTTCGACGCTCGAGTGCATCTGTGTCGGCTGTCCGCGTGCGCCAATACGTCGGCGCGGTTGAGCTCATGTTGCGCCGCATCGGGTCCTTGCGGCCGCGGCGGAAGACAATCCCAAAGGGCACAAAGAATAGGAGGAAGACGGGCACTAGCGTGAGCCAGCCAATGAAGATACCTGCGCCGCGGCCAGCTGTGGCGATGCCGCGCTGCATGAGTCTGTAGCCGCCGAGCGGAGATACGATAGCGAGGACCAGGGTGAGCAGCGAGATGCCCGCTGCGACCGCCGCAACAATTGGATGACCGAGCCAGCCCAGCAGTCCGGCAGCGACGAAGCCGACCAGTGCTCGCAGTGCCCCCTTTGTTCGTAGTGCGGCGGCCTCATGCCCATGTGGCTGCACAGGGCGCCAGCTCCAGATGACGTCTGACGCGTAGGTCGAGCCACGTGCACCTATTGGCAGCGAGGGCCCTGATTCGCTTGCTGGTGGTGTGAGCGAGGCGTCGGTCATGTTTGTGAGTCCTGATCGATTTGGAGGCTGCGGGCACCTCTTTTAGGTGGTTTTGAGCAGCCAAAAGCCCGCAAAGGCCCCTGGGAGCCCGCCAGCGACGTTGTACATCGTGGTAGGCATATTAGTGAGGCCTACGTCGTAATGGCCCGCCTTGAGGCGCTGGGGCCGGTCGACCCTGTCGCTGAGTTCGCTGCGAGACTCGCAGAAACCCCACGAAGATCCCACAATCGCGACCTCTCGTGAAACGCCTGCCATTTACCGAAAGCCCACGAAAAGCTCGCGATTGCGACCTCTCGTGAAACGCCTGCCATTTACCGAGCGGCCACCGTCGCATCGCCACGCCCAGCGCGCCACTCGGCTACGGCCGCATCGAGCTGCGCCTGACACGCCTGCCAGACTTCCTGATGAAACGCCTGCACAGCACCCTCATCATCCGCGAGCTCCGGACCAACCGGCGGCGCAATCGGCGCACCCAGATGAAACGTAAACTGGCTCCCAGGAAGCGGCAGCAACCCCATGCCCAGCGACACCGGAAACGCATAGCGCGCCTTGCCTTGCCCAAATAACCGGGGAAACACATGGCGATCGTGAAAGAGAAACCGGTAGGCATCATCGATCCCAGCAGCCATCACCGGGATAATCGGCCGTTGCGCGCGCATGGCCACACGAATGAACCCAGTACGCTCACCCCACGGCAGCTTGTAGTGGTCGGCTGGCCCTTTGAACGAGTCCACCGAGCCGCCTGGATAGACCAACACCAGCTCGTCCCGCGTGAGCAGGTCGACAGCGGTGTCGCGACTCCCAGGCACGCCGCCTGCGTGGGTCACGAAACGCCGGAGCGGCTCGATTTCAAACAGCACCCGGTCGCCGAGACCGCGCGGAAGCCGCCGGACAGCCCGCCAAATCAGCGGGTACAGCGCAAACGAGTCGATGCCCATGAGCCCGTGATTGCCGACGAGCAGGGCGCCCCCGGTCTCTGGCAGGTTGTCCGTCCCGCGCAGCTGCGGATCGATGTACGACAGCGTGCCTTCCACCACGCTCATCATCGAGTCGACCAGCTCTGGGCTCAGTTGATCTCGCGCGTCGTCCCCGCTAACGGGTGACAGCAGAAACGCGAGTGCGTCTCTCAGCGCTGCAGCTTGAGCGACATTTGTAGTCAGCGCTTCGCGCATACCCTCAGGTAATCTCAGCATCGTTATCCACAGTCCGCCGAACAGGTTGAAGCTGACTCGCCGACCGTCTCGCAGACGCCGTTGCCGCAGCAGAAGCGGTTGGCGGGTTTGCCGCCGGTACGACCGATGCAGTCTGCCGCGCAGCTGAGGCAGTCTTCGCCCTCGCCGCAGATACCGTCACCGCAGTTGTCAGCCGGTGGCGGTGGGGGCGGCTCCGTGGTTCCGCCGCCGCCATAGGGGCTCGCTGGCGATTTGACCTGCCACGCAGAGCTCGAGTCGCCGTTGTAGTCGATGCGTTCGATGCTGTTGCCGGTCGTGGCTGTCACTGTCCAGCCCTCGGCGAACCCTTCCCACGCGACGAAGTCGATGGTCGCACCGACACTATCGCGCAGCAGCAGTTGGTCGCCGCCGTTGTTCAAGCTCAGGCTCATGGTGCTGAGGTCTGGCTGCTTGCCGTACAGGGCCTCGAACCCGGCTGCATTCCGGCCGATGGTCAACCAAGCGCCAGCAGCGATGGTGGTGCCCGCCGGGATGTTCCAGGTGCCTGCGCCATCGGCGAGCTGCCAGCCGGATACGTCGATCGCCGCGCCGGTTGGGTTGAACAGCTCGACAAACTCCTCGATGGAGTCCGTGCCGGGCGTGTCGTACGCCACTTGCGCGATCACGATGCTGGTGCCGGTTGCGCCACAGCCGTTGTCGGCCACGCCGTCGCAGTCCTCGTCGATGCCGTTGTCGCAGATCTCGGTCGCTGGGCTGACTTCGCCGCTGCACATCGTGCTCCACATGCCCCCATCGCAGCCGGTCGTACCCTTTTGGCAGGCGCCGATGTCGCTGTCTCCACAAACGCGCGTCTGCCCCTCGGTGCACACCGGGGTGGTGTTGACGGTGTAGCTCGCACCGTTGGAGACCACAGCGATGTTGCCGACCGCGTAGGTGCCGAAGACGCTCACATTCCGGGCTGCGAGCGCGTCGAGTGTCTCCTGGTGAGGGTGACCATATTGATTGGCCGGTCCCGCGGAGATCAGCGCGGTGTAGGGCTGCATCGTATCTAGGAATGGCGCTGTGCTCGAGGTCTTCGACCCGTGGTGATGCACCTTGTAGATCTGCACGTTGCCCGGAATGAAGCTCTGTTCGCACGCTTCCTCGCAATCGCCGCCCAGCAGCACCGAGTTTGCGCCAAAGTCCAGACGCAACACGACGGAGTTGTCGTTTTCGTTGGACGAGCCCATATGCGAGTGCATGACCTGAACCTGCATCTGCGGGCCCATGTCGATGGTGTCGCCAGCGGAGACGCCCACACGGCGTGCGCCCACTGCGGTGATGTACTCCTGATATTCGTTTGTCGTCTTCGAGCCGCCGTGGTCGAAACAAGCGACTGCCTCGCCGTGGCGCGTGATGATGCCGTCCAGGCCGCCAACGTGATCCGAGTCCATGTGGGAGACGACGGTGTAGTCGATGCCGAAGATACCGATGCTAGCCAAATAGTCGTCGATGATCTGCGCGCGGGTGTTGGTGCCGGCATCCACGACCATCACGAACCCATCGGGCGAGATGACGACGATGCCGTCTCCCTGGCCGACGTCGACCATGTGCACTTCGAGCTGGCCGGTGGGCGAGCTGGCGGGGCAAGCGCAATTGGCGGAGCACTTGCCGGGGCACGCCGAGTCGCTGCTGCCGTCGCACTCCTCGAATCCGTCCACCACGTTGTTGCCGCAAGCGGCCGTGGGAGCGGAGACGCAGCCGCTCTCATCGAAATTGCAGGAGGCCGAGCAAGCGAGTGTCCCGCTCTCATAGCCGCGAGATTGGCAGGTCTGACCACCGAGGGCCGCGCCGTCGCACTTCTCCTTCTTATCGAGCGTGCCGTTGCCGCAAGAGGGCTTGCCAGCAAACGCGGACGCAGGTGCAAGGATCAGGACCACCGTCATTGCGGACAATAGCGATGAAAGGGCAACTGATCGGGGAGGGAGTCGCATGATGCCTCCAGGCATGAATTCGCGCAGGAAAGTGAGGCATTCGGTATGAAAACACAAGGAAAAGTTGTCCATTGTGCGCGCTGGCTGGGGTCTCTGGTCTCCGCCGTCGTTCAATGCCGCGGATAGCGTCGGTCTATCGACACATTTGCGACGAGCCGCCGAATCTGCGATCCAAGATTGTAGCAACTGCCTTGAGGTCACCCATGTTCTTCATTGTTCGACCGTCCGAATCCGAGATAGACCACGGTTTGTGGGGCCGGCCGCTGCTGTTGACCGCACTCGTGTTCCTTGCTTTTGCATGCGGAAACGAAGGCGCCACCAACTCCACAGGCGTTGCGGGATCTGACGCCGGGTTCGATGTGACGTCTCAGGTGGACAGCGCCCAGTCCGACGCCGCAGACGCAGCTTCAGATGCGGGCGCAGGCGATGCAGCTAGCACAGAGACGGACGCCGTGGACGCATCCGTTTCATCGGATGCCTTATCACCGGACGCAACGGCACCATCGGACATCGGCTCGCTTGACGTAGGCGTCAACCAGGGCTGCGCTCCAGCGTGTAGCGCTGACCAGATGTGCGTCTCTGGCACGTGCCAGAAGATCGAAAAACCCTGCGGCGGCCTCTGCAAGCTCAACGAGTACTGCGACGGCGGCACCAAGGGTACGTGCAAAACCAGCGCCTGCACCATGCCCTCCACCTTCAGCAAGGACGTGCAGAAGGTCTCCTATATGCAGATTGAGCCCAGCAATGAAGGCTGTGACCTCGATGGCGACGGCAAGGTCAACAACGTCTTCGGCAAGCTGCTCAAGGTCTACCCGGCCGCCAATACTGAATTGCTAAAGAGCATCCAGGACGGTCTGTTCATCCTGCTATTTGAGGCTGACGGCTACAAAACGGACGGCACCCAGTTCGCCATCAACGGCTACCTCGGCGAACTGGACGACAGCAACCCCAAGTGCTCGCCGACCGCCGGCTTTTCCAACTGCAAGTACACCGTCGATGAGGACAACTTTGGTTCCGCCGCCAGTGGCGTGTGCCCCACGCAGGTCCGGGTGGAACCGGCAACAATCAAGTCCGGCGCGTTGGACGCTGGCGGCAAAATTGGCCAGACCATGACCATCAAGTTGCCTGTGGTCGGTGGTCTCGAAATCACCCTGAGTAGCGCACGCATGTTGGGCACAACCACGGATACGGCTAGTTGGCAGACGACCAAGAAGGGCCGGATCTGCGGCGTCATCACGTCGCAAGATTTCAAGAAGGCGATCGACGCCGTGCCGGCTGATGCCTGGAAGGAGATCGGTCTCGAAAAATCGCTAATCGAGCAGGTGCTGGCAACATTCCTCGCCCCCGACATCGACCTGAACAAAGACGGCACCATGGACGCCATCAGTTTGTCGCTCACTTTCGAGGGCGTGCCAGGTCAAATTACCAAGGTCTACTGATTGTTAGAGATGCAGAAGCTGCGTGGGTTGCGCCTTGGGTGGATGCCTCGCACCATGCGACCCATGACTACACGTACCCACGACCTGCACATCGCCGCTTTTGAACCGCTCCCCTCACCGCAGCAGGTGTTGGCAGGGGCACCGCTCGAGCCTTCCGTCGCGCAGCACGTTGCCAATTCGCGGCAGACGATTCGCGATCTCATCGCTGGGCGTGATGAGCGGCTCTTGGTCGTGGTCGGGCCTTGCTCCATCCATGATCCCGAGGCCGCGCTAGACTACGCTGGCCGCTTGAAGGCGCTGCAAGACGAAGTCGCCTCCACGATCCAGTTGGTCATGCGGGTCTACTTTGAAAAGCCACGGACGACGGTAGGTTGGAAGGGGTTCATCAACGATCCACGGCTTGACGGCTCGTGCGATATGCGCGCTGGATTGGCCGAGGCGCGCCAGCTGTTGCTCGACCTCAACGGCATGGGCTTGGCATGCGCAACGGAGCTGCTCGACCCCATCGTTCCGCAGTACATTTCCGATCTTGTGGCCTGGGCCGCGATTGGAGCGCGCACCACCGAGAGCCAGACCCATCGCGAGATGGCCAGCGGGCTGTCCATGCCGGTGGGTTTCAAGAACGCCACGGACGGTAGCCTGCAGCTCGCCATCGACGGCATGACCGCGGCGCGCAACGCCCACACGTTCCTCGGCATCTCAGGGCAGGGCAACGCCGCTGTGGTGCAGACGACCGGCAATCCCGACGTGCATCTCGTGCTTCGCGGCGGCGCGCGCCCCAATTTCTCGCGTCCACATCTGGCTTTCGCTGAGGCGAGTCTCGAAAACGCACCCGGCGACCGACTCATCATGGTCGATTGCAGCCACAGCAACAGCGGCAAGGACCCAGCGCGACAGCCATCGGTGTTCAATTCGGTGCTCGATGAGTTTATCGGCGGGCGCCGCGCCGTTTTGGGTATGATGCTCGAGAGTCACTTGGTTGCGGGGCGGCAGAACCTGTCGACGAACATGGTCCGTGGGCAATCGATCACAGACGCCTGCATCGATTGGGAGACAACGACTCAGGTGCTGCAGGGCGCCCATCGGCGGCTGGCGAGCTAACCTCTAATTCCGCGCGGGAGACAGCATGCTTGAAAAGCTGCGCGGATGGTTGATTCCAACTTTCCTGCTGACCCTCGCGCTCGGTGCTTGGTGGCTGTTTTCGCCGCATCAGCGGTGGCTGCGTGGCGAACCTATGCCGCTGCGGCCGCTGGTGCTCGACTACACCGTTCCCTACGACAACTACAAAGAGCACGCCGGATTCACGTGGCTGCTGAACAACTTGAAGGCCAGCAACGTCTGGCGTTTGCCGGGTCAGTGGAACGCTGCGCGGGACTATCGGGGCTACTCACCTGTCGATAGAGCCCACCCGAAACGGCTCAACGGCGTCGACTTTCGCAGTCTCGATCTCGTGTATATCGCCGATACGTACGGCGTTTACATGCACGATGTGTTTCACGCCAATGACCCGCGTCCGCAGCTCGCCTACAGCCCCTTGGTGTTCGGAGGGCTGTCGAACGATGACGCGGTGCACCTCACCCGCTTTGTGGCATCGGGCGGCTACGTCATGGGTGAGTTCAACACCTTCGCCGATCCGACGAGTCCCGAGGTTCGCGCCCAGATGCAGCGGCTGTTCGGCGTGGAGTGGTCTGGCTGGGTCGGCCGCGTCTTCCTCGACCCTCACGATCCCGGTGATGTGCCGTTCTGGCTGCCCGTGCTTTATGCACGGCAGCACGATGGCGCAGAGTTGCCTCGTTCACCGATCCTGGCGCTCATCAGCCAACGAGGCGATGTGCGGGTTTTCAAGCACGAGCAACTCGGCAAGATCGCGCCGCGGCTGGTACTGACTGAACGCGGTCGCAACATGCTCGGCGACGTGGATGACGGCGCCCCCTATTACTACTGGTTCGGGCTCATGCACGCACCCGATCGCAACACTGTGCTGGCACGATTTGACATGCCAGCGAGCGACGACCTCACGCGTCTGCTTCAGGAGATCCGCGTTGATCCGAAGCCACCGCTCCTCGTCGTGCGGGCACGGACCGCGTACTTTGCCGCGGACTTAGCCGATATCGACTTTGAACTCGACGGATTCGCCAGCACATTTGTCGCCGACCGCAACCGTCTCATCGCGTCACGAGTGGAGGGCATGACGTCCTACCCGGCGTACTGGCGGTTCTATGTCCCTGCCATGAAGACGTTGCTCAGGAAGTCTTCGGCCCACTTGGCGTTGAACTAGCTGGAATTTGATTGGTGCACGTCCCAGTGGTCCGGCCGTCGCGGTCTGAGGCTCCGATAAACAGCAGCGTAAATCCGCCCTTGCCCAGAACCCGCCAACCCGCTAGATTCCGCGCGCAATTCACTTTCGTGACACCCGCGATCAGCTCCGCTGAGTCGCACCTGTGCCCCAAGGAGCCCCGACAATGATCCGTAAGATGACCCTCCTCACCGCCCTCGCCGTGCTGCTCGCCGCCGGCTGTGGCACCACCCGCACCAACGTCTGCGGCAAATTGGTGCCGAACGCCACCGCTCAGGGTGACGCAGCAGCACTCGTCGCTGCCGGTGATGCAGCTTGGAAAGAGCGCAAAGATGTCGCCAAGATCAACGCCGCCATCGCTGCGTGGTCCAAAGCGCTGGCCATCACGCCGAAGGATGCGGACACGCGCCTCAAGCTGAGCCGTGGATTCTACTTGCTCGCGGACGGTCACCTCCGTACCGACGACGAGAAAGAAGAAGAGATGAAGGCCACGTTCCGCAAGGGCATGAAGCAGGCTGAAATCGCCCTCGCGCTTCGCGTACCGCAGTACCGCAAGGACTTCTGCGCCGAGAAGACCTTCGCTCAGTCCATCAGCACCGCTGACAAGGCCGCCGTGCCGGCGATGTACTGGTTCGCCACCAACCTCGGCAAGTGGGGCCTCGCTGAGGGCCTGACCACCATCCTCAAGTACAAAGACGACATCAAAGCGATGATGGACCGGGTTGAGACCCTGCACCCGACCTATTTCTACCACGCCCCCTACCGCTACTTCGGTGTGTACTGGACGAAGATCCCCGTCTTCCGTGGCGATGCTGAGAAGAGCAAGGCAGCATTCAACAAGTCGATCGCTGGCTCGCCCCAGTACCTCGCAACGAAGGTGCTCATGGCCGAGCGCTACGCCACCAAGTGGAAAGATCCTAAGCTGTTCGTGAAGTTGCTCAGTGAGGTTCTGGCGTTTGACCTGAACTCCGCGCCCGAGTTGGCTCCTGAGAACACCATCGAGAAGGCGAAGGCCAAAGAGCTCTACGAGGACGCAGACACCTACTTCGGTGAAGACGACCTCAAGGCTGCTGGCTGGAAGGGCTAGCCATCTGCTGCGTCACAGCATGACTATCGCAGCACACTGGCTGTGTTCTGTTCTGTCGGGGCGACGAGCGCCCCAGCCACGGAAAGCCACGGCAAGCTGGGGCCTCCCCTTCGTCCGTGGGCGCTCATCGCCTAGCTGACCCCTCAAGACAGCGACCCGAGTTGGCATAGGCTGGCTCGGGTCGTTGCCATTTTGGTGAAGATCCTTGCGATTGCAGCCGACAGAAGATTGGCGTGGGCTAGTTCTGGTAACGTCATGGGGCCATAGCCGCTTGCCAAGCCCTTGGAGAGGCCCATGAATG
Source organism: Myxococcales bacterium (assembly GCA_023954815.1). Lineage (GTDB taxonomy): Bacteria > Myxococcota_A > UBA9042 > UBA9042 > UBA9042 > UBA9042. The sequence goes on along the minus strand of JAGSHB010000091.1, from coordinate 810 downwards.
CCGACAGTCTTGCGAATCGTTCCCTGGTCCACGCCAAACGGACGCTGCCGCTGCGCTCGCTAGCCGTGATCACAGCGCTTTGTCTGAGCGGTTGCGGAACCAGTGATAAGACGGCCGATGGGCCCTCGCTCGCTGATCTCGACGCGAAGAGCGTAGACGCGGTAGTGGACACTGGTACGCCTTCCGATGCATCAGCCGACACTAACAAAGATGCTGTTTCGCTTTCCTGTACATCCGATTTGGAGTGCTTGGCGGATCTCAAAGAGAGCACCTGCGCCAAACCGCGGTGCGTCAAGGGGCAGTGCGTCCAGCAAGCGCTGACCAAGGGAACGCCGTGCAAACCGGATGGATTAGAGGTGGCAGCCTGCCAACAGACGACGTGTGACGGTACAGGCAAATGCCTATTTTCACCCGCCGCAGACGGGAAGCCATGCGGCGAGGGGAAATGCGGTGACGCATGCGTGGCGGGCAAATGCGTGATGGGCGCAAACAAAGATGATGGTGACCCGTGCACGGAGACGGTCTGCATCGGCGGTATCGTGTCGCACCAGCCCATTACCGACCCGACGTTCGTCTGCAAAGACGGCGGCAAGTGCATCGACGAGGGTGCCTGTATCCAAGGCAAGTGCACTGGAGCCAAGGTTCTGTGTGATGACGGTGTCGCCTGCACCATCGATTTCTGCCAGCCGGGGCAGGGGTGCATGTTCTTGCCGGCGAATGGGCTCTGTGACGACGGAAACCCGTGCACGCAATCGGCCTGCAACGCGAACAAGGGCTGTACGTCTGGGCCAGGCAAAGCGGGCGTGCCGT
>JAGSHB010000104.1 GCA_023954815.1 Myxococcales bacterium | reverse complement strand
TAGCGCGTCCTGTCAAGGCTCACACTGACCGCCGCTGGGGAGGGTTGCTTGGGTCGCTAGACGCCATTGGCCGCGGCAGGATAGCGATCCAAACTTGCACCGCGGACTGTCGAGTCCTAGGTTGCCCCAGGGCCGTTGTCGCACGCACTGTCGCGCTCAACGCCCCCAAAGTGAGGTCACGATGCTGCGCCTGAGCAAGAAGAGTGAATATGCGTTGATGGCGGTTCTGCATCTGGGGCGGCTGCGATCGTCGGAGCGAGCAGCTGTCACTGTGATCGCTGAGTCTCGCAACCTGCCCCGCGGTCTGCTCGCCAAAGTGATGCAAGATCTCAAGCGCGCCGGGATGGTGACGTCGACCAAAGGCGTCTCGGGGGGCTACCAACTGAGTCGTCCGCTGTCCGAGTTGAAGTTCTTGGACGTCGTGCGCCCATTTGAAGAGAACATGGCCCTGGTCGATTGCCTCGAAGACCATCGCACCCCTTGTGTGCGCTTTGACTGCTGCTCCATCCGCGATCCGATGGCTACGCTAAATCGCTGGTTTCTTGCGAAGTTGGCTCATCTAACGATGGCTGAGTTCGAAGGGATGGGCGTGCCCGTGGGCGGATGTGCGCAGCTGACGACAGCACCGGCTGCGCTGCAGTAGCGCCCACGCCGGTGCCAGTTGCAACGACCACTTGCAACGACGTCCGCTGCTGTGGCAGGCTCCGCGCCCTTCGGGGAGTCCGGCTTTAGCGCCAACCTCCCAATCCGAACTACAAACGCCAGAGGCAAAGCGCCTTGGCGACGTGCCCGGACCCAGCGTCCGAACCAGTGAGATGCGAGATGACCAACGAGACCAACGAGCAGAAGCCACGCACCGAGCGCCCCCGTCGCGCCTCCGCCCGCGCCGTAGAGTTCAGGCCCCTAGAGGTCGCGGTGCAGGACGGCAACGTCAACCGTGCCCTGTCGATGCTCAAGCGCAAGATGGCCAACGAAGGCATCTACAAAGAGCTGCGTAAGCGCCGCTTCTACGAGAAGCCCTCGGAAGAGAAGAAGCGTCGTCACCGTGAGGCTGAGCGTCGTCGCAAGAAGGCGCTCCGCATCGCTCGCGAGCGCGGCTACATCCGCTAAGCGCGTTCCCGCGCACTTTCGCGCACAAGCGGCTCTGTGCCGCTGCACGCCTCCGCTCTGCCCAAACCCTTCGCTGCGGTTTCGTGGCGTTTGGAGGACCTCATGAATCGGACACTGACCCTATTGGCCGCCCCGGCGCTTACTTTCGCGCTGTGTGTGCCGACCGCCTTTGGTGCGCCACGCCCCGCTCAGAAAAAGGTCGCCCGTCCTGAGGCGAAGGCTGCCCCAGCTCCGGCGAAGGCGGCGCCTGCCAAGCCTGCTCCCGTGAAGGCTGCACCAGCTAAGGCCGCACCTGCCGCCACGCCAGCAGCGACGCCATCTGCTGGACCGGTCAACACGAACAAGCCGAGCAAGGGCTGGCGGACCGACAAAGCCGCCTGGGAAGGCTTCTTCGTCGACTTCAACATCGGATACGGCGCGGTCGCGGGTGAAGACGGCCCCAAGATCCCGAATGCGAAGAGTCCGTCTCGGGTCATTCTCCTCGATGCGCTGCCGGCGTCCCGCTACAACAAGGCAATCAACACGAACGGCGGAACTGGCCTCGCTGCGGGCTTTACCATTGGCTACAACATCAAGGGCTACGTTTCGCTAGCAGTCGACGCGGCCTGGCAGGGCTCGTTCACCGGCGGCAAAACAGACATGAGCGGCGTCGGTGTCGGTAATGTCATGATCGGCTTGCACCCACTGCGGCTCTGGCGCGACAACCTCGAGTTCGATCTCAAGCTTTACGGCGGCTACGGCATCTACGACATCTCGTACTACTACGAAAACCAAACGCAGACCGAAGCCAAGGGCAAGTCTTGGATCGGGACGTCCATCCCCATGGGCGCCACCTTCTACTACCGCATTCCTGGATCGGCGTTCGTTCTGGGCGCCGACTTCCGCCAAACCGCAGCGAGCTACGAAGCGTGGATGTACAACTGGGACAAGGACATCAAGAGCGAGCCGGACCCGCCGGTTGAGACCTCTCGCGTCACCGCACGCCTCGTTCTCGGCGGCCACTTCTAGGACAATGCTGCGTCATTTCATGACTATCGCAGCAATCTCCTAGTTTTCTTTTCTATGGGGGGGGCTATGAGCGCCCCCAGCCGTGGCAAGCCGCGACCTCCCATCTCTGTCGCGGCGGCTTTCAGACCGCAAAATCAGGCGCTGAGCCCGTTTTTCGCTCGCTCTGGCACATGATCGATTGAGTGCGCCGCCGAGGTGCGCTACACACGGCGGACCACCCTCGGAGGCCCGCCATGCGTCGATCGCTCCCCTGCCGCTTCTCTGCGCCCAGCGCCATGCTTGCGCTCCTCGTTGGCGCGAGTCTCGCTCTACCCGCGACTGCTACGGCGAATCCCGGCAAGGTCGCCCAGATCTTGCAGAAGTCGGGCGACGTCGGCGTTGTCCGTGGTCCGGGCACCATCAGCAATGACATCAAGGCCAAGATCACCGGCCAAGCCAAGCAGCTCGCTGCGAGCACCGGCGGTAAGGTGTACGTCGTCATCGTCAACTCGGAGACGGGGATCGGGCCGTACTCGAAACTCTACAACAAGCTGTCGATGGGTACGAAAGACGTGTTGATCGCGTCCAATGGCACCAAGTGGGCGCTGCGCTGCAACGGAATCAGCAAGAAAGACAAGAAGAAGCTGCTGAAGAAGGCGATGACCTCCGGTGGCGATCCCCTCAGTCGTATGTCCAAGCTCATGGCGGGCATCCCGGCGGCGCTGGGCCATAGCCAAGCAGCGGCGAAACCCAAGACGGCCAATCAAGCAGCACGCGCGACGGGCGGCGGCCGCGCGATTGCGCCTGTAGAGGAGAGCTCGGGCGGTTATGGGTGGATCTTCTTCTTACTCATCGTCGGCGGCGGCGTGGGATTCGTGATTTGGCGCCGCAAGCAACGGGATGCTGATCTCACCGGCGACCTCAAGGCAGCGCTCGATCCGGCGGAGAACCACATGGCCGACTTCTACATCGGGACCGACGGTTTTGAGTCGCACCCGCAGTTCTCAAACATGCTGGCCAAGGGGACGGCGCTGTCCAACCAGATCGACACGCTCAAGGCGGCCCCGCCCACCCGCGAGTCCATCAGCAAGGCGCAGACGCTGGCCAAGAGCGCCGCGGCCCTGGAATCCGAGCTCCGCGCGCTAAAGTAGGCGGCGCCTCATCGAGATAAGGAGAGTGTCATGCGATTGACCGGACAAGGACGAGTGCATCTCACGGGCGGCGAGGAGGTCTTTCGCCAGCCGGGGATGTGGGACAAGGTGAAGTTCTTCTTTGGCTCAGATGTGGATCTGCGCACCGGCGAGCTGCAGCTGACCCGCGATGTGCTGCGCCTGACCGAGCAGATTCAAAAGGGCCTGCTCGCTGCTGGGATCGACAACGCGGTGAGCCTGGTGGTCGACACCGACGTCATCTACGCGGACGACGCTGACCGGAAAAACGACGCCGACTTGCTGGTGGCGGCCATGCGCAGCGCTCACGGCCGTTTTGTGGCCGGATTTGAGACCCTGCGCGCTGTTTTTGAGCATGAAGGTGACGGCCTGCACACCCTGATTGAGGTGACGGTGCGCGCCAAGCACGAAAAGGCCCAGCCAGCGGCGACGATCGCGGTCGGCGGGCGGATCTTGGAGCTGCGGCCCCAGGCTGGTGAGAGCATCGAGGACGCCAAGGATCGCATCGGCAAGCGCCTCGGTGACGACAAGCTGGTGCCGACCTACAAGCAGCTGCTAGGTGACTTCTGTGAGCGGATCAGGGGCGGCTTGCAGCGCTCGTTCCCCGATGGCCGCGTCGAGATGGACCCGCCCGATCTGCAAGTGGTCAAACCGAGCGCAGATGAGGTCCGAGAGCTTGGAACTAACCGGGATCAGCGCCGGGCCAGCTTGCGTTCAGCGCCGAGCTATCCGCGTTCTGGCTACTACGGCGCGCACTACGATCCATGGGGGACGTACTACCGAGATCCGATGGACACGTTCGTCAATCTGATGGTCATCGACGCCATGATTTCGCCCAGGTCACACTGGGGCTATAGCTCTGGGCACCTGGGATCGAGTTGGTCCCACTACGGTTCGCCCGTGCACATCATGGACTACAACGGCTCGCCGATCTGTGACGCCGACCAGATGATGGACTACTCGACCCGCTTTGACGGCGTGACGGACGTGGTCGATCTCGATTTCGACGCGGCGGTCTGGGACGACAGCGCCATGGACATCTACACGCCCGAGGAGACCTCCTGGGACGGGTACGGCGGGGACTCAGGCGGCGGCAGCTTTGACTGCGCGGGCTACGAAGACACCTCAGAGTCGTCGTCCTTTGACTGTAGCTCGGATTGTTCTTGGGATTGCAGCTCGGACTGCTCCTGGGATTGCAGCTCCGACTGCTCGTTTGACTGCAGCTCCGATTGCAGCGACTGGTGAGCTTCGAACCAAGAAAAACGGGCGATTTCCCTCCAACTCCGCTCGCTCCTGGCAGCGACGTACTACCGCTTGAGCGTTCGGTGACGAGAGCGCCGCGGCTGGCGCTCGGCGTGGTGCGCGGCCGGCGTTTTGGTCATGACCCGGATGGGCACAACGCGTTGGTGCTGCTGTCCGGTGCCGCCGGCGCGCTGCTCGATAGCGCCGATGGCCGCACGCTGGGCGAGTTGGTGGCGACGCTCAGCGGCGGGCACGCGGGTCGTGAGGCGATGCTGCTGAAACAGGTGCCGCTGTTGCTCAAGAGCGGGCTGCTGCGATCGCCTGGGGTGACGCCGCGGGGGCCGGCCAAGGCGGCTGGCCGCACGTTCCAGCTCTGGCTCCATCTGACCAATGCCTGCAACCTCGACTGCCCCTACTGCTACATCGACAAGAGCAAGACCAAGCTCGGCGTCGGTGTTGAGCAGGCCATGGTCGGCAGCATCGAACGCACCGCGCAGTCCGGGCTGTACACCGGGATTCACGCGCGCTTTGCGGGCGGCGAGCCGATGCTGCAGTTCGGTGCGCTGAAGCGGGTCTACGGCGAGGCCACCACTCGGTGTGCGCGCCATGACGTGCGCTTTTCGGCGGCGATTTTGACCAACGGCACGGTGGTTCCCGACGGCGCGCCCGAGTGGGTTGCGACTCATGGGCTGGGGCTGAGTGTGAGCGTCGACGGGCTCGGGGAGGTCCAGGACCGCATGCGACCGCGGATGGGCGGCGGCGGCAGCTTCAAGCTGCTGCAAGCTGGCCTGGCCAAATGGCGCAGCGCCGGTCTGCGGCCCTACATGCTGCTGACGGTCGGCGATAGCAATCTCGACGAGCTACCGGAGCTCACAGCCTGGCTGCTCAGTGAAGGGCTGCCGTTTCGCTACAGCCTCGTGCGCGATCTGCAGTGGGGCGCTACCGATTTGGCGGACCAGCGCGGCGCGCAGCGTTGCGGCGACATGCGGCCAGACTCTTTTGACGCCGGCATCCTGGGCGGCGCAGCGCTCGACCGGGTCCGCGGCACGTTTCACCGCTGCTACGACCTCATCGAGGCCCACGTCGGCGCGCAGGTCGACGCACAACGGCCGGTGGTTCCGCCCTTTCGCCAGACCCACCACTTCTGCGATCTCTCCCTGTGGCGGCCGATCGCGAAGGCGTGCGGGGCGGGCAATAACTACTTGGCGATCGGCGATGGCGGCGCGCTGAGCCCGTGCCAAGCCGCGCTGCACGACGCCGAGGCTGGGCGGCTCCGCGCGGACGTGCCGCTACACACCCAGATGGCCGAGACGCGCCCCTTTGGCGCATTTACCCGGTCTGTGGGCAACGACACCTGCAACCGCTGTCGGCACAAGCCGTCGTGCGCGGGTGGCTGCCCGCTGCTGCTCCATCGGCGAGAGGGTCACATCGACGGCCGCTCGCCTTATTGTGAGGTGTTTCGGGCGGTTATTCCCCGAATTGTCAGGATCGCAGCGCTGGAACAGCTTGGCCGTTGGCAGCAAGCGCAGCGGGATCAGGCGGCTAGTTTGTAGTGCATCTCACGATCAGAAAAGCGCGCCTTCATCAGCCAAACACCGATCGCACTCCGCCTTCCAAGGGCTGTCATCGAGCTGCGCTTGCGGGATCTCGGCTTGGCAGGTCACGCACTTGCCCCAACCTTCGGTGCCCAGACGCCTTTGCGCGGCGATGATTTTGTCCAGATAGCGCCGCAGCTTCTCTTCTGGCCGCAGCCCCGGCTTCTGCTCGTCGGGGGTCTTCAGATCCAGCAACCGCGCGTTCATGTTGGCGAGCAAGCGGGTCAGCTTGCCGTTGACCTCCATGCCTTTGCGCGCAAGATCGCGCCGCAATCTGTTGATGTGACCGGGCGTTAGGGTGATCGGCATCAAGGCCTCCTTGTCGTGACGGGGCTAGCGTGCCACAAGCGCACAGCGAAACCACGGGCGCCGCCAGAATCGGTGCGGCGAGGAGGGCTCCATGACGGCAATCTCACACATCGAGACCATCGCGGTGATCGGCAGCGGCCAGATGGGCGCGGGCATCGCTCAAGTTGCGGCCCAGGCCGGACTGCAGGTGCGGCTCTACGATCTCGCTGAAGCCGCCGTCGCGCGCGCTGAGACCGGCATGAAGCGCTCGCTGGCGAAACTGGAGAGCAAGGGCCGTCTTCCCGAGGGTGAGACGGCTGCCTCGGTCATCGCGCGGGTGCAGTTCACCGCGGTCTTCGAAGATCTGGCGGACGCGGACTTTGCGGTCGAAGCCATCGTTGAAAACGAGAAGATCAAAAAGGAGCTGTTCGCCAAACTCGACGGGCTGCTCAATCCCCGGGCGATTCTGGCGAGCAACACGTCGTCCATTCCGATTACCCGCCTGTGCGCGGCGACCAAGCGCCCCGATCGTGTGGTGGGCATGCACTTTATGAACCCGGTGCCCGTGATGAAGCTCGTCGAGCTGATCCGCGGCTTGCCGACCTCCGATGAGACCTTCGCCGCGACCACGGCGTTGGCCGAGCGCATGGGCAAGCAGGTCTGCATCAGCCAGGACTACCCAGGCTTTATCGTCAATCGCGTGTTGATTCCGTTCATCAATGAGGCCTGTTATGCGGTGATGGAGGGCGTCGCCACGCCTGAAGACATCGACAAGAGCTGCAAGCTCGGTCTCAACCACCCCATGGGCCCGCTGACGCTCGCTGATTTCATCGGCCTCGACACCGTGCTCGCGATCATGGACGTGCTGCACAGCGGTCTCGGCGACAGCAAGTACCGCCCGTGCCCGCTGCTGCGGAAGTACGTCGACGCGGGCTGGCTGGGCCGGAAGAGCGGTCAGGGTTTCTACAAGTACGACTAGCGAGACATCGTGATGGCGCCGCCCATCTCCACTTTGGCGCACGCCGTGTGATGTAGGAGCGGTTTGGGGGGCCTCACCCACGTGGGCGCTGACTGGTCAGCCGGGCTGCGTTGGGTCATTGTACGCGCTCCCTGGAGCCTCCCCTCGGAGCCCCCTCCTCTCGGTGGATGACCCCACATGCCCTCTTCGCCGCACATCTCGACGCCCGAGCACCCGCGAGAGACGGAAAATCCGTTCTTTCGTCGTTGGGCCGAGCTGGTTTTGCGCTTTCGGTGGCTATTTCTCGGGCTGACGCTCGTTGGATCAGCTGGTTTTGCCTACCTGGCCGCCACCCAGCTGACGTTGGACAACAGCGTCGAAGCCTTCGCCTCGAGCAACTCCAACGCCCGCGCGCTGCTCGAGGACTTCCGGGATGAGTTCGGCAAGGACGGCTACTTCATCGTCATGGCCAAGGGCGATGTGTTCACGCCCGAGTTCCTGGGACGATTGGAGAAGCTGCACCGCACGTTCGAAGCGCTGGACATGGACATTCCGTCTCTGGGCCAGCGCAAGCAGGTGAAGGGGCGTAAGACCAAGGCGCAGACAGCTCCGACCGGGGCCCGATCTACACAGGCAAACACCAAAGCGGCGGTCAAAGCGGCGGGGGCAAACGACGCTGCTGGCAACGCCGCGGGCGCGTCCGCCACGACAGCCGGTGGAGATGACGCTGCCGGAGACGACTTTGGCGGTGACGACTTTGGCGACGACTTCGCTGATTTTGGCGAGGGTGAAGCGGCCGAAAAGCCTGATTCTGCGGGTCCAAATCCAGCTTCCGCTGCAAAAAAGACCGCCAACCCAAAGGCGGATCGCAAGATCGATTCGGGTTGGGGCGACGAAGCGGGCGGCTCGATCGTCGACGAGGTCACCAGCCTCATCAACGTGCGCCAAACCACCGGCAAGGGCGGCACCCTGCGCGTGGGCAAGCTCATGGATCCCATGCCGCCGGCCAGCGCGCTCCCGGCGCTGAAGAAACAGGTGCTGGCCGATAGCAAGCTGGTCGGTCAGGTCATCGGCAAGAGCGGCACCCACGCGGTGCTGAGCGTGCGTACCCAGTTCATGAGCGAGAAGGACTCGGAGAAGGTCTACTGGCAGCTGAAGAAGATCTGCGATGAGCACGAGACCGAGGGGTTTGAGCTCGGCGTCGCGGGCCCCCCTGCCCTGGGTGCGGCGCTCAATGACCTGATGCTCAAGGATCTGCGTCGTACCGGCTTGGTCGCCATCTTCGCCATGCTACTGGCGCTGATCTTCCTGTTTCGCCATCCCATGGGCGTCATCGGCCCCATCGGTGTGGTGGTGCAGGCAGCCATCTGGACCTTTGGCGCCATGGCGGGCATGGGGCTCTCCGTCACCATGCTGAGCAATATCCTGCCGGCCTTCTTGGTGTGTGTGGGTATCGGTGATTCCGTCCACATCCAGAGCGTCTACCGAGACGCGCGGCTCGATGGCCGCTCCAATCGCGACGCCATCATCTACAGCGTGGCGACCACCGCGATTCCTGTGCTGTTCACCACCCTGACGACCATGGTCGGGCTGCTGAGCTTTCGCTTTGCCTCGGTGGGCGGCATCTCCGAGATGGGGACGGCCGGCGCTTGGGGCGTGGGCGTGGCGCTGACCCACAGCCTGATCTTCCTGCCGATCATGCTGAGCTTCAACACGAAATCCATGCTCGGAGCCAACACAGCCGGTGGCGACGACAACCTCGACCGCTTCCTCGATCTGGCGCGCGACTTCAGCTTCGACAAGGGCAGCCCAGCCGGGGCGCCGCTCGGCAAGAAGACACCCAGACGGCGGCGTGCGCTGATCCTGGCGCTGCTCCTAGCGGCCGTTTGTGGGCTGGCGACGACGCAACTCAACCTCTTTCACCATCCGATCACCTGGTTTCCAAGCGACCTGCCGGTGCGGCTGACTTTTGAGGAAATCGACCGAGAAGTCGGGGGTACAGCCAACGTTCAGCTTCTGATCGAGGCCAAAGAAGGTCGCAATGTGAAGGACCTAGCGCTCCTACGCGGCTTGGAAAAGTTGGATGCCCACATCCGCAGCTACGTCAATCCGGTCGACAACATGGTCCTGGTCGGCAACACCATCAGCTTGCTCGATGTGATCAAGGAGACAAACCAATCCCTGCACGACGACGACCCCGCGTTCTACAAGCTGCCCGACACAGACCGCGGGGTGAGCGATCTGCTCTTCATGTTCGAAAATGCCGGACCAGCTCAGCTGCGGCGTTTGGCGACCAACGATCTGACCAAGACACAGATGACCATCCGAGTGCGGTGGATCGACGCGTCGAGCTATGCCGGATTTACCCGACACATCGAGACGGGCATCAAACAGCACATCGGTGACCGGGCAACGGTGAAGGCGACGGGCGCCATCTACTCGCTCTTTTCCGTGATCGCCAACCTCATCTCCGACTTGATGAACAGCTTTGGCATCGCGTTTGCGGCCATCACCGTGATGATGGTGCTCATGCTCAAAGACCTGAAGCTCGGGCTGATCGCCATGGTGCCGAACCTGCTGCCGATCGTCGCGATTATGGGGATGATGGGCCTCGCGGGCATCCCGATCGACATGGCCAACCTGCTCATCGCGTCGATTGCCATCGGCATCGCGGTGGACGATACGATTCACCTGCTCCACCATTTTCAGGCCCACTATCGGCTCAACGGCAAGGTCGAAGACGCGATTACTTTTACGTTTTCCCACAGTGGCCGCGCGATGGTCAGCACCAGTGTGATTCTTTGTGGGGGGTTCTGCGTTTATACGACGGCGCAGATGAGCAACATCGGCCGATTTGGCATGCTGGTGGCGACGACGGTCGTGCTGGCGCTGCTGATTGACCTACTCTTTTCGCCAGCGCTGCTGCGTACGTTCTACAAGGACAAAGCGCCGCAGCAGACGGTGGACCAATAGCGAACGACGGAGGCTCCCATGACGGCACACAACCACCTCACCACCGCGGCGGTGAGCGTCCTGCTGATAACCCTGGCGAGCCCAGCTTTCGCGATTGCCCCGACAGAGACCGACGTCAACAAGATCATGAAGGCGGTCGAGGATCGGGCGACGGGAGACAAGGGCACAGCTAGGCTGCGAATGAAGATCACGGACGGCGCGGGGCGGAGTCGTACGCGCGTCGTGCAGTCGCGGACCATGAAGTTCAAAGGCGGCACCAAGCAGCTGATGATCTTTGAGAGCCCGGCCGATGTGCGCAACACGGCGCTGCTGAGCGTGGACTACGACGCTGGCGCCAAAGACGACGACCAGTGGCTCTACCTGCCGAGTCTTCGCAAGAGCACGCGGATCTCGTCGTCGGACAAATCGGGGGCGTTCATGGGCTCGGACCTGACGTTCTCCGACATGACCAAGAAGGACACGACGCAATACACCTACAAGCTGCTCAAAGCCGAGGTCAAAGCGGGCGGTGAGGTTTGCTGGCTCATCGAGTCTCGGCCCAGCAGCGCAAAGGAAAAGCGCGAAACCGGCTATCTGAAGAGCCTGGTTTGGATCAGCAAGGCCAAGCTCATTCCGGTGCAGACGAAGGCCTGGGTGCGTGAGGGCAAGAAGCTCAAGTACACGAAGTTTGCCCGCATCAAGAAGGTCGACGGGCTGTGGATCCCCCATCGCATCGCCGTGCGGACCGTGCGCGGCAAGAAGGTGGTGTCGACGACGGTGCTCGACTTCATGCAGTACAAGCTGAACAACCCGGCAGTAAAGGCGACTGATTTCACCCAGCGTCGGCTTGAGAAGGGCCTGTAGTGACCGCCCGGGCTCGCCTGTCGCGTCTGTCGCTCGCGACGCTAGTTGTCGCGTCGAGCTTGGCGGCATCTGTGGCGGCGGCACCGACAGGCAAATCCGCATCGCCAGCGAAATCGGCGCCGGCTCCGAAAGCAAAGGCAACAGCACCCGCAGAAGAAGCTGGCTACGGTGACGACGACGAATCCGGGTTCGGCGATGACGGCGCAGGAGACGATGCCGGATTTGCGACGGCCCCAGCAGAAGCGACGCCTGTGGTCGCACCGCCGTCGCCCTGGTCGTTGGTGGGAGCGATTCGCAGTGATTGGGGCATGTGGACCGAGCGGGTCAACGGCACCAAAGCGACCGATGGGCTCGCGCTGCAAGGCGGCGATGACAACCCGTTCGCAAAGGGCCGCCAGAACCTCGATCTGACCCTGGGATACAAGCGCGGGCCATGGCGAATCCAGGCTGCGGTGCACGGCGAGTTCGATCTGGCCTATCTGCACCGCGCCGATGAATTCAGAGACCCGACCCGGGATGCCTACAGACAGCTGCTCCAGGTGCGCGAGACCTTTGCGGCCCTGGCGCTGGGCGACTTTGAGTTCACCGTCGGCCGACAGGTGGTGGCGTGGGGCGAGGGCGATGGCATGAGCGTCGTCGATGTGGTCAACCCGCGGGACAATCGAGAGCCCGGTCTATCGGACCTGGACGACATCCGCGTGCCCGTGCTGGCATCGCGTGTCGGTTGGTTCACCACCACAGCAAACGGCGACCACCGGGTCGAAGCGATGGTGGTACACGAGACCTGCAACACCTTGTGGCGCGAAGCTTGTTTTGGGCTGAGAACCCCGCCGCTCGGGCCTTTTTCGCCGCTACCCGCTTTTTTGGGCGGCGACCAGGCACCGGCCGGTGCAGGCGTCGACATCGGCAGCGTCATGGCGAGCAAGGAGGTGCGGTTTGAGCATGGCCAGACCGACCTAGCCTGGGCCAATCAGCAGTGGTTACTCCGGTGGGTCTACAAGGGCGCAGGCATCGACCTGGGCGCCTACGCCGCCAGTGTGCTCGACCAACAGGGTGTCATCACCAACGTGAACTTTCTCAGCCTGCTCGACGCCAGCAAGACCACCCTGGTCATGCCTGTGCAGCACCTGCGCTACGAGCTCGTCGGTACATCGGGCGCCATGGCGACGGGCGACTTTTTGCTGAAGTGGGAGCTCGCCTTGGAGCACCGGCGGCCGTTTTCGGTGGGGGACAGCGGCGTCATGCCACCGAAGCTCTCCTATCAGCGCACGGACACACTCCAAACCATGGTCAGCGTGACGTACCGGGGCATTCGGGACACCGTCCTGGGTTTTGAGGGCAGCCGAACAACGCTGCTCGATACCCCAGAAGACCTGCTCTTTCCCGTGGACGCGCCCTTTCTGTCCCTGCGTGCCCAACACAACACCTGGAATGATCGGCTCCACTTCACCGCAGTCGCGATCGCAGTGGGCCACGTCGCTCAGTACGGGTGGCTCGCGAGGGCCGATGTCACATGGGACATCCGCGACGCTTTGAAACTAAGCACCACCTTTGTCACCTATCAGCCCGGTGAAAAGTTCGGTCCGTTCGCTGGACTTGATCAGCACGATCGAATCGGTGTGCGGTTGCGGTGGGATTTCTCAGCACTGTGATTATTTCTGCGCAGGACAATGAACCTGCGCAGTTGGATCGGCAACGCGCGAGTCAGGCGCCGACAATCGCCAAGCAAAACTAGGGGTCCAAGCGAAAATCTAGCGAACATTCGTAAAGTGTTGGACCATTACTTGCACATAGAACCGGTCCGTAGCCGTGGTTCCCCCCGCATAGCAGTTCTAGCGACCTGCCCCTTGAAGAAGTGTGTACAAGTCGTACACTCGCGCGGCCCTGAGCACATGGATTCATCGCTGGCGCTGGCGCCGGCACAGGGTTCACATATTGCCCCGACCGTCCTGTCGCGCTTTTGCGCATGGCCGGCCCCGGCGCGAGGAGAGAGTGAATGAACAACGTCATCAGCATGTTCGGCCGGAGCGCAGTCGCCGTCTTGGTTGCGGTTTGCACGGTCATGGCTGCGGGGACGGCCGACGCCAAGGCCCCGCGGCGCCACGACAAAACGATCGAGGTCGGCGGCTTTGTCGGCTACCAGATCATCAGTGGTGACAGTGAGTTGGGCAACGCCTTCTTCGACGAGAACATCCCGACTTCGGGTCTCGCCTTCGGTTTGCGCGGCGGCTACAACCTCACCGGCATGCTCGGCTTCGAGGGCGAAGTCAAAATGGTCTCGAGCAGCTTTGAGAGCGACGGATCATCCGCCTCTCTGCTCGGCTTGCGGGCCTTGGCGTTGGCGCACATCAACCTGATGGACGGACGTCTCCGGCCATTTGGCGCCATCGGGTACGGCAACGAATACCTGATGACCGAAAAAGAGTTCGACAAGGTCAGCCCCGTCTCGAACAAGAATGATTTCGCTGAGACCGACTCCGACGCCGCCCTGCAGCTCGGCGTCGGCGTGAAGTACTTTGTGACGAACAACCTCTTGCTTCGTCTCGACATTCGGTACCTGAACGTCGCTGGCCGTGCTGATTTGACGACCCACGACTTCGAGTTCCTGTTCGGTGCCAGCTACGTCATCGACACCGCCGTGCGCGACGCCGACGGTGACGGCCTGCTCGATACTGAGGACAAGTGCCCGAAGAAGCCCGAGGACAAGGACGGCTTCCAGGACAAAGACGGCTGCCCGGACCCAGACAACGACGGTGACGGCGTGCTCGACACCGACGACAAGTGCCCCAACAAGGCCGAAGACAAGGACGGCTGGAAGGACGCAGACGGCTGCCCCGAGTTCGACAACGACAACGATGGTCTGCCGGACGGCAAGGACAAGTGCCCGAACCGCCCCGAGGACAAGGACGGCTTCAAGGACGCTGACGGCTGCCCCGATCCGGACAATGACGGCGACCGCATCCTGGACAAGAAGGACAAGTGCCCGAACGAGGCTGGCCCCGCATCCGAGCAGGGTTGCCCCATCAAGGACGCCGACAAGGACGGCATCCCGGACAAAAAGGACAAGTGCCCGAACAAGCCTGAGTCGTTCAACGGCTACAAGGATGACGACGGTTGCCCAGACAAGAAGAGCCTGGTGGTTGTGACCAAGAACGAGATCAAGATCTTGCAGAAGGTCTTCTTCGAAGTGAACAAGGCGGACATCAAGGACAAGTCCTACACCCTGCTCGACACCGTCGCGGTGGTGCTCGGCAAGTTCCCGTCCATCACCAAGATTCAGGTTGAGGGCCACACCGATGATACCGGTGCGGATGCCGCCAACATGAAGCTCTCAGCGGCTCGCGCTGAAGCGGTGAAGACCTACCTCGTTGGCAAGGGTCTTGGCGCCTCGCGTCTCGTGGCCAAGGGCTACGGCGAGACTGCACCGCTCTGCGAAGACGCACCGACGCTCAGCAAGAAGCGTGGTCGCAAGGCCAAGCGGGCGCTGAAGAAGTGCCGCGAGACGAACCGCCGCGTGCAGTTCAAGATCGTGGAGGTCAACGGCAAGCCGACGGGCGGCGGTGACTCGGTCACCATCGAGACCAAGAAGGTCATTCGCGCCAAGTAAGCGATTGCGAGCCTAGCTCGTAGCTCACTCAGACGGGGTCGGACGGTTGTCCGGCCCCGTCGTCTTTTTGGCTGCTGCCAGACGACGATGGTGCTGCGACCGCTGAAACCGTGATGTTCAAATGGCGCGGAAAGGACGATAATCCCGAACAGAAAGGGCGGAGTTGGCTTCACTCCCTTGCGCAGCGGCGGGCTTGCCCTACCCTGACGCTACCAGGAGGGCGTGCGATGCCGGGTTCCGACCACGATCGACAAGATGGCGTACTGATCTCAACGAGAAAGAAGGTCAAGCGGCCACCGATGTACAATGTCGTCCTACACAACGACGACTACACCACCCAAGAATTCGTCGTGCAGATCCTCAAGGCGTGGTTCAACCGCACCGATACGGACGCACGGCAGGTCATGCTCACGGTCCACCACAAGGGGCAGGGCATCGCCGGCACGTACACCCGCGACATGGCCGAGTCGAAGGTCGCCAAGGTGACGGAGCATGCCCGGGGCAACGGGATGCCACTGAAGCTGACTGTCGAGCGGGCTTGAAGCCAAGCGAGGAGTGCCCATGTTGAGCATGGAACTAGAGATTGCGATCCAAGTCGCGGCCAGTGAAGCGCAGGTGCGCCGGCACGAGTTTTTTGGGCTCGAGCACATGCTGTACGCCCTGCTGCACGACGCCAAGACGGCCAGGGCCCTGCGGCGATGCGGCGGCGATATCGGTGATCTCAAACGCCACCTGGACGACTTCCTGGCCAATGAGGTGGAGCGCCTCGGCGAGGAGCTCGATCTGTCGGCGCAGCCCACCATCGGTCTGCAGCGAGTGATTCAGCGGGCGGCAATGCACGTGCGCGGCGCCGGTAAGGAGCGGGTTGAAGGGCCCAACGTGCTGGTCAGCATGTTCATGGAGGACGACAGCTTTGCGGTCTATTTCCTGGCCAAACAGGGCGTGACGCGGCTGGAGTTGGTCACCTTCTTGAGCCATGGCGACGACGAAGACGAAGAGGAGGCCTCACCCCTGACCGAAGGCGACGACGAGGGCGACGAGCCCGGTGAGCGGCGCAGTTTCCTGGAGCAGTACTGCACCAACCTGAACGAAGAGTCGCGCCAAGGGCGGATCGATCCGCTCGTGGGCCGTGCGGCGGAGCTGGAGCGCGTCGCCCATGTGTTGATGCGCAGGCGCAAGAACAACCCCCTGCTGGTCGGCGACAGCGGCGTGGGCAAGACAGCCATCATCGAAGGGCTGGCGCGAGAGATCGTGCTGGGCAAGGCACCAGAGCCGCTGTTGCGGACGACCATCTTTTCCTTGGATCTGGGTGCGCTGCTCGCAGGTGCGAAATACCGGGGTGACTTTGAAAAGCGCCTCAAGGGCGTGCTGCGCGAGCTGAAAGAGTTTGAGGGCGACGCGGTGCTGTTCGCCGATGAGCTCCACACCATCGTCGGTGCCGGCGCCACCTCGGGCGGATCGCTCGACGCCAGCAATCTGCTCAAGCCGGCGCTGGCCTCCGGTAAGCTGCGCTGCGTGGGCTCGACCACGTACGAGGAGATGCGCACGCACATCCTCAAGGACCGCGCATTCGCACGGCGCTTCCAGAAGATCGATGTGCCCGAGCTGTCCCCACAGGAGACGTTCACGGTGCTCAAGGGCCTGCGCGGCCGGTACGAAGAGCACCACCACGTGCGCTACTCCATGGCGGCGCTCAAGAGCGCAGCGACCCTCAGCGGGCGGTACATGCATGATCGCCGCTTGCCCGACAAAGCGATCGATCTCATCGACGAAGCTGGTGCGGCCGTTCGCTTGCGCCACGCGCGCAAAGAGGCCAGAAAACGGGCCCGTGCGGGCGATTTGCCGCCTCCCGAGACGACCGCTGAGACGCCTGCCAAGGCCCCGGACGAGAGGTCGGATGAGGCGTCGGTCCTCGAGGCCGCTGAGGTCAGCGCCGGGCTCAAGCAGCACGGCGGGCCGACGCTGCGCGTGACAGTGCGCGACATCGAGTCTGTCCTAGCGAAGATCGCCCGCATTCCTGAGCGCCAGGTGACCAACGACGACCGCAGTGCCCTGCAAAACTTAGAGTCGGACCTCAAGCAGGTCGTGTTCGGCCAAGACGACGCCTGCCAGCAGGTCTCGACGGCTGTGAAAGTGGCCCGTTCGGGACTTGGCCCGCAGGAAAAACCGACTGGCGTGTTCATGTTCACCGGGCCGACCGGCGTGGGCAAAACCGAGCTCGCCAGGCAACTGGCGACGACGTTGGGCTTGTCATTTGTGCGCTTTGACATGAGCGAGTACATGGAGCGCCACACGGTGAGCCGCCTCATCGGTGCCCCGCCCGGATACGTGGGTTTTGATCAAGGCGGGATGCTCACGGAAGCCATCGCCAAGACGCCCCACGCCGTCCTGCTGCTCGACGAGATCGAAAAGGCCCACCCAGATGTGTTCAACGTGCTGCTGCAGGTGATGGATAGCGGCCGGCTGACGGATAACAACGGCAAGACCACCGACTTCCGTCACGTCGTGCTGATCATGACCAGCAACGTCGGCGCCCACGAGCTGGAGAAGGGCCGCTTGGGCTTCGGTGTCGCGTCCGATGGGTCCGATGGCCAAGAGGATCGCGAGTACAAGCGGCTGTTCCGCCCAGAGTTTCGTAACCGCATCGACGCACGGGTACGCTTCTCGCGCCTGTCGCCGTCGGTCATGGGCCGTATTGTGGACAAGTTCGTCGCCGAGCTGCAGGGCCAGCTGGGTGAGCGCAAGGTGGTGCTCGATCTCGACGAGGCTGCTCGTGCCTGGTTTGCCGCTAAGGGCTACGACCCGAAATTTGGCGCCCGACCGATGAAGCGCCTGCTCAACGATGAGCTGCGTAGGCCGCTGGCTGATGAGCTTCTCTTTGGCCGCTTGGCCAAGGGCGGCGAGGTCATGGTCGGCGTGGATGACGACGACAAACTGACGTTCACTATCGGCGAAAAGCCGGACTAATCAGGTCGTTAGCGCAAAATTAGCTCAATATTTCGGTCGCTTCAGCTCGCCTGGGATGGCAGGGCGTCCATCACGGCAGTGAGCAGATCTGCGTCTTCCGGCAGCAGGGCTTTTCCGTCACGGGCTCTTGGCGTGATGACGCGGCACCCCAGGTTGGCCAACCGCGCGAGACTCGCACGCAGGATGCTGTTGGCCATGGTGCCGTGCATCGTCGGTGCGATGAGAATCTGAGTCTGGCCGGCTTCGACGCGACCGATGGCGCTAGCCAATGCGGTGGTCAAGGCGTTGTCGGCTATCCCTTGGGCCATCTTGTTGATCGTCGAGTAGGTCGCCGGCGCCACCAACCACAGATCGACAGACGCGCTCTCCACGTGCTGGGCGCGGCCGTCCAAGTCGCCCACCACGGGCCTCAGGGTGGTCCATCGCAGCGCATCCCGCGTGACGAATTGCAGGGCGGTCGGCGTGACCCAGGCTGTCACCTCGGCGCCTGCCCGCCGAAGTTCCCGCGCGAGGGTCGGAATTCGGTAGGCAGCGATACCGCCGGTGACGCACAACGCGATGTGTCGGCCAGCGAGCTTGTCGGAGGTCTGAGCGATGGCCCGATCCCCGTCCAGCGGCGTACCGAGGTCCCAGTTGAAGTCATCTGCGCTGCTCACCGCGATCCTCCCTGGCGATTTCGTCCCACGCGCAGCTCCATTTCGCCCCGCGGGCCACCCTTTCTGGGCTCGCCGCTGGCGATGAGCAAGTCCCCGCGCGGGATGTCGTGGAAGTCCGTGGAGCCACGTTCGTCCACGCATACGATACGCCCAGTTGGACCGCAGGCATACCGCCGAGTCGTCATGCCGGGCCTGCCCATCGGGCCACCGATAAGACGCCACGTGTCGCGGGCCGGCGGCGCCCCCTCTCCAGGCCGAGATAGCACTAAATAGCTGAATTTCAGGGTATCCCTGCGCCGGCTCAGCATGCGATCGAGCGCTGCGACGGGGCGCGGACGACGCCAGGGCTGGTCTGCGTGGCACCAGTCACGGCTGTGCGCTGCACCCAGTGGGCAGGTGACCGCGCCGAGGCAGGGGGCGATGACCTCCGCTTGCTCGCCAGCGATGAGCGAGTCGCGAAGGGCGATGAGCAGGCGAGACGACGCCCGCTGGCCGGTCTCCACAATGACCACGCGACCGCCCGGAGCCAGCCGGTTTTCGAGTACGTCGCGAAGCAATCGCTGGGCGGGAGACTCACCGCTATCTTCACCGCGAGTGCGCTCTCGACGGACGGTCTCCGGAAACTCGTTGAGCACGTTGGCCAGTAGCACGACGTCATAGTCGGAGCCGAGGCGTTGCCGCAGCTTGCCGTTGCGCAGATTCCCCGCTTCCAGACGAACTTTGGTGCCGGGGCGGATCGCCTCCAACAGAGCCGCGCCGTCATTGAGCGCAGCTTTCGCGCCATCGACCGCGGTGACGTCGAGGGGGATATCGGGCCACGCCGTCGCCAGCCCGAGCGTCGCCGTCAGCGGGCCCGCGCCGAGGTCGAGCACGCGCAGAGGCCTGTCAGTCGGAAAGTCGTTCCATGCGCCCCGCAAATCGGCCTGCCGCAGAACGGACTGCACCGTCGCAGCGCCGGTGAACGTGTAGTAGACGAGGTAGGCGCCGCGGGCTCTTGGGCCGGAAAGGTAGCCCGCGTTGCGGTCGTCCCGATCCGAGGTGAAGCCCTTGTTGAGCATCCGCAGGCCGTCACGGTGAATCTCCGCTAACGGCACCTTTTGCCCGCGCATACGTGCAGGCGTGTAGCGCTCGGCGGCGAGCTCCTTGATGGGCCCAACGAGCGCGGAGACGTCGGGAATCCAGCCCGTCGGTGGCAGCGGCGGCGGCGTGCGCGGGGACTTACGAGACGATGGTGTGCGAGGCGGCTGTGCGCGAGGCGGCTGTGCGCGGGGCGGCTGTGCGCGGGGCGCTGGTGTGCCGGAGCGCCCACCGTCAGGCGCTGGACGAGACTCCTCGGGCGGGCTGGTGCGCTCTTTGTCACCACGCGGCGCCTTTGCAGGGTCGCGAATGCGATGGAACGGCCTGCGGCCCTTGGATTTTCCTTTGCGAGCGCTCATGAGCGACCCTCCTGGCGCCTTGTCAGCGCGTCGGCGACCAACCCCATGCGGAGACCTGCCATCGAGACGTGCCAACGTTCAATCCCCAATGCCGCGGAGAGTTCTTCAAAGATGAGCACGCCGCCGAGCAGCACATCGGCGCGCTCAGGGTCCATGCCGGGCACGGCCAGTCGGTCGTCGTGACTCGCAGCGCTCGCCAATTGGGTGCGGAGCTTGGCGAGGTCAGCGCGCGTGATGATGTCGCCGTCGATACCCGCCCGCGGCGAGCGCCCATGGCTCGCAGCCACGATCCGGGCGATCCGTTGGGCGCTGCCACTCGTGGCGATCGCACGATCCCAACCACCCTGCCCCGCAGTCGGCTGGGTAGCCAGCGCCGCTCGAATCTCCGCTCGAATCGTCATCTCAACCGCGTTGCTCACCGGGGCCCGCATGAGCCGGGGGTGAGAGAGCATCACCGCGCCAATGGGCACGCTGACGGCAGACTTCACGACCTTGCCGTGGCCCACGACCACCTCGGTCGATCCCCCGCCTACGTCAGCGCATAACGCCCGCTCACAGGCGACGTCCCCCGACTGTACGCCCAGAAACACAAGCTCTGCTTCACGTTGGCCGCTGATCATCTCAACATCGATGCGGGCTTCTCGGCGGATGCGTTCAAGCAAGTGCTGACCGTTGCTCGCTTGCCGAACGGCGGCGGTTGCCGTCGCGCGCACCTGGGCACCGTGACGATCGATAACAGCGCGAAAACCGCACAAAGCTGCGACGGTACTGTCTAAAACGGCTTCGGAAAACGCGCCGTCCGGGCCGATAGCCGCGCCCAGACGAGCGCGATGTTTGACGCGCTCCAAGACCGTGGTCGGCCGCCCATTGGTGATCCGCACCAGCAGCAAGAAGATCGAATTGGAGCCGATATCAATGGCGGCGACCGGCCGCTCGGTGGGCTTAGTCATCTCGATCCTCGAACATGCGGCCCGCCCCCATTGTCGCTCCCCTCAAACCCGGAGCGTGTGGGCATTGTGCGTGGGTTATACAGCCCCGGTACGCAAACCCTCACACGAGACGGGTTTACACGATCACCGATGAGACCGCATCCTACGTGCCGGGCAGATTGCCCAAGAGGACTCCCCTGAAGATGCCAACCATTCTGATCGTTGACGACGAAGACCTCATCCGCCGCATGCTCGGTCGCATCCTGCGCCGGAAAGGGTTCGACACCACATTGGCGGAGAGCGCCTCCGAAGCCCGACAGTTGCTGGCTGAACAAGAGTTCGACCTAGTGCTGTCCGACGTCAACATGCCGGGTGAATCTGGGCTCGACTTGGTGCGCCACGTCATGGACGCCTATCCATCGACTGCGGCGGTCATGGTCACAGGCGTCGACGACCCACAGATCGCGTCCACAGCGCTAAAAATCGGTGCGTATGGCTACATCATCAAACCATTCGAGACCAATGAAGTTCTGATCAACGTCGCAAACGCCCTGCGCCGCCGCACGCTGGAGATCGAGAATCGGCGCTATCGAGCCTACCTAGAGCAGACGGTGCTCGATCGGACGGCAGAGCTGCAGAAGGCGGTGGCGAATCTGGAGGCAGCGGGTACCGAGCTGCGGGTCTCGCGGGAAGAGACCATTCAGCGCCTGGCGCGCGCGGCCGAGTTTCGAAGTGATGAGACCGCGCTGCACATTCGGCGGATGTGCCTGTACTGCGAGCTGCTCGCTCGGCACGCCGGTCACCCGGAGGAATGGTGCGAGCTCATCCGGATCGCCAGCCCCATGCACGACATCGGAAAGATCGGCACGCCAGACAGTATCCTGATGAAGAAGGTACGATTGACGCCGGAAGAGTTCGAGATCATGAAGCAACACGCCGAGATCGGATATCGCATCCTCAATGGTTCTTCGTCGGACATGCTTGAGCTCGCCGCCGAGATCGCGCGGTCCCACCATGAAAAATGGGATGGTAGCGGCTATCCGGCCGGGTTGGTGGGCGAGGAGATTCCGATCTCGGGTCGCATTTGCGCGATCGCCGATGTGTTCGACGCGCTGACGTCAAAGCGCTGCTACAAGCCTGAATTCAGCGTCGAAAAAGCGCGGGCCATCATGGACGAAGGGCGCGGAAAGCACTTTGATCCCAACCTACTGGACTTGTTTTGGACCCACATCGACGAAGTGCTGGAGATCAAGGCGGCGTACGTCGATCCATAATCAGTCGCAGCACACGCTTGCGGCGTGTTGAGGACGGCCGGTAGCCTCTATCTTGCGCCCCTTTCTGCACACGAAACTTCAGACAGAGCCAGACCATGAATGACGCTGAGCGACTCCTACGCGGACGACATATCGTTGATCTCGCCGGTGATTTCGAGCAGATCGACTACGCCATCGAACGGATCCACGACCTGTTGAAGCGGTCGTACTACAATTTGCGCCAAGTCATCGAGCATGGTCGCGATCGGAGCAACCTCGACGACCTTCGACGAGAGTTTGACCGGCACTACATGGCGCTGCGCGATATCACGAGTGGATATTTG
>JAGSHB010000268.1 GCA_023954815.1 Myxococcales bacterium | reverse complement strand
GGCCAAGAACTGCGACGACGGCAACGTCTGCACCGATGATAGCTGCGACAAGAAGTCGGGTTGTGTCGCGTTGCCCAACACTGCGACATGCACGGACGGGAGTGAATGCTCCCTGGATGACAACTGCGCTGGCGGAAAGTGCGTCGCTGGAAAGCCGAAGTGCGCAGAACCGACGCAACCGTGCCGCCAAGCCGCCTGCGACGCGAAAACGGCTAAATGCACCGTCGAAGTCGCGAGCGATGGCACTGTCTGCGGCGGCGGGCCAGGCAAATGCGATGGTGGCGCGTGCGTATGGACTGACAAGGGCGGGCAGTGGGGGCTGGTTCCCGCAGGAACGTTCTGGATGGGATGCAGCGCAGGGGATCCTGCCTGCACCGCCGTTGCGAACGAAAAACCCCAGCACAAGGTGACCATCAGCAAGCCTTTCTGGATGGGGCTGACCGAGGCGACGGTCGCCTCGTATCAGGCGTGTCGATTGGCCAAGGGCTGCGCCTCGGCAGAGGCAGGTGCGGGCTATGCCGATGCTTTGTGCAAAGTCGGCGGCAAACAGGCCAATTGGACGTCAAACGGAGCGGTGACCGGCCGTCTCATGCATCCGCTCAACTGCGTCACCTGGGCGAATGCGCATGCGTATTGCCAATGGGCTGGTGGTGGGTTGCCGACTGAGGCGCAGTGGGAGCTCGCGGCGCGCGGCCGATGCGAAGAAAACGGCGGATCCGCTGGTTGCGCGGCCAAAATGCGGCCCTACCCATGGGGCACGAGCCCACCGGTTTGCGGCAAGCATGGGGTATTGGCCAGCGGGGGGCTGGGCTGTGGCAAAGGAACGACAGCCGTCGTGAAGACGGGGTCTCCGCTCGGCCGTGGGCCATACGGGCACTATGACCTAGCTGGTAATGTCTACGAGTGGAGTCTCGACTGGTATAGCACGACCTACTATGCGTCTTTCCCTGCAACCGGCTGGCCTTCAGACCCAGCCAATGTTGCCAAAGGGACCTCTCGCGGATTGCGCGGGGGCAGTTGGTACGATGTCGCCATCAACACGGTGCGCGCGGGGTTCAGAGCGGCGGCCAAGCCGTATACCTACGCCGTCAACGTCGGAATGCGCTGTGCACGCCCAGTCGCGAGCAGCTGCGCCAAGCTTGCACCGGGAGCCAAGTGCGATGATGGCAACGCATGTACGACCGGCGACGTATGCAAGTCGGGTACATGCGCGGGTCAAGCGAAGACATGCGACGACAACAACAAGTGCACACACGACTTTTGCGCATTTCAGAAGGGCTGCTTGCACACACCCGTCGCCCAGTCGGGTTGTCCAGGCGGCTAGAGCGCCGCTCAGCAATGCCTCACACCACTCTTCGGGCGGCAGCACACCACCTGCGGCGTTAGAAAAGCTCGCCGATGCGGAGCATCGACTGCGCTTTTCTGCCTTGCATCTGTCGCACTGACACCTCGAAGCCTGCGCGCGTTTGATTCCTGTTCGGTGCTCCAACAGGCTGCGCCTTTTCTCGATTTGTCGAAGAAGGACTCCGTTGGAGACAGTCTGCTGGGGTGGGGAAGTCGCGGCTTGCCGCGACTGGGGGCGCTCTGAGCCCCCCAATGATGAAGAAAACTAGCCGTGTGCTGCGACAGTAATTTTGATTACGCCGCACACTGCTAGCCCGGTCTTGTCACAAGCCGCGAAGGGTTGGACGTCTAGATGCAAGCTAGGCGGGTTCTTCGTGGCGAAGTCATCCTACCGGGCTGTCGAGACGCGAAGGGCCCGCATGGCGCCGCAGATGGGATGGCAGCGACGAAGGCCACAGCACCGGCGTACCAGCGCCCGCGTCTGAAAAATGACGGCACGGGTGCCCGCCTCCTCAGATCGATTCAATGCAGGCGGTGAGAGCCGCTTTATACGCCTGCCGCACCGTCAAGGTGGCTTTCGCGCCGAACTGGAGCACACCGGAGTCGATGATGTCGTCGATGAGCCGACCGACCCGGTTCCGGGGAAACACGGGGACGTCATAGCCAGCCCGCTTCGTCGTGAGTTTGTCGAATTTGTCGCCGATCGCTTTCTTGACCTTCTCGAACACTGGGCCGGTCGCTTTCTTCAAGAATTTCATGATGACGAGCGGCACGACGTTCTCCCCGACCACGGAGCCCAGGGCATACGTGAGCTTCGAGCCATCAAATATAATCTCGCCGCCCTGGACTTTGCTGATCTTGGTGAGGCACGCGTTCAGTTTTGTCACGGACCCAAGCGCGGAGTAGCCAAACGAACAGAGGGTTGAACCAACCTCCCCCGCGCCCGTGCACGGGATGGGAAGAGCTGGCGTTGATGCGCCGAATTCCTTCAGCGTGCTGATCATGGCCTCGACGATCCCGGGGACCGCACACACCGCACCCGATGCGAACCCAACAGTGAAGTGGAGGGTGCTCTCCGCCTGGTTCTTGGGTGGGCCAATGACAACCGTGTCCCTGATCACCCGGAACATGGTTTGGCACGAGCTGACCCCATCCTCCTTTACGGCGCAGGCCTTCTTCGACTCGACGTGCGCGGTCGTCCGAATATAGCCGTTGGGGCAGGACCAGCACTTGCCCAAATCCGCGAAGCTCCCGGCTGGGCATCCCGACGCGCCGTGCTTGGTCGGCGACTCTGTGGTGGCCGGCTCGGAGCAAGCTGATGTTGACGTGACCGAGTGGGCCGAACGGTTCCAGCCGCGACATGTCCAACAGTAGCCGCCGTTGTCGACGTTATCTGCCGGCGTGTCGTCAATAGGATCCCAGAATTGGCCGTCGGGACAGTGCATGCCGAACAGCCCCGTCCCTTTGAGTTTCTTGTCGGCTTTGCGCAAGCCGATGTTGTTCTTGCACTCGGACACGGAGCTCATGCCGCTCACGTACACAATGTGTCGATCGAACCCCGCGCGGCAGCTCAGGCAACTCCCAGATTCACTGAACTGCCCGGTTGGACATCCGCTCGATTCCTGGGTGACCACGGCGCTCTTGTAGGCTGCTGGCTCGTAGGCAGCGACGACCTTTGAGTCCGTGGCTGGGTGGCATCCGGGATTGCCCTGCGCCCGCTCGGCGTCGAACGCGCAGACGCCGCTCGTGCCAGTGCAAAATCCGCCCACTTGATGCCCGTAGTAGGTGGTAAACCCAAGTGTTTCGCACGTCGTCTGGCGATTTGCCAGCAGCTGTGCGTAGGTCTCGCAGCGGCCAATCCCGGCGGTGTCTGCGGGATCGAGGGCGCACGCAGTCGAGTCACACGACGCGCCGCCCATCGTGACGTTGCCGAAGCAGCAGTACCCGCCGCCTGCATAGGCCTTGCCGCCCTTCGGACACGAGCAGAGACGATTGCCTTGCGTCCTAAATGGGTCAAATGCACAGACCGCGCTCCCGGTCTTGCAGAACCCGCCGACGCTGTCGCCGTAGTAGGTGTCATACCCGAGCTTGTCGCAGGTGCGCTGGGCTTGCACGTAGTCTTCGCAGTGACTCAACCCACTGGTGTCGTTCGGGTCCTTAACACAGGCGTCAGCGTCGCAAGATGAACCGGATCCGGTGACATTGCCAAAGCAACAATAGCCGCCACCAGCGTATGCTGTGCCACCTTCTGGGCAGTGGCACGTCGGATTGCCTTGTGTCCTGCTGGCGTCCAGCGCGCACACGCCGCCCGACGACCGGCAGAAGCCGCCGGCGGACGCGCCGTAGAGCTCCTGCTGAACTCCCCCGACGAGGCAGCTGTATTGCTTCGTCCCGTTTTTGAATGCGCACAAAGGCAGTCCCTGAGTGCGATTTGCGTCGAGTGCGCAAACATCCGCGGTGCTACACTCGCCATCGTTGGCGGAGCCAGACATACAGCAGAATCCACCGGCAGACTCGCCATAGAGCTGTCCCTGTCTGCCGTTGACGTAGCATTTGCAGTCCTCAAATCCCTGAGCTCGAGATGGATCCAGCGCGCAGATGTCACCCGCCGTTGCGCCGTCGTTGAGCAGGCAGCCTCCGCCGCTGCTGTCCCCCTTCATGCAACAAAAACCGCCGACGGACTCACCATAGAGCTCACCTTGAGAACCGTTGACGTAGCAGTCGCACAAAGGCAAGCCCTGAGACTGGTTCACATCGAGGGCGCAGACCGCTCCCGAGCACGTGCCGCTGCTCGCTGTGCCTGTCATGCAGCAGAATCCGCCGACGGACGCGCCGTAGAGCTCTCCCTGCACACCGTCGATCAAGCAGGTACTGAGGTTGTCACCACCTGTACCCGTCGCGAGTCCAAGCAAGTGGCCACCGCCGCCGATGCCGACGGCCAAGACGAGCACCGCCAACAATCCCCAGCGTCGTGCGCGGGCAGTCTGCGGGCTCAAATCAGCGTCGGATACATTCAATTCCATCTCTGGATCGTGGTCCATGGAGTCCTCGGCGCAATAGTGAATTTTTCTCTCGTGTTCGACCGATTGTACACGAATTTACAGCAGCCTGCACGGCAATTCGCACCAACTACGTCCTAATTCGGGGGCAGGGTGGCGGCGAAGTCGTGTGCCCTTCTTGCAGGCTACTGGAGGCGACTAAGCACAACTTTCGGGAGCATCGCCTCGACGGCTGCTCCCACCAGGACGGCGATCAGGGCTACGGCGGCCAATTTCGCCACGATGCGCAGGACAGGCGGAAGTCGTGCGTCCGACGGACCGTATTTGGCGATCGCTTGGGACAGGTAGACGGCAGCCAGTCCGCCGACCACGTAGGCCAGGCCCTCGATCAGCATATGGGGCAGCACAGCGAGTGTTGCGATGGGCAGGAACACGCCCAGTGGCACGGAACTCTGCTGGAGCGTCAGTTTGGCCATGGTCGTCAGTAGGAGACCCCAACTAGCCGCGTTCCAGACCAGTACCGTCGTCAAGCCGAAGGCGCGATAGACGAAGCTCAGTGTGGCAATGCTGAGCAGAACACGAAGGTTGTGGCCGATGATGTGGCCGAAGCTCTGAAAATCGCGACTCAGCAAATCATCGTGCCCCACCGCGCTCAACTCACCCACAACAGCGAACCGTGCGAGTGTTCCTTCGGGGCCGAGTAGCGCCGCTGTCACCGTGAACGCGAGCAACAATCCACAGAAGATCGCGCACACGCTGAGTACGGTCTTCATGTTGGCGGGTCGCGTGCTCTGACCGCTTGGGACCGCGTAGACAAGCTCTCGATTCTCCTCCAATAGCGCCATCAGCCTGGGGGTGAGCGCCGCTGCGGCCAGAAAGATCGAGATCACTGCGGCCTCAGTGCCACCCCAGCGAGCCGTCAGGAGCAGACCAACGCCGGCGGTAACCGCCGCTTCGAGCGTCAATATCGGGTAACGGCGCCACGTCGTGAGGGAGGCGAGCGCGGGTGCAATGTCGGCGAGCAGCGTCGACCGGCTGGCGACTGCTGGCTGGTGTTTGTGGTGATTGGGGTCAGAGTTTGTCATTTAACACTTCATGCCATGAACGCGTCACTAGTTGTGTACCAGAGTCTAACTTTTCGGGCTTCAAGCGCGCCCCGCCGCACACCCCGACCTTGCATGTGCCCTGAGCGCCACAGGGCGATCCATCCAGTTTGTTGTGCTTGCAGCCGATCTTTGCATCGCATCAGTCGGTTGTGCGGGCGTTGTTGTCATCGCAGCTCGGGTCCTTGTTGTGCGCACATTTTCCGGCATCACGGTAACTTGTGTGACCGGAAGCGTCAGGGCGTACTACCACGCTACGATTTCCGTAGGGCGAGTTCTCCCGAGCGACGACCACGACACCACCATCACCCACTTGCCCAAGCGTATTTCGGAGCGGCACCAGCGAAAATTCGCCGAGATATCGATGGTTGCGAGCCCAGACTTGCCCTCCTTTGGCATCGTACTTGCCCAGCTGCATCCCGGTGACACCCCCGAGCCCATTTTCGCAGCGCCCGGCCGTCTCTGACGACCCCTGGGATGAGCCAGACCCTGAGTATGAGGAAGACGAGCGCTGGCCAGTCAGCGCGTAGTCGGCGTCCCCCGGAGCTCGCCGAGACGGATAGTTGCGTCCT
>JAGSHB010000034.1 GCA_023954815.1 Myxococcales bacterium | reverse complement strand
CCGTGGCCGCTATGTCAGGCGCAGGCAGCGTGACTATTGGGCAGACGCGCCACGACCTGCCGCAACACGGCGCCATCTTCCTGCCGAAACAGATCCCACACGCCGTGTTCAATACCGGGGAGACGCCTCTCGTGGTCCTCGTGCACCACCTCAAGACCACCCGCTGAATCGGCGGCTCAGTAGTCCGCCCGGCGCTACGCAACCCAGACACAGGACCCTCCCATGCTCGCCAACACCACCCACTCCGACGTCATCATCGTGGGCGCCGGACCAACAGGACTCGCCGCTGCCAACGAGGCCCGACGGCACGGCCTCTCCGTGCGCATCTTCGACCGCAAACCAAACCGCAGCACGGTATCCAAGGCCCTCGTCGTGCACGCCAGGACCCTGGAAGCCTTCGAAGCCATGGGCGTCGCAGAGCAGATCATTGCCGCTGGCGTCCACTTCGAAACGCTGCGGGTCATCCCTGGCACGGGCGCCGCTGCGTTGCCGGTCGACCTGATGAACCTGGACTGGGGCGACACGCGCTACGGCTACTGGCTCTCGTTGCCTCAGTACGAGACCGAGCGCTGCCTTGAGGAACACCTGAACGCCCAGGGTACCGAAGTCGCCTGGGGCTGCGGGTTCGCCGGGCTGACCACCCACGACGACCATGTCGCGGTGCACATCGATCTTTGCGACGGCGACCAGCGCACGTACACGGCCCGCTGGCTCGTTGGTTGCGACGGCGGACGCAGCCCGGTACGCCAAGCGGTGGAGATCCCATTCGACCGGCAGGAGACCAACCAGACCTTTGTCATCGCAGACGCTCTCGGCGAGGCTCCGATCCCTGAGAATCACGGCACATCGTGCATGTCAGACGAGGGTGCGCTCTTCTTCGTGCCCATGCCAGAACCCGGTCGGTGGCGGGTCATTGCCCATGTGCCCGACGCGGTCGCCGGAGAGCGGATCGACATCGACATCCCGTTCGTCGAGGCGTTGATTCGGTCGCGACTAGGCTTCGATTTTGGCACACAGGACCTGTCCTGGACCTCGCAGTTCACGCTCAAGCAGGGGGTGGCTCGCCGCTATCGCGCCGGACGCGTGTTCATCGCCGGGGACGCGGCTCACCTGCACAGTCCAGTTGGAGGCCAGGGGCTGAACACGGGGGTGCAAGACTCATTCGCGCTCCTGTGGCGGCTCGCGCTGGCCAAGCGGGTACCGACTGCCGCCCCGATGCTGCTCGACAGCTACGATGGAGAGCGCCGCAAGGTCGCGGCGTCCATGGTGCGCAACACGACCCGCGCGACGCGGCTGGTGACCCTGCACGAGGGGTTGCTGGGTAAGGTGCGGAGCCTGGTGGCGCAGCGAGCGCTCCAGCTAAAGCGCGTACAGAACCAGCTCGGGCGCGGCGTGGGTATGCTCGACGTCACCTACACGGATACCCCGCTGGGACTGACAGAGGCACGGTCGAAGCTGACCGTGGGCGCCCGAATGCCGGACCTCGCGAGCGTCGACGGCTCGCTGCATCTACAGTTGTCAGCGCGCCGCCACACAGTGCTGCTGATCCCCCGAGACAGTTCTGCCGAGCACGCTGCGGAGCTCACGTCGGCCCTCGCTGAGCTGCGGGGTCGAGGCGTCGAAGCGCAAGTATGGCGAGGGGCTCAGGCACGGCGCGGTGGGAAGATTCCGCCACCTTTCGGCGACGCCAACATCGTCGTCGTGCGCCCGGACCGGGTCGTGGCTGCGCTAGGTCAGGCGCTGGACGTCTCACTCGTCGACCGCTACGCCGAGCACCTGCTGGGCGTCCCGGTAAGCGCGCTCTAGCTGGCCATGCAACGTCCGACGCCGAGTGACGCTCGCTCACCGGCTGGCGTGTCCGCCGTCGACCAGCGTGCCGCGCTTGACCGCAGGTCGCGCGGCGAAGGTAGGAGGTCAAGCGGCGCACGCGGGTCCACCCGTGCGCCGACAAGAACGTCGCGGCGTCGTGCGCATGCCAAGCGCCAGCAGTTCGAGCCACGGCTAGGTCTGCGATGCTGGAAAATGAGAAGTTCGAGGCCACGCTCCCCCCGGAGTCACCCGGCCTTGTTGACATAGTCGTCGGGAATACGAGCACGGGCCCATGCAAGCGACTTCCGAGCCCGGCGGTCGAGTTTTTACGGGACCGTCTATCGGACATTGAGGGGCTGTGCACATCCAAAATGACTCCTCAATGCGGCAAGCCACGCGCCGATCAGCTGACCATCAACGGTATTTCCGGCCTCAGGACGCAACTGACCGTCGCTCGTTGCCTCGTCACAATGTGCATTGGAGTCTGGCTATCTGGCCAAGCAAAAATCGCTTGGAAGCCATCGATTCGGATGCTGTAGTAATTTTCAACGACTATGTTGAAAAATACAGCGACTGACGCCCTCGATTGCGGCGTTCAAATTGTCTGAAAGTTGCGTCGCCAACCCTATTTTGTGCATGTGAACCATCGAGTCTTTGTTCTGTCCGTCACGCACACAGTTCTTCGCAGGTGCTGGCACGCGCGTTGCACTCTTGACTAACAGACCACAGTCGCCGCGCTGCCGAATCAAGCGCAACGCCACAGCAAAGGAGACGTCATGAAGCAGCTGTCATCGCCATCCCGATTCGGGGGCCATTCCCAAGTGTCCTTGTGGCTCATGTCCTTGCTGAGTGTCGCCGCGCTCGCGGGATGTGGTGTCACTAACAACGCGGCGTGCACAGAGATCGGCTGTGCCAACCAGGTGCTGCTACGCCCGGTCGCCCCCTCAGGTGCCCTCCAAACGGCCGTGAGCGGCAGCATCACCTTGCAAGAGGGTACGTTTGCGTTCAATTGCTCGGCGAAGGCGCCCACCTTTATCGTGAGTTGCACCGCAGACGGACTGGTGGTGATGACCGACCAAGCTGAGTTTACAATCGACCTCGTCACTGACGTTGGCGGCACCACCGGTCATGTAGTGAAGCCGGTCTACGTCACATCACGCCCCAATGGCCCGAATTGCGAGCCGATCTGTAAGCAGGGCACCGTCGACGTACCACTCTCGACAGGCTCCGCCGATGCGGGCTCCGCCGACGCGACAGGTACGGACGCGGCGACCCAGGATTCTGGCGCGACGGACACTGGCGCGACGGACACTGGCGCGACGGACACTGGCGCGACGGACACTGGCGCGGCGACTGACATAGCGTCCAGCGATACCGCAGGCAGTGACGCGTCGGCGGACGCTGGCCCGTTCAAGCCGGGCTGCTGCACCAAGGCCGGCAGCTGTGGCTCCACAGGCGTGTGCGCGACGGACATCTGCAAGGACACCGCCTCCCTCAAGACCGGGGAATGTTGGACGGCCGGTGAGTGCGCCTCTGGCCAGTCGTGTGCTGGTGCTGTGGTCTGCGCCTGCGGCCAGAGCTGCTTTGTGCCCGACAGCCCGGGCGCCTGCAAAGGCGCGACGAAGTGCCATCAGCTCGATCCCACCGGCTACGGCGCCTGCGACATGGTGCTCGGCGTCGGTTGGAATGGCACAAAGTGTGTCCATATCTCTGGCTGCAGCTGCGGCACAGATTGCGACAAGATCTTCAAGACAATGGTCGCGTGCGAAGGTGCATGCGGCAAACAGCCGTAGCGTAGTCCCATGAACATTTGGGGGGTAAGGAGCAAGTGCCCGCAGGAGCCCGCTTCGTAGCCAAAAACATCGAGTTTCGATGAGACTCATTATCGAACATTGAAGGGTTTAATACCAAAGTAGAAATGTCCGAAATTTGACTCCCTCTTGCGGCAAGATTTGCGCTGTTCAGCCAACAAACCAAGACACTTTCGGCGCCAGGACGCAACTGTCCATCTCGGCGATCTTCCTCGACCTCCGACGATGCGGTGGCCACCCGAAAGGAGTCACATGGCGAGGCTGGGCGCATCCAGATCTCAGAATAAGCTCGGCCTTACATCAAGGCCGCGTGCGGTACGAGGTGCTAACGGAGGTTGAATACGTCTTGCGCCCGGTTCATCGGCTCGTTATCGCCTCAGCCGGCCCCTCCGCTTCACTGTTTCTACCCACACGACGCACGGCTAGCACTTCGCACCCGGACCTGCTGCGGCGTGATCATCGCGGATCGCAACGGCACGCCTGTAGCGGGGCACACGCTGTTGAGCCCGTCAGTGGTCGGTGACGAGTTCTTCGCGGCGGGCACGTGCGCTGGCATAACGGGCGGCGACCAAGTGGTGTATCGGTTTTTGAGTGAAGCGGTACAGCCACTGCGGCAAGCGCGGCTGGAAACCTCGCAGTATCATCATCACTTCATCACCATCGACCGCAAACGCGAGCTCTCCGCCTTCGATGGCTAGCCAGCCGCCTTCGATGCTGCGACAGAGATGATTGCCATCCCGTCGCTCTGTCCCCAGTCGAATCGCCGGCAGACCAAACAACTCCAGGGTGACTTTGCTCCCATGCCACTGCACACCAACCCACGGTACGCATTGGTCGATCCAGTCAAAGTAGTCCCGACTGACACTTGCAAGCCGCCAGCCACGCAGTGGACCGAGGCCGTCAACGACGTGACGCTGTGGCGCACTCGCTCGTGTCGCACGCGTCACGTGGTCGCGGGTGCGTTTCGCGCGAGCCATCGCACAACCCCTTCGATTGCAGCTGTCCTACGGTCTGGCCGATACGCCGCCAGAGCATCACTTGCTGCTTCTTCAAAGCCCCGCGGCGTGTGACCGACATGGTCAAAGAAACTGGGCTGTGTTGGCAGCAAATCATGGCGCAAGCCGTCGACCAACTCTCGGGCAACCGCAATGTCGGCGCCGCTCACGATTCGCAACCAATGGCTGGACAGACGAGGCGTCAAGAGCGGTACTGGGACCGTGATGGGACGCATGCCATGCAGCCTTGCGATGGCGAACAGTATGTTCGCCGCACTCATGACGTCCGGACCGCCCAGGTCAAACAACTGGGGACCCTGATCTGGCAAGTCAACCGCCAAACTCAGCGCCCGTACGACGTCTTCAATGGCCACTGGTCGAGAACGACTCTGCAACCAAGCCGGCAGCACCATCAAGGGCAGTCGCATGGCGAGATCACGACAGATTTGCCAGCTTTGCGAGCCGTCCCCAACGATCATTCCTGCGCGCAACTCCCAGGTTGGTACCCGGCCCTCCCGTAAGACACGGCCTGTCGCGAGTCTTGATGCGAGGTGGCGGGACGGATGCGCGCGGGGTTCCACACCTCCTAGGTACAAGATGCGCTTCACACCAGCGGCCGCGCACGCCTCCCGAAGCAGAAAAGCGGAGTCGTGTTCGCGCTCGGCATAGCCCTTTCCATCCGACATGGCGTGAACCAGGTAGACCACTACGTCGATGTCGCGAACGGCTGCTTCGACGCTTCGTTTCACATTCGCGTCGTAGGCGATCCACTTTCCACCGCCGTGGGTTTGGGCAGCTCGTTCGGGGCGACGCGAAGCTTGAATCACGTCGAACCCGCGGGCTACCAGGGCTGGCGCTAGCGCAGCCCCGACGAAGCCTGTGGCACCTGTAAGTAGCACGCGCAATGGTGGCGTCCGGCTCATCGCGACCTCGACTGGTTGCTGCATGTGGCATGGGTCAACGGAATGAGAATCTCATTACGCCGTCTCCACGGAAGTGTCCACGGCGTATTGTACCGGGCCAAGGTCGGCTCGCCTGAGGGCTGCAGATCGCGACGCTCCAACCACGTCACCAACTGCTGTGTACGTTCTCTGACGGTCTGATCGGTCGTAAGACCCGTAAACACGTGAGCGGCGTAGCAGGCGCCAGGGCGCCGCATGAGTTGAACGCCTTCATCAAGTGGCACCGGCAGTGTATTTAGGGTCCATGCCGATGGCATCGTGAACATCACCTGCCAGCTGTCTGTGGCGCCCATTCGGTCCGCAAAACCGGGATCGTCACCAGCGATATCTCCGCTGGGCGTGGCCGATACCGGGGCCGTCATTGCCACCTTGTTCCCCTGGTCATTGCCACCAAAGATGTACCTCGCGAGCCGCTTGAAGCCGGCTCTGCTGGCCGCATCCCGATCTCCAACAGTTTTGACGGTAGCGACAACCCGTGGCGCGTAGCGTCGGATCTCAAGCGGCCCATCGTGCATCTGCACTCGGTAGTCCGGGGTTTCCAGTTTGGGTGAAACATGGGCGCGTGGGTCTGTGGTTGCACACGCACCCGCGATGGCTGTCAGCAAGATCCAAAGAGGAAATCGACGGCTCGCTGTCCCTGCGGAGCCTGAGTGCGACATAGAAAGAAGTGGCTGAATTGGTGCGTTGGGTCGAGTCATGCCGTGTCTCCGTTGCGTGATGCGTGGACGCACAATCTGCGCTTTAGTCGTTTTAGTCGTTTTTTCTAGCGAGTGCAAGGATAAATTCGGCTAAACAACGCAATATCTCGGCAGCAGGCTGGAATATTCGACCGAAACGACCTTAAGGTCTGGCGCCCCAGTTGACGCTCAGCATTCCGGGGCGGTCGAGTAGACTGCCCCGTCAACTCAGTTCACGACTTCGCTGCGTCGGACAGGTGCGTTGAAGTTTGGCCGGCGCCACGGAGCCTGAGGCTTTGAAGAAGCGCTCTCGCTGGCCTGAGCCCAAATCGAACCGCTCAACCGCCACGCTGATGTCTATCCTGTCGATACCGCTGTGTGTACAATTCAGCGGTCGAAGGACCGGGAACCTCCAACTCGGAGAGGTCTGATATTTTCGGCGCGTAGCCACAGGGAGGCTACGCCCGGGTCCGGGTGGCCCATACGGGCGCCAGCGTCAGAGGAGAAGGGGCCGTCACCGGTACCTCTTCCTTCGCGCATGCCGGCTCCAAGGATTCGCTTCCCACATGTCAGTCAGCCGAACCAAGCTCGGATGGACGTTCATAGCTGTAGCAGCCGTCGTCGCAGTGGCTGCCTTTGCACGATTCCGTCACAAGGAAGGCCCAAAGGTGCGAGGGGTTCATCCTGTGGTCCGCCCCCTGGTTGAGACCCTGGTTACGACGGGGCGAGTGACGCAGCGACGACAGTCTGACCTCGGGGCGATGGCCCAAGGCACCGTCGTCAAGGTGTTGGTCGACGCAGGAGATCGGGTCGAAGCCAAGGCGCTGTTGGTCCAGTTGTCGGACGACGAAGCCCAAGCGCGCCTGAAGGAAGCGAAGGCGACGGTGGCAGAAGCGGAGGCGCGCCTCAAACGGCTACACACCGTGGACCGGCGACTTGCGGGGCAGTCCCTCAAAGAGTCGAGACAGGCGGCGACACATGCACAAGCTCAGTATACCCGGCAAGCGAAGCTCTTTGCGGCGAGGACAATTGCCAAAACCGATCTCGAACGAGCGCGTAGGCAGCGTGACACGACACGGAATGCGCGCGTCGCCGCTACGGTGGAGTTGGCTGCTTCCGCGCCGAAGGGTAGCAGCACCGCACAGGCACTGGCCGTGCTATCGCGAGCGCAAGCAGGACTGCACGCCGCCGAAGTCGCCGTGCGCCGCGCTCAGATTCGAGCGCCAAGCGCCGGCGTGGTCCTCTTACGGCACGTCGAGCCGGGCGAGGTCGTGCAACCCGGCAAGGTGCTCGTCACTTTCGCTGGCGACGGCCCCCTAGAGATTCAGATTCAGCCAGACGAGTCGAACTTGGGGCGACTAGCGGTCGGACAAACCGCTCTGGTCTCGCCCGAGGCGTTTCCCGACCGACGACTAGCGGCCAAGGTTGTGTTCATCGCGCCATCCGTGGATCCGGCACGCGGCACGGTGGAGGTTAAGCTCAGCATCGTGAATCAAACCGACCTACGACCCGCGATGACGGTCGCAGTCGAGATCGAGGTGAAACGCGCTGCGCGCGCGTTGGTGCTGCCGGCAAACTATGTGCGAGACCTCGGCACCGACGCGCCGTGGGCCCTCGTCGCTGTGGACGGTGTAGCCGAGCGTCGTCAAGTCAGCCTCGGGTTGATCGGCGACGAGATGGTGCAGATCACGAGCGGGCTTGCAGCCACCGACGTCGTGCTCTCAGCCACCCTAGCGCTGCGCAACGGCGACACCCTCCGCCTTCAGGGTGCCGACCCGGCGGCCACCAAATGAGACTGTCGCTGCAGTTGGCGCTTCGCTTTCTCCGCGAAGGTAAAACACAGTCTATCTTGATCCTCCTGGGGGTCACGATCGGCGTCGCGACCTTTGTTTTCGTCGCGGCGCTCATGGACGCGCTGCAAGTCAATCTGGTGCAGAAAACCCTTGGCAGCCAGGCGCACATCGTGATCGAACCGCGTGAGGCGGCCCCGCGACCACTCTTCGAGACCGCAAACACGGTCTTCCTCCGGCGGGTGATGGGCACAGAGCCGCGTCGGACCTCCTTTGACCAGTGGCAACGTCAACTCCGCAGGGTGGAGGCCACGGACGGCGTGGTGGCTGCCTGCCCCAAAGTCACCGGTTCGGTGCTCATTGTGCGTGGTGCGCTGCAACAAGGCGCACTGCTGCTAGGGGGTGACCCCCAGCGGCTGCGTCGGATCGTCCACATTCCAGACAATATGACCCGTGGCGTATACCGGCTGGGTAGCGACGACGTGCTGATTGGCGCGACGCTCGCGGCCGACCTCGACGTCGGCGTCGGCGGGCCGGTGCGTATCACTAGCGAGGGGCGTAGCGTGACACTGCGTGTGGCCGGGATCTTCCGGTTGGGCAACGCGGCCGTCGACGGCGGCTGGGTGATCACTTCGCTCCGGAGCGCACAGACGCTGCTCGATCGCGTTGGCGACGTCACCGCCATCGATGCACGGGTCGCATCCCCCTTTGAGGCAGACGAGATCGCAGCGCGAATTCGTGGCCGCACGGGGGTCAAGGTGCAGAGTTGGATGGCTCGAAACCAGGAACTCCTAGTCGCGCTGCGGGCGCAAGCATCGTCGGGGCTAATGATCCGCATCTTCGTTCTGCTAGCGGTCGCCATGGGCATCGCTAGCGTGCTGATCGTGAGCGTGGTCCAACGCAGCGGGCAGATTGGCATCATGCGGGCAGTCGGCGTCAGGCGACAGGTCGTTCTTGGCGTTTTCCTCTGGCAGGGGGCCGTGTTTGGCATCGCAGGTGCCGCGTTGGGATGCGGACTCGGCGCAATCGCTGTCCGCGGTATGGAGAGCAGCGCGCTATTCGCGATCCCGCTCAAACCGGAACTCCTCGCGACCTCTTTGTTGGTATCGCTGGCGACTGGCCTGCTATCAGCGTTCCTGCCA
Source organism: Myxococcales bacterium (assembly GCA_023954815.1). Classification (GTDB taxonomy): domain Bacteria; phylum Myxococcota_A; class UBA9042; order UBA9042; family UBA9042; genus UBA9042. The sequence goes on along the minus strand of JAGSHB010000034.1, from coordinate 30,982 downwards.
GCGCGCCGCGCCTCGCGGCTGGACCCCGCTGCAGCGATTCGAGGTGACACGTGACCCAGCCGATCCTACGACTGCAAGGCGTCCGCAGGTCGTTTGGTGCCGAGGTGGCGGTAGAGGTCCTCAAGGGTATCGACCTCGAAATCCGACAGGGCGAACTCGTGGCGCTGATCGGGCCTTCGGGCTCTGGGAAAAGCACCCTGCTCAATCAAATCGGGCTCTTGGATCGACCCAGCGCAGGGCGCTTGTATGTCGATGGAACAGACACCATCGGCCTGGACGACGGGGCCATCACTGAGCTACGTGGCCGATTTCTAGGCTTTGTGTTCCAGTTTCATCATCTCCTGCCCGCACTGACGGTGCTGGAGAACATCATGCTCCCAAAGGCTGCACAGGCCGGTGGTTTCAGGAGCGAAATGACGGTTCGAGCGCGGGAGATCCTGAGTCGTGTGGGGCTCTCAGAGTGCGCTGACAAGTGGCCGAAGCAGCTCTCGGGCGGCATGCAACAACGTGTGGCGGTCGCGCGAGCCCTGATGAATGCGCCAGCCCTCGTTTTAGCCGACGAGCCCACCGGCAACCTGGATACAGAGAGCAGCGACCGGGTGTTCGAACTGCTCGTTGAGATCAACGAGCTGCACGACACCGCCTTCCTAATCGTGACACACGACAGAGCACTCGCACGCCGATGCGAGCGCGTCATTCGCATCGTCGACGGTCGGATCGTCGGTGATGGACTCCCACAGGACGTCCTTGGGCCCGAGTGAAGCGATTTCGGCCCCCATGCGGTGGTCTGGTGCGTCGACCCATCAATGGGCCCATATGGAGTCAACCGTCGGAGGAAAGCAGGCGAAAGCCCCACGTCCGCGGCCCACGGGTCAGCTTCATGCGTTTCCCTCGGGTCAGAGCACGCTCTGTGGATGCAAGTCAGACCGCGACTGCGCGAAGCTAGGAGATGGCAAGGGGAAGCAAATCGCCAATTCAAGGAGCGTCTTAGAGCAACCCAGCATGCACAAAATGGGCGACGGTTGAGCGTACACTCTCCTGGGCGCTGATGAGCGGTCGTCCGAGCAGGCGTTCAACTTTGGACGGGTCCGAAGCCGGCTTGGCGCCAACAGAGCGAGAGCCGTCGGAATAGCTTGGGTTGACGTTCACCCCGGCGTTCATCGCCTCGCATGCCTGCCTTGCGAACTCGATGACTTCGCTGACGCTGTACTGGTCTCGGCTAGCGAGAAGATATCGATGCCCTGCCGACTCACCTCGTTGCAAACATAGGGCGGCGGTCTCCGCGATATCTCGAACATCGACGACACCGTACGCTCCTCGCTCTTGTGCCGCAGCGCGCAACTGACCCAGGAGCATCGCAACAGTGGACGTCGGCGCCTGACTTGGCACCAAAGGGCCCATCGCCATGGCTGGGTGAAGTGTGGTCAGCCGCATTTCATTTCGCTCGGCAATCTCCCAGGCTCTCTTCTCCGCCTTGGTCTTGCTCTCGCTGTAGACACTGCCCATCTCGTCGTTCCAATCATCTTCACACCATAGGTGGGTGGGATCGACGCGTTTCTGTGTGCCACAGATGCTGGCCATGCTGGCCATGAGAATCACCCGTCGAATTCCCGCGTCGTTCGCGGCCTCCAGAGCCGTTGCAGTCAGGTTCACGCTCGTCTCGACAGTGGCACCGGCGAACATGGGATTGGCGATGTGAAGCAACGCATCGCATCCGTGAAGCGCATCCGAGTAGCTGCTTCGCTCGAGCAAGTCCGAAGCCTCGAACAGACGCGCATGGGGCGCCAATAGACGCAGGTGCGCCACTCTGCCGCCCAATGAACGCACGATGCAGTGGACGGTAAAGTTGCGCTCGACCAGTTTGGCAGCAATTTGCCCGCCAATGAGCCCCGTCGCACCGGTGAGGCAGACTCGACGTCGGGAAGATGCTGATTTGTCGCTCATTTTCGATCTCCGTTGTTCGCTAGTTTGAGAGATTGAGGTTCGATAGCAAGCGGGTTTCCCCACGGTTCAAATTCGTCGAGAGCAAGCGTCCTCAGCGCTATCTGAAGCATGTCGAATTCGCCAAACCGCTTCGCGATGGTCGCGCAATCAGTGTAACTTTTTCAATGCGGCGACCGCAGCGCCCTGCGATGGCAGAGTCCCTGAGTTCGCCCCGTGGACGTAGACTACACTCGTCGCGAGCAATCTGCGCGGCTTAGCGTGGACCTCTGTCCGGCGATGGCTGCGCTCGCGGCCGGTCGGCCCGACGACCGCGCGCAGGTCGTCACCGATGATATGCGCGACCTGGCCCACATTGCGAGTGGGTCCGTAGCCACCGTCATCCACTTCTTCGCCTTGCACCACCCTGGCCCCGAGGATGCGCTGGTGCCAGTCCCCAGAACAAGAACACGCCCGTCAGCGACCGCCCCGGCATCATCCCGTGGTAGACGAGGTTATTGCGGTAGACCACGCGCACAGACAGACACCGCGCCGAGTGGTAGGCCCCGTGGAGGGGCTCCCGCCATGAGCTGTGCGACAGGCGATGCTAGGCGTAGTGGGTCAAGTCGTCCGGGAGCACAAAGGTGAGAAACATCGCCCAGCCGGGCCAGTGCGCCCACTGCAGCGCGGTTCCGGGCGCGAAGCTGGCGGCGAGACCGTGCGAGGCACAAATCACAAGCGGGATGATGAGTAACGGTACGACCGGGGCGCCCAGCGACATCTAGGCGAGCAGCGCTGTAACCGGCGAGGAGGTCTCGTTGTCGCCGACACCCCAGCTGCTCACAGGTACGCCCATGGCCTGCTGCAGCGTCAGGATGACCCGTGAGTTCGGCGACGCCTTGCCCCGGATGTGCTGGCCGGGCTTGAACTTGCCAGCCGCCGATCCGGCCAGCATCAGCGGGATGTTCTGCGTGCCGTGCTCCTTGGGAAACTCGGTGCTGGAGTGGGCCAAGACCGCCACGTGGTCGAGCAGCGTGCCGTCCCCCTCCTGGATGCCGTCCAGCGACGTAAGCAGGTGGCGCCATGCCCCCATGGCCTGCTTGATGAAGCGCTGGCTGAGCGGCTGGTAGCCCAGCTTGGCGTCCACAGCCTCGTCGTGGGTCAGCCGATGGTAGCCGACCTGCTCGCCCGGGTACCGGACATCCGACAGGCCGCGCCACAGGGTGATGTTGAACACGCGGGTCTGGTCGCAGGCCAGCGCGAGCACCATCAGGTCAACCAGCAGCTTGTGGTTGGCGACGACCTGCGTGACGAGGCCGTTCGGCTTGCCCTTGCTGGTGCTCCCCGGCTTGCTGCAGGCCGCCAGGTCGGGGGGCTCGGTCAGTAGCAGGTCGAGCTGCTTCTCCAGCTGACGCACCGCGGTGAAGTACTGGTCGAGGCGGTGTCGGTCGTGGCTGCCGAGCTCCTTCTTGAGCCGCTTACTGTCTTCGAGAACCGCCGACAGCACGCTCTTGCGGACCATCACCTTGGGATCGGGCTTGAAGTCACCACCGCCGATCTGGAACCCCTCACCGAACACACGCTGGTAGAATTTCAGCGGCGAGCCCATGGTCGGCATCGGCGCGCCTGGTCCCGCGGCGCTCCAAGACTGGCCCCAGCCCTCGGCGTGCACGTCGAGGGACTGGAAGCGAGACTCCGAGCCGATGACCGCAGCGATCTCCTGGTCGAAGGTGGTGCGCGGGATGTGGTGGTCGCTGAGCGGCGAGTCGCCCGTCAACGTGACCATGAGCGGCGAGTAGTGGGGGAAGTTGTTGCGACCGTTGAGCGGCGTGTCGAAGCCCGTGAGCACGCTGACCTTGTTCGACAGCCCCTCGAGGCCCATGGCCAGCTCGGGGGGTAGGTCGTAGCCAGCCCCGTCCTTGGTCGGGACCCAGCGCTGTGGGTTCATGCCGCAACCCCAGAACCACGTTCCGAACCGGGCGGGCGCCTTGCCCTCCGCGGCCAGCAGTTCGCCGTTGTCGTCGAAGAGCGCGTCGAACAGCGGCAACCCCACCGTGACCGCGGCGCCCCCGACGAGGCCTCGCAAGAAACGCCTGCGGCTCCACCTAGTGCTCATGGGCGCACCTCCTTGTCATCACGGAGCACGGGGCCCTCCGTGGCACGAAACCCGTGGCTCAAGGCGATCTCGCGCATAAGCGCGACAAAGTCGAAGCCGCTCTTGGCAAAGTCAGCGTTCAGCGCGTTGACCAGTTCCACCTCGGCCCCCGTGTATTCGCGTCCGACGCTGTGCATGAACAGCTTCTTGACCATGCACTTGGCAAGGTTCGGGGCGTCGTGCAGCACCTTGTAGAAGCCGCGGACATCGCCGTAGGCCGCGCCCATCAGGTCGCCGCTGGTGTCAATGGCATGGCCCGCCTCGTGAGTGCGAAACCGCCCGGCGGCGTCGAAGTTCTCAAGCGCGAGACCGATGTTGTCCATGACCTTGTGGCAACCGTTGCAGCTCGGGTTAACCCGGTGCACCGCGAGCCGTTCGCGGGCGGTGGGCGCGTTGTTGCTGGTGGTCGCGACCGCGTCGAAGCTGACGTCGGGCGGCGGAGGCGGGATCGGCGTGCAGAGCAGGCGGTCGAGCACGAAGACGCCGCGCAGCACCGGCGAGGAGCGCACGGCCCGGGCGTTGAGCGCCAGGAAGCTGACCTGGCTGAGCAAGCCGGCGCGTGCGCCGTCGGCGGGGAACTCATAGGGCGACCAGTCTTTGGCCACCGGCACGTCGTAGATGGGCCCCAGGTTCCGGGTCATGAAGGTCTTGCGCGTGGTGAACAGGTCACGGTAGTCGGCCCGCCGGACCAGCAGGTGATCCACGATGGTGCGCAGGGTCTGCTCGCGGGCGTCCTCGATGGCCGCGGCGGTGAACGCGGGGTAGAGCTTGTTGTCTTTGTTGACGCTGGCCAGTTTGTCGAGGCTCAGCAGGTCGGAGAACAGCGCGCGCACCCCGCGCTCGAGGCTCGGCGCATCAGCGATCAGGCGGACCACCTGCGCCTTGTAGCCGGCATCGGTGGCCAGAGAACCGTCGGCTGCGGCGGCGAGCAGCGCCGCGTCGGGGCCTCGCCCCCAGAAGAAGTAGCTGAGGCGCGACGCGAGGGACTCCGGAGAGAGCGCGACCCCTGCGGTGCCGGCCGTGTCTGCGGCGGAGCGCTCCTGGATGAAGAGGAAGTCGGGGCTGATAAGCCAGCCGATCAGCACCGCCTCGAGCCCCGCCCAGAAGTCCCCCAGCTTCTCAGTCGCGGTCCGCGCGCGCTGAACGAGGGTCGGGGTCTCGTCCGGGTGCAGGGCGCGGCGCAGCAGGAGCGGACCCACGGCCTGCACGAAGGCCTTGGCGCAGGCGTCGTCGGCGGACTTGGGATCCTTGGGTGTGCACGGCACCACCTGATCCCGCCGGTCTGCCTCGAGCACGGTCCCCGCGACCTGACGCGCCGACAGCAGGTAGCCCTCCATGCCTGCGGGCGTGACAGAGGCCACCTTGGCGCCCACGGTCAACAACCCCTCCATGGCCACGTCGACCTCGGTCGGCGGCAGCACCTTGAGGTCCTGCCCGAACACACCGCGCAGGCTGGCGACGTACTGCCCGCGGGTCAGCCTGCGCATGGCGATCGGTCCGGGCGCGAAGTTCCGCACCTCTTGCGCTGGCGGGAGCACCTCGGTCGCTGCGGCCTTCGGCTCGTCTTCACCGCATGCGCCGAGGGCCACAGACAAGGCGACCCAGGCCGCGGCCCTTCGCCGCCAGCGTTGTGGGCGTGTTCGTCCGCTCATGGTTCTCCCGCTCCATCTGGCAGCCCGGTGATGAAGCCCGATACCGCCTTCGCACGCAGGATCGTCGACATGGCGTTGCACGTCTTGCCGTCCAGCGAGTGGTCGGCGTACTTGTCGAGCACGCACTGCAACTCGCCCTGGTTGGCGCCAATGGCCAGGATCGCCTTGCCGATGGCCTGGCTCATCGACTCACGCTCCCACCAACCAGCGATGATCGCGTCGGCCTCGTAGCCGCCGGTCGGCCGCGCCTTGAGAGCCGCCCGAATACGGACGTTCTTGAAGGCAATGACCCGGTCCGTGGCGACGAGCAGGTTTATCTTGCCCATGGTGACGTCTCCGGGGCCGGCGTGGAGGACACCGCCCTCGATGCGCCCTGGCAGCGTCGAGTGGAACGCCGGATCCGGGTCGACCGCGACGGAGCTGCCGGCGAGGATCTGACCGTCGGCTCCCAGCAGCGGGGTCTCTGCGGTGGTCACAATCTGAACGCTGACGTCGTCGTCCTCGAGCAGGTCATCGACGCCCTTGAGTCGCAGGCCGATGCGCATCAAGCCCTGGGCCGGCGCCGACTTGAGCACGACCTCAACGGTCTGACCGGGGCGGACCGGGCGGATCATGTCCATGACGTGCAGGAAGCCGTAATCGACGCCCTTGGTTCCGCTCGGGCTGACGTAGTCCGTGTGCGGGCAGATGCCGTCACCCTGCGTGTCTGTGCCGTCGAGATCGAAGCCATCGATTTTCAGGCCGTCAAGAACCAAGGGCTCGTACAGAGTGTTGTCGGTGCCCTTCTTCACCCCGCAGGGGTTGGCCACCGTCTTGCTGCTCGCCTGGATGCCTTCCGGGACAGCGAACGACATCGATGTGACCAGAAAGTCGAGGGTAGTCGGCGAGGCTGGCCCCATCCACGGACCAGCGTCTACCTCCGGTGCGGCGTCCGGCCCCTCTGCGATACAGCCGAGCGTGCAGGTCGACAGCAGACACAAGGCAAATAGCAAGCTTGCGGCGTGTTGGGTCATGGTCAGCGGGCTCCAGTGCGGCGCATTGAACCATATTCAAGAGCGCACCGTCGAGCGCGACCCGCTGCGGCGCGGATGCTGTCGGCATCGTGCACGGACGACAGGAAGCGCCTTGAACGTACTGCGGGTGTGCGCCGCCCCCTCCGCTTCGCCCTCCCCCCAGCGCGCCAAGACCAGGTCGCACCGCGCGTCTGTCGGCGTGCGCGTGACGGCCTCACATAAGGTCTCGCGCCGCGATCCTTGACCGGCCGAGCCCTCAGTCAGGTCGCCGCAACCATTCTACGAGCGACTCCGACACGGCCTCCGGTGCGTCGCTGTGCACAAAGCGCCTACGCCGCGTCCGCCGGGTCTCAAGGCAGGGTCAGCGGATCGCCGTCGCTCTGTGCCAGCGGGGCGCAAGCGGTCGCCGTGCACATCGCTAGGCTGAGGGCGCATGTGACCATGGCGCGGCGGCGCCAACGCTGGGGGACGCGTGGAGTCGTGTTCCCGTGTCGTCTCCCCATGACATGGCGTCCAAGGTAGAGGCGGGCGGACCTGCCGGCAACGGCAGGCTTCGCCCCGCCACCTCCACAACGATCCGGACTTGACCACCGCTGTTGAACTTGGTTCAATAGGACCTCACAAACTCAGAGGTCGCCATGCCAGTCCTGCCCTACCTGCTCGCCTGGGTCCCAGCCTTCGCCGTGCTCGCCGCGATCGTCTGGGGCGGCTGGTGGCTCGCTGCGCCGCCGCTACTGATCTTCCTCCTGGTGCCCATCGCAGACGCGCTCAGTGGCGAGGAGACGCGCTGGGGCGATGAGGCCGAGCCCCTGCCCCGCGCGCCCTACCGCGCGATGGTGTTGGCCTGGGTGCCGACCCAGTTGGCGTTGATGGCCTGGGGCCTCAGCGAAGCGCTGGGGGGCGGGCGAGCCGCCTGGGAAGCTGCGGTGCTGGTGGTGGATTTGGGGCTCCTCGGTGGCGCGACCGGCATCACCTTCGCGCACGAAATGATGCATCGAACCGAGCGGCTCGAGCGCTTCGCCGCCGAGCTGTTGATGACGACGGTGAGCTATCCGTGGTTCTGCGTGGAGCATGTGCATGGTCACCACAAGCGCGTGGCGACTCCCGAAGACCCTGCGACCTCGCGGCTGGGCGAGAGCCTGTACGCTTTCCTGCCTCGCACCGTGCTCGGGGGGCTTCGCTCGGCGGTGTCATTCGAGAAAAAGCAGCTCGCCAAGCGAGGGCGCCCGCTGTGGCACTGGCGCTCTCGTGTCGTTCGTTGGTCCGTCGTGTTGGCGGGGGGCTACGCCTGCGCCGGGCTGCTCTGGGGCGTGACGGGCGTGGCCGCGCTCGTCGCCATGGGCGTGGTCGGGATGCTCATGCTCGAGGGCATCAACTACCTGGAGCACTACGGGCTTACCCGACAGAAGGTCGTCGGTCCCTCGGGCAGCCTGCGCTACGAACGCGTCGCGCCGCACCACTCATGGAACTCGAGCCACGCTGTGAGCAACTACATGTTGATCAACCTAGCCCGCCACAGCGACCACCATGCGCACGCGGCGCGGCCGTGGGAGCGGCTGCGACACTTCGAAGACGCGCCTCAGCTGCCAAGTGGGTACGGCGCCATGTTTGTGCTGACCTTCGTGCCCCCCCTGTGGTTCGCCGTGATGAATCCGCGCGTGGCGGACTGGCGACGGCGCTACGGCGGCGAGTCGGTGTCGACGGCGCCGTCCGGGCGCGCGGTCGACGGCTGAGTTGAGCTCCCCTACCCCCGTGGCGTCGGCGGCGCGCTGCTCACTCCACGGGTGCCGCCAAGCCTCACGCGCCTGGATCGCTGTCGCCCACACAGTCACCGCCACCGAGCTAACGGTCGCAGAAGTCGTAAAACCGGACACCTGTACTTTCGAGCGACACCCTTCAATGTCCGATAACCGGTCTATGGCGTTGTTGCTATCATGCTGCATAAGTCTATTGATTGCAGACCGCGCGACTGTCTCAGATGCAATCGATTGGTCGCTCACCCGCAACACACTACCCCAGGACATTAGCGAGGGCGTGTGGCGCATCGGTCCGAATCGACGCCAGTTAGACGGCTTTAATCCGCCGAGGACCGGCCGCGCCGACGGACACCAAATCCTCAGCGGCCTCGGCGTCTTCAAACGCGGCCGGCATCGTCGACTCCACCACGTCGCGTCCCCGCAGGTCAGCTTGGGCTTCCGCCAACCCGGTCGACAGGGTCGCTGGCTCTGGAAACTGGGCCCACGCCGGCGCGGTCTTCCCACTCGCGTTGAGCGATCAGGCATACGTCGGCCCGCAACCGCGGAGGGCGCAGTTAAGGCATCTGGCGAGAAAACAAAATGCTGAAATACCGCGCAGATTTGCGATTCCGTCTTCGTCGAGGGTGAGCAAAATGGGAGAGTATATGGGCGCCACGCTTCTGTTTGTCGTCAGATGGGAGCTCGCAACCACTAGCCGTTCGCGATCCCACTCGGCATGCTAGCAGCGCGTAACTCATGCCGCGCAGCGGCCTCCCAACGCAAGGAGCGGTCATCGTGATCCAGTTCGTACACCCCATGCTTGTTCGACCGCCCTTGACCGACGTCGCTGCCCGACCTTGGGCGGTGACGTGCGTGCTCGTTGCCGTGATGTGGACCAGCAGCGCGTATGGCTCGCAGCCCACAGGCCCTGATCAGGACGCCCGCGTGCTGCCAGCCGGTGTCGAGAAGACCATCGAAGCCGCGTTCTTGCGCGCAGCCCCCGCGTGGCGACTCGACAGCGCTCGGGTCGCTAAGGTCAGCGTGAGCGCCAAGGTGTGCGCCAGCGAGGGGAGCTGTCACGACGTTGTGCTATCCGACCCGGACAAGGGCTGCAAGGGCGACAAGGCGGGGCCCTGGTGTGTCGTGTGGAAAGCAGCAGCGCCAGCGGACAAGGCCACGCTGTATGCGGCGCTGCGTGGGGACAAGCCGGCCACGATCTGGCACACCATCGCCGCCCGTCCGAAGCAGCCTGACGTGGTTCACACAGCGGAGTCGCCGCAACCACAGCCGGGAGCGGAAGACCAGCCTCGCGAGGAGGACAGCTCGACGATGCTGCTGATCGCCGCGCTGATCGCCGCCGCCGCGGCAACATTCGCGCTGTTTCGAGTGACCGACGAGCCGGAGGCCGAGGCCCCTCCAGAGCCGAACGCTGACGACGACCCGGCGAGCTCAAGCGCAGAGAGCGATGAAGAGCCTAGCGAGTCGTCGCTCCTGGACGGAGACGCCTCCTAGCCCTCCGATCCAGCCCTCCGATCCTGCAGCGCCCAGCCGACCCGGCGGAGCCCTGGGATGAACCAGATCCGGAGTATGAGGAAGATGAACGCTGACCGGTCAGCGGGCAGTGGGCAGCCGCGAGGGCCTGGCGAGATCGAACACGCACGCCGCTGACCGTCTTGTTCACAGCGCGATGACTGTTCGCCACGCGCTAGGACAGAATCTCTGCGCTGCGCCTAGAACAAACCCCTGAGATCGGCTCCTACCAAACTGTATGAGCAATGCTGCATCGAATGTCGGCGGTGTTGGTGCCGCGCAGCCAGTCTGCCGAGACATTCATCGGCGGTCGAAGTACGGCGGCATTGACGTCGACGCTGAGACTGTATGTGTAGCGCGGCGAGACAATCGACAACACGATCGGGTGAAGGACGACCCGAACTCATCGGCCGGCTACCAAAGGCTCAATCGAGACCTAGGTGGCGTTCGGCCGCTCCGCTTGGCGGTCGAAACAACGGAGGGCTATCAGCCTGATATCGACGTACTTCTGCATGAGGCCGATGGCTTCGAGGTGATGGTGGTCAATGTCAAGGTGTCGCACATTTTGGCGAAGTCATGCTGGCTCGCAAGAAGACTGATCCGACGGATGCGCTGGTGTTGTTGGCGTTCTGTGATCGGATGCCTTGGATGAGTTGGCGGCCGCCGAGTCGGGCGGCGTTTGAACCGTGCTCGCGGAGCCGTCACTGCAAGTCGTTGCGACTGCGGCTAGCTGCGGAGAAGACTCGGCTGAAGCAGTGCGATGCGGTCAGTCTCTGCTGTCGCCTGGTCAGTGAGGATGTGGCCATTGGGGTAGCCGAGCTGACGAAGCGAGTTGAGCGCGCTGAAGGCTCCGCACTGTTGGTGATGGCTCACGACAAGGACCACGACCGACTCTGCAATCTGCTGCAAAGCGTCCCCGGAGCCGGGGAGGTGGCTGGCGTGCAAGTGCTTGCTGAGTTGGCGGTTTTGCCGGCCGACATAAGCGCAAAGCAGTGGGTCGCGCACGCAGGCCTCGATCATCGACGTCACGAGTCCGGAATGTCAGTTCGTCGCCCTTCTCGGATCTCAGAAGTCGGCAACCTGAAAGACCGGCTCCGGTTTCTGCCAGCCCGTGAGCCGGTAGGATTCATCGCTGCTGACGCTGACGCAGGCTCCGCCCAGCCCGGCCACATCAATCTAAAACAACTACAAATTCCACTCATCCCCCACCATATAACCCTTGCCGACGAACTGGTCGGCGCCCACCCCCAAAGCTCCTTGGTCGGCGGGTCTTCGGCCGATGATAGGACGAGCGGAAAGCACCACCAACTGACGGATCCGCCAGCTGTCGACTGAAGGCACCTCGGGGCGCTCGCCCACACGACGCGAACCACGAAGGTGCGGCAGGGAACTCATGGCGGCCCAAGTGAGCTACGGTGACGGCGTGGCGACCGCGCGCTTCATCCGCGCCGGCCACTGTCGGGGCGTGTTGAGGATCGGCTCGAGCGCCGCGAGGAGTTTGGCGCCCGGGGCACGCGCAGCTGGATCCGTCTTGTCGTAGCTCAGCCGCAGCGGGTGCGCCTCGTCCGTTGCGTCTAGCCAGACCGTGACCCGCAGCTCCACGTTGCCGCGACGCCACAGCGAGACCATCTCTTGGGCATGACCGATCCCTGCTGACTTCAGACGCCAGCCCGCCACTGCCGCGCCCGGCTTCAATGGGGCGATGGCGCGCCACTCATCTGGGCGTAGGGCCTCCGTTCGCATTGACTCATCGGGCAGTTCGCGGATCAGTCGCCAGGGCTTGAGCGGCTGCGTGGAGCGATGCGCCATCCACTGATCGACCGGCAGCGCCCACGCCAGGACCACGAGCAGTCCGCCCACACCTGCGAACTGCAGGGTGAGTGCGCGGCGTCGCTGCGTATCGACCACGTCCTGGGGCGCTGTGGCATGGGGATCTGCGGTCGTTGAGGGCCGCCCTAGCAGTCGCGGCCATGGCAATAAGAACCCGATCGCAAAGGCGGCGATGGGCACGTGTACCAACGTGCCGAGCGCCAGCATGGACAGGTGCATGGCGAGCAACAGGGTGCCCAGGACTTGTCGTGTGCGGCGGCCGACGAGCATGAGCGGCGCTGCGACCTGAATGAGGACGGTGCCGGCGGCCAAGCCAACGGCGATGGTCGGCTGGGTCATTAGCCAGGCGACCAAACGATCGACTGGCCCGTTGCCGGTCAGATCCGTCAAGCTCTGCAGGAGGTGCCAGATCACCCGATGATCCCACTCGAGACCCGACCGAATCATCTTACTCGCCCCGGCCATGAAGTAGGTGATACCAATGAGGCCGACAGCCCCCATCTCGGCGAACCACTGCTCGACCGCACGCGGGTCGCCCACATCGCGCCGCGCGACGCCGCGTCCCCACACCGTGCCGAGCAGCCAACCGCTCAGGCACGCGCCGGTCAGGATGGGCTCGGGAGGGAGCGTCGCCATGACGCCTGCAAACGTCTCGTAGGCCAAATGCAACGCGATGAGGGTCACGGTGCCAGCACGAAGCGGGGCGCGCCCAGCCGCGAAGATGCCGGCCGCGAGCAGCCCCACCAACGACGTGGCCAGCAACACGTGGGGATGAAACGCCAACCATTGATAGAGGGCGGGGGACGTCCAGTCAGGCGCCCCCAAGGGGATCCCGAGCACGCCGTTAGTCAGCAAGACGAGATCGTGGCAAGCCATCGTGGCGACGGCAATTCGCGCGATGTGACGGGTGTGTGGCCCGTGTGGACTGAGTGCGCTCACGGGCGCACCTCACACACCGTGATCGGGCAATCGGTCTGCTCGATCGCCGTCCCCTCAAAGCGCCAGACCCGCCGGACCAGTCTAAATCGTCGCGCACCCTGACTGGGCGCCGGTGCGTTGCGGATGTGCGCGAGGCGAAAGAGGTCGCGTGAGCCAATGTCATCGTAGTGGCCACACACCTCGTGAGACGGGATCAGGTCGTGCTCAGGCAGCGCGTCACAGCGCCATTGGCGGATGGTTCGAACATTGTGGACGCGCCCGTCGGGGTCCAGGGCGATGATCTGACTCGCAGACGTGTAGGCATAGCTGTAGACGTCCATCACAAACAGCGGCCACGCGTGGTGCACTCCCAAAGACAACACCCCAAAGAGCACGGAGCTCGCCAGCGCGAAGCTCCGTACGCCGCTTGGCGCAGGTCCCGATCCAGGCGCCTGCGGTGGGCGGCGAAGACCGATGGCCAACGCCAGGGCACCGAGTACACCCAGCCCCAGCAGGATCTGAAAAGGTGCAGCGTCGGTCTTGGGCAGCCGCAGTGCCGCGGGCTGCTTGGGTGGGGGCGGCGCACCTCGTTGGCGAAGGGCGCGTTGAAGAGACTTGGACACGCCACCGTCTGACGGCTGCTGCCAAATGGAGCCGCCCAGGGTCTTGAGTTGGGCCGTGAGCGCTGTGACGAGACGCTGTGGAGCTGGCGCCTCCAGGGCTTGGCCCCAGGTCACACAGAAGGGACCCGCCGGAGCGGAGCAAGTCCCTGGAGCGGTCAACGTCGCGTCGAAGCATGCGGGACCGTCACACCAGCGCGCCAGCACACGGTCGCGCTGGATCTTGCCTGACGACAGCGGCAACCCGGTCTGTTTTGCGGTGCCCTCCAACGCGGCCTCGATGCGCTTCGTCGCGCTGCCCGGTAGGACAGGCGCGGCCCCCGCCACCGAGCCAACGGTCAAGATCGCGACGCCCAGCGAGACGCACAACCAAGGCTGCCAACGACGGTGTTGAGGGGGAGACATCGCGCTCCGATTGGGCTCACGGCACTGCCGGGCCAGCATGGCGCAACCGCCCGTTCGGGTCTAGGAGCGAGAGCGCGAATTCGGTTGCCGTCCCCCACACGTTGCTCCTCTGGTCGTCCCATCGCAGCAGACCGGTGCAGAACACAAAGTCTCCGCTTAGCTCGACACCTAGCATAGACCGTTAGCCAGCCTCGTCTGGCTCGTGGAGTCTGCGCCACCAGCACCGCACCTCCAGATCGAAGCGTAGCGGCTGACAGAACAGCGGGTTGCGCTCGCAGTCGACCTCTCCTGCATCGAGCTGAAGACATGGCGTGCGATTGACGCGGTGGACCCGATGCGTGTGACGACTGACTTGGTTCGACTTGACGCCGCTGCTCACTAGCAACGCGATGGCCGCGACCCAAAGGCCGACATGCCGCAGATTGTGGCGCGGATTCAGGGTGTCAGCCAGTTGGGGTAGCCGATGGTCGACCGCGTCAGCCCAGCGAGAGATCGCCGGCGTGAGCAGATTGGTCAGCGGGATGGGTATCGCCTTGGCGTAGAAGTCGGAGTTGCCCGCAGACTCCAATCCGACGCCGATCACACCCATGAGAGTTCCCGCGATGAGACCAAATAGCAGCCGGCCGGTTGGCCCCTTGGGGATGGTTGCGGGGTCCGTGAGAAACAGCAGCAAGACGAGGGTTACGGGCGCCCACGTCGGGCTCATGACCGGCATTCCCATGCCCTCCAGCAGCCACAAGGCCGCGGCGGCGCCAAGCGTCGACAACACGACCGGCAGGCGGACTTGGACGATCAGCGCAAGCACGACGACAACCTCGGTCATGTTCGGGGGCACACTGAACTCGTGAGCTCGGTCCGCGTTGCCCAGGTGCGGCCAAATCAGATTGCAGACGCCTATCGCAGCGACACCAAAGGCCGAGGGGTTGAAGATGTGCCGACCGTCGATGCGGATGAACTCCCGGGACAGGAGTGCCAAGGTGATGATCGCGACCGACATGGGCCACTCGGTCGGGGTAAACATGGCGATGAGGTTCGCGCTCAGGACGATTGGCGCGGGACCAAGGCCGACGGTCCACTGACCGTATCGCCACAGCCGAAGCGCGCAGTCCAACGAAAACGCCCAGATCAACTGCCAGCCGATGAACGCCAGCAATCCCGGTAGCGGTCGCCAATAGAGTGCCCAGTACGCGTAGATGCCGCATTGAATCAGGGCGGGTAAGGCGTGGGTGAGCTTGATGTGCGCGCGAAGCACCGGGCGGCGAACGCCGTCGTGGCGGGATCGGTGGGCGGCGATAGTGAGTGACAGCGCGGCGAGCGCGACCAAGCCGGTCGTCCACTGGCTCATGGTGTACAGCGGCACATTCAAGCGCGGATGGTGTAGTCCGACAGACGCAGACGCCAGGGCCACGTCTGCCCATAGCAACGCGGGAAGGATGACGACTGCGATGGTGACGGCGGCAGCGAGCATGCCGCGAGGGTACACGAACTTGCGAACCCAGCACGCTCGCACCTCCGTGGGGTGACCGGCCTCGCTAAGTGCCAGGCGATTCGTAGGAAGCTCAATTCTCGGGCTCAACTGGGCTTCGTGTCGGCACATGTCTCCGGTCCCCTCACCGGGCATCGTGGCGAGGGGACCGGCGCGGTGGGGAAGGCCGTCGCGCCCAGTTTCCGCATGTCTGCGACCATGAACCCGGCCGAATGTGCGGACCGTTCGGCGCTGTCACCGGCCTACCGTGACCACTGCCGGGGCTCTCGCTTCATGCGAGCTCTCGGCGAGGGGGACTACCTGGGTATGCTGCGCTTTTTTCCACGGTAATCAGCCGACCGGCGAGATCTTGGGCGAGAGGTTCGTGGGCGGACCTCAGCCGCTGCCTGTCTTTTTCCGTGGATGTTCCGAGTCAGCGAGCCGGCGTGGCGGCGTTCCAGCTCCCAGGCCCTGCGGGACGCCATCACCGTGCTCACCCAGCCGTCCACCGGCCTCCGGTTGATCGGGCTTGGGCTTGGGAAGGCGGCGGAGCGTGTGCGCAGCTGCTATCCAGAACACGAGGCCAACGTACCGCTCGACGAGCTGGCCAGACAAATTGGCGCCCTTCTAAAGCCCATACGCGTCGGCTAGCCGCATGTCGCCCCACGGACGATGACGCACGCGTTTCGTTAGTCGTTTTCGTTTCGACTTGGGGAAGCAAATGCCCCATTGTCCGCGTCTTGAGTTCTCCTCACCACGGCGCCACCATCGCAGCCACGAAGTCAACGAACTCACTGCTGCTGGCAATGTCCTGCCAGCGTGGACACCGGGGCCAGCTTGCAGCTCTACTACACACTCAACGCGGTGCTCGGCCTGCTGACCCTGGCGCTATGCATCCACCGCGCCGTTCGAGGCGGCGCCGCCGAACGCATCGGTTTGGTCGTGATCGGCGCGGGCGTCGCCCTTGGTGCGGCCGTGTTTCAATTCCTACCCGCACAGGAGGTCTGGGAGCTGGGCACCACCTTGACGGAGGGCGGGAGCCTCGTCGCAGCCAGCACAGTAATGGGTGACTTGCGAGATCCGCTCCTGAACGCCGGCGCCTTTCGAGCGCTGGCCGGGCACGGCTTTGTCCCTCCGCTTGAGGGTATCCACCGGATGAACCTGGCCCTGGCCGCGTTCAATGTGTTCGCCTTCGCTACGTTGTCTGCACACGTACTCGGAAGTTGGACATCCGCTGTTGCGGCAGCATTCGCGCTGGCGGTGACACCGCTATTCGACATCGCTGCCGTCGCAGAGACCCCAAGCCAGCTACTCTTCACCTATGGCATGGTCGGCACTCTGTGCTATCAGACTGTATTTTCATCAAAAACGCGCACAGACTGGCCCGGATGGGCCGGCATGGCTGGCCTAGCGCTGCTCGTCATGTTCTCAGCGAACACCCGACAGGAGCCCGCCATTGTCGCCCTGCCAGCCGCGGCGTTAGCGTTCTGGCGGCTGCTGCTGGGGCCGACTCAATTCTCGCGGCGCGCCGACCGACTGTGGCGGCTGATTCAAGACAAGATCGGCGACTGGCGCCAAAACCGTATGCTGCTGGCTGGCGGTGCCCTACTCATCGTGAGCCCCGCCGTGGTCGTGGAGCTCCTCGGCGAGTACGCGCGCTTTCACGAGCTTCGCGCCGTCCTCCACGCAATCAACCCGCTGGACACATCGACGTTGGCGCTGCTCATCAACCTCTGGGACACCGTGTCGCCTGGCGTCATCGCGCTCATCGTGCTGGGGATCGTGAGCGGTCACCGTCGTCCGATCCACACAGGATTTGTCGCCATCTCAGGGCTGGCGCTCTATCGCGCCTACCACACCGCCGGTCACGACGGTCGCGCGCCTTACGAGCTCGTCCGCTATCTGAGCTTCTTGCTACCTGTCCTTGCCTTGTGGGCTGTGTTCGGCTGGCGCGTCGTCCAGCAGACGTGGACGAGCCGCCCACTTCGTCGCACGTTCGCCGCAGTGGTGATGACTGGGTTGTTCACCAACCCCGCGACGCTCACTTCGCAACGCCTCGATCGGACCCGCACCTTCGTGGAGATCGCCGACCGATCGACGCAAGCTGGCTGGCTCTCCATGGAGATGCAGCGGCAGGTTCGCTTCCTAGCGGCCGCTGTCGCGAAGCGCCCGAAATGCCGGATTATCATCCCGACCGCCCGGCAAGTTCAGCGCCCGGACTCCGAGATTCACGGCCTCGTCACAGGTGGGTTGATCGTGATTGATGGCACCTCCGCGGAGCAGTACGAAGCCACGACGGTCGCAGCGTTGCAGGCACAAATCCCGTCGCTCAATCAGGGGTGCGTGCTCTATCACGTCAGTTTGGACTGTCATCAGGTCGGCTACCAGGGCTGTGAAAAATCGTGGATGAAGGGACCCATCGTCGCGCGGTCTAAGTTTCCGTATGAAGGGTACAGCGAACCCGGCGAACACGGCGTCTACGACGGCCGGATCGACCTTCGCCTCTACGACGTATCCCCAAAATAGCCTGAATTTTAGGACATTTAGCTTCACACCAACGCAAAGATGCGGCCCGCGCAGCGCGTCGATCGCGCAGGCTACCGGTCGTGATTTGTCCCGCCCACAGAGGGGGACCAAACTGGCCCAGTGGACAAACACCCGCCGCCGACTCGGCTCCTCGTTTTCATTCTCGTCAGCCGGGTCAGCCGCGAGCAGCAGGCCATTGTCGCGTACCTGAAGGAGGAGGACACGGTCCTGCGCGAGCAGATGGGCGGTCGGCGTATCCGGCAGCTTATCTTAGATCGGGCCCCGCTTTGCGCTACCGTATGCCGAAGGATGCTGAACGACAGCGGGGTGACGCCGGGGCGGCCACCAGTGAGGAGTCCAAACCTGAACGCCCACGCCAAGCGATTCGTCTTGCCCATCCAGTCGGAGTGCACCGACCGGATGGCGTGGCTCGGCCAGCGGCACCTGTGCTGGGCGCTCACAGAATAGGCTGAGCATGACAGTGCTGAGCACCACCACCAGGGATTGGGCAACCCGCTGATCGCCCCCGACCCAAAGCAGATTCTCTGCACGGGCGAGGTGAAGTGATGTAGGCGAGTCGGCGGAATGCTGAACTTGTACTCCCGCGACGCTGCGGAGGCAGGCTGGGCGAGCTGGTGCAGCTGGACACGCAGTGTGCTCCTCGACGAGCTGTGCCCAAACGAACGACTGAAGCGTGTTTGGAGTGCTCACGCACAGCTCGTCCGTCGCCTTTGCGATCAGCTGCGGGTCGATCCGGCTCGAAGACTACTGATATGGATGCGCGATCTGCGCGCACAACCGGGTCGGCCGAGATTTGGCACAGGCCGGGGACAAGCCTCAGTCGCGGATAGGTAGGCGGCGAGTTCGGTGGATATTGCACCACCGTCAATCAACCGTTGAGTTCCCGCCAGATGCCGCGCTCGATGATGCTGCTCAATTCCACGTTCTGACGCTGAGCATCTGCGATGATTTTTACCAGCGCGTGCAGGGGGGCGAGCCGGTCTGACGACTCGTAAGCGGGCTGGAACTTCCGCATCGACCACTGACCGAACAGTCGGCGCTCGCTGAGCTCGGGGGCGCCAAGAACCAGAACGTCCGTGTGCCGGTCATCGCTGATGATTTTGACGATCAGCGCGTCGATCGCCTCCGCTGGACCCTCGAGGACCTGAAAAAACAACTCACCCGTGGACATGAACACGCCGGTGATACCCGCTTTGGCGTTCTTGCTAGCTGAGACCTCCGCAATCGCGTCGATGTCGCTCTGTGTGAGGCGCCGTGCGTGGCGGCTGACATACTTGATGCGTTTGATCATCCGAATTCTCCTCGGTCCGCACGGAGGCAAATGGCCACCCGGCTATCTGACGACCACCATGCTCTCCCACGTTCGCCTCGCGGCGCAATCCCATGAAGTGGCTCGCGGCCTGGGGCGATGCCACAGTTGCGCAGTAGAACGTCACGGGCGTGCAGAACTAGCCGACGAAGACCCACTAGCCCGCGGCCACGCCGGACGACCGCCCACGTCAGCCTAGGCCAGATGAGCGCAGAGCCGATTCCGTCTCTGAAGACGTGAGATTTCCCCCCACTTCCGCTCGGGCGCTGAGTCCTTCTCAGCGCCGAAAGAGACACCCACTTGCACCACAACTCGACAAAACTCAATACCTTCAACACCATCGACACTCTATAGGGCCAACGCCAACGCCAACGCCAACGCCACCGCTACTGCAGCACCAACCTATCACTCCAACCCGCTTTGATATCGCAGTGATTTTCGGCAACGGCGAACCGGGCAGCAATTTTTGTTCCCCGGGGCCGCCAGACCGAGCGGAACTGAGCGGGAGAGCCGCATTGATGGGCTTGCTTGCCTGCCAAACGCTGCCTTGAAGAGCGCTTTCTGAGCGTGCTCTGAGGGGGCTTGTCGACCTTCTCTCTCGCCCAGCCGATGACGGCAGCGACCCACAGACTCAACTGCGCCGAGCTCACTTTGGTCGACGCCTTTCCGCCGAACTGCGGACTCGGTACCCACACGACAAAGATCCAGGGTAAAGAAGCCCCCCACTTGATGAAGGAAGTCGCCTACGTGGCGACACATGCGCCATGCTGTGAGCTCTCGCTCTCCTGCCCTTGTCGAGCGCACTCCGACAGGTGCGACCGTGGGCGCCCTCACCACGAGAAAAGCCGTGACACGGCGTGTTCGGCCCTCTAAGTTCGGCGCCTTCGAGCAGTAGATACTGGATTCGAGGATGAAGCGAGCGTTGATGACGACCCTCTCGCAGGCCAGGCCGGCTGACATCACCTTTGCGGCGGCGTCCAACAGCGGCCTGAGCGCGATTGAGCTTGACGCTGGCCTCATGGTCGACTGCCGGCTTAGCGACTGGGGCATCCGCACAGCTTGAGCAACAGCAAGGAGTGGCAATGCAATCGTCGCCAGAGTCTAGCACCGACACCCCAGGCGGAGAGGAGCGGCATCAAGCAGCGGTCTTTGTCGCTGGCCTGCTGGCCTCGCTCGTGTCCTTGAGCATCTGCCTCGTCGGTTTGGAAGCGCACGCCGTCAACACCTCGGCTCCAAGTTCACGCAAGTCTCATGGAGTCGCTCGGTCGGTAGCAGGTGGTCAGGTGGCCTATCGCGTCACGGTGCGTGCCGTTCGCCAAGCAGGAAAGCCAGTGTCATCGCGAGCCGTCTCACGCTCCCCAAAGGGGCGGGTGCTGATGACGCGTTCGGTCTCATGGACTTCCGGACAACGCTATTTTCCAAGGGTGCACGTCGAGCACCCGACTTTGGGCAAATTGAGTCGCGTTCGGCAACGAGGCACTAAATACTTCGTGAGCCACCGCTCGGGCGCCGGAGAGACCGTGGAGCGCAAGACCCTTCGCATTCCTGCGCCGGCGGTCAACTCAGGAGGGCTCGACTTCTTCCTGGCAGACCGGCGTGGTGCCTTGGCGTCGGGTAAGACCGTGAAGTTCAATCTAGCGGCGCCATCGCGTCTGGCATGGTACCGATTTCGCGCGCGGAAGGTCGCCGAACGCAAGAAAGCTGGTCAGCACACGCTCTCCATTGTCATCGAGCCGGACAGCATGCTCCTCCGCGCCTTCGCGGGGGAAATGCGGTTTCGCCTCGACATGGGCAGCGGCGATGTCCTCGCCTACGACGGTGTGGTCGGGGTGTTGAACAAGGACGGAGATCGGTTCAAATGCAAGGTTCGGTTCACCCCAGGCACGTGGTCTTCGCCGGGCTAATCACGCGTCACGCCCGGTCAGGTCTGTCGTCATCTGTCGCGCTACTTGCACTTACCCGCGGTCTTGAGGAGATAGACGTTTCGCTCGACGATACGAGGCGTACCTATCCACCAGCGTGCACTCCGTCGCGACTACATCAACAGATACTGGCTCCACGCCTCTGAGTAGCGAAGTCGCGCGTGCGACTCGGCGTTGTGCTGTCGCGCGCAGGACGAGGCCTAGAGGCATGTCACGCTCGCTTCGATCAGCTCGGACACCCGTCGTCGGCCTCGCGGCTGGGGCTTTGCTTTCTGCGTGTCCAGCGTCTCGCTGTCGCGGTCATGGCGCGTCGGTTTCGCCGGGAGGCCTTTCTGTGTCGGAACCGGTCGCGTCAGCTTCTAGCGGCGCGGGTCTCCGCTGGGGGAATGGCTGAATTTACGGAGCTGGGCGGCCACCCCGCGAGCGTCCTTGATGAAGGCCGAGTGCCCGTGCCCTTCCGGTTCCTGGATCTCCGCGTGGGGCGGCAGGCTTCTCTTGAAGAACGCCAGGTGGGATGGAGGAAAAACGCGCTCGTCCGCCCCCCAACTGAGCAGGATCGGTGCCCTCAGCGCTGCCAATTCCTCTGGCAGGAACGTCTGGTCGTAACGGGCCTCGAGCAGAAATCCTCGGGCGGCCGGACGGCGCAGCCGAATGGACATGCCTACCACGAAGTGCTGGCGGAACCACAAGTTCGGGAACACCCTCGCTACGAGCGCAGCACTGTTCCGGAGGGTGTCGGAGCGAAAGCTGGACATGACGAGGCGATGCTCTTCTTCGGTCGTGCGCGCGCCACCAGGCGAGGCGACCATCACGCCTGCGACCCTGTCCGGTCGGCGCAGCGCGTAGCGAAGCGCTACGATGCCGCCGAGCGAGTTCCCATAGACCACCGCCGGCTGGTCTTCCAACAACCGATCCAAGACCTCGACGACCGCCTGCTCCTGTTGCTCCATCGAAGAACCCGGAACGTCGGGGTTGAGTCCGTGGCCGGGAAGGTCCGGCACCAGGATGCGCACAGCCAACGATCGCACCGCCAACATCAAGGGGCCCATATCCGTGGCGGCGGCACCCAGGCCGTGAAGCACCACGAGGATGGGGATTGGGCCGGTGCCTTCCCCCTCCAGCACATGCAGCGGCCCCAGGGAAGAAGCTTCGTGCCGGCTTCGAAACCCACGGGCGCGGAGCGCGCGAAGCGCCAGGGAATCGGCCAGCCCCACTGCAAGGGTCATGGCGCGTTCCCAAGCGGTCGGGACCGCCTCCAGCCTCGTCTCCATGAGCCCCCCTGCACGTGCCTCGCCGATCGGCCAATCACAGCGAGCGCGTGTCAGCGTAACAGCTATCATGGTCAACTCACACCGATGCGCCTTGGCCACAACCCCGTCTCACTGCACGGACGGCGGTCTTTGGGCGGGCCGACCATATCTATGGGAGGGGCCGAGATGACACAAGGTGAACGTGCGACAGTGAGCCACCGAAGGCAGCTTGAGATTTGCGCGCCCGAGCGCCACTGTAGTCGGAGCGACGGAAGCGGTCGTGAGGCACGGACCGACCGTCGGGATGGCAAGTCCGCGCGGCCCTCTTGGCCGCAGCATCCAGAGGAAGACCTTGATAGCGCCTCAGCCGCGAGTTGTCCGATGGTCGCTCTCTCGACGGTGCATCCGCCTGCCCGTGTGCATGACCCTGCTCTGGGTCCTCCTCCCCAACGTCGCTTCCGGTGCGACCCACGTGACGGCGCCCGGTCAAGAGCAGGTGGTGTCCGCGCTGGTGGCCCAGCCAGATGAATGGCGTCACCGCTGGCGAATCGGCGACACCCGCATCGAACAGCACGCCTTGGTGGTGACGCTCGCCCATGGAGCCGAGCGAGCTTCTATCGATCTGCGACATGTCTCCCAAACGCCCGGCCCTGCGCCTTTTGCCGAGGCCGACCGAGTGACTCGCTGGTTCTCATTGACCTATCGCGGGGCCATTTGGCAACACGCCTCGCCGGAGCTACGCGACGCGACCGTGGCGTTGACGCAACTCATCATCGCGCGTGAGCGGCAGTTGGACCTGAGCGCGCTTTGGCGCAAAGTGGCCGATCGTCCACGCGAAGACGGCTCCTCGTCATCACCCAAATATCAACCACGAGATGGTGAGGCGAGACCAGCGGACGAGGTCTCCAGCCCTGATGACGGGTACACAGAGGAGGAGCCCTGGTGGACCTTGGCGACGGGACCGTCGGTGTGGTTGTCGGTGCTGCTGGCGTGGCTGCTCTTCTTCGTCCGGGACCGGCTGCGTCGGGCCGAAGGGCCCGCGATGCGGTGGCTGCTCGTCGCGCTCGCCATCGGCGTGGCCTGGCGCGTGTGGTTGTCTCCAAGCATCCCGGCGACAGCCTGGTCATGGGGGCGCCAGAGCCCGCTCGCTTTGATGCTCAGCGGCGACCGCATCGCTGCGCTGCTTGCAGACCAGCTGCCGGGCATTCTGTGGTTCGATGATCTGGTCTATCGCACCCACCTCGTGCTTGCCTGCCTGACGCCGGTCGCCCTGTTCGCCCACGCCGCTGGCTTGTTCAAAGACATCCGCACCGCGGTGATTGCCTCGGCCCTGCTGGCGCTGTCGCCACACCACATTCGATTCGCGGCGACGGACGCGCTGTTCATCCCCTCGCTTTTTCTGTCCTCAGGGGCTTTCGCCGCCGTCTATGCCGCGGCCACTGCAACGCGCCGACGCAGCCTGGCGCTCATCGCCCTGGCGGCTTTTGTCTGGCTCGCGCTCGGCGCCCGACCGCTCAACGTGCTGTTCATCCCCCTGCTGTTCATGTCCATCTGGATGGCGACCGATGGCGAGCTGTCGAGGCGCACCGCCCCACTGTGGCTCTGCGTGCTGGTCCCGGGTGTCGCTCGGGTCGTCGACCTGCTGACGCACCAGATGGACTCGGTCTCCGACGGGCTGGTGTGGTCGACGTTGAGCAACGGCCTGACGGTGTTCTTTCGACCGGACTACAATCCCCTGCTCGCCTGGGCGCTGACTCCGCCCGTCTGGACCCCGCTCATCTTGTGGGGGGGGTGGTTGGTCTATCGTCAGAGCCCGAAGCGGGCCGGGTTCTTGGTGGCCTGGCTGTGCGGGTTTATCGTCGCCCACGGGGTGGTGGTGCCGCGCAATCCAGCGATGAACGCTCGTTATCAGCTCCATGCGCTCGTCCCCATGGCGCTGTTGGCCGCCCCCGCCGCCCGGCGCTTCGTGGAGCTGTTGTGGGCGCGCGGGCCTGCGGCTCGGTCGGCCGCGGTCGGTTTTGTCGCCTTGCTGATCCTGTCGCCCTGGCTGCATCGGCCAGCCATCGAGGACGACAGCGCATTCGTGCAACAGGAGCGGCAGTTCTACGACCAGCTGCGGACCTTCGCACCACACGAATGTTCCGTGATCGAACGTTTTCGGCCGGTGGAGGCGGTGATGGCGACGCCGCGCGCGCCGAGGGTCTCCAGCCATGTGTCGACCGCTGGGCTGTCGTGGGCCTCTATCCCGCTATCGGTCGAAACGAAAGAGGCGATCGCTGCCGATTCACTCGGTGCCGGAGGCCCCTCTGCCGTGCAGAGCCGATGGACGACGGCGCAGGGCCGCAACAAGCGCCGGTTCGCCGAGGCGCCGGCTCGTTGGAATCCGCACGTGGACGACGCCCTGCGGTCGGGCTGCGCCATCTTCATGGAGGGCATCGAGTGTAGCCGCAATCCGACGGGCCCTGAGCGCGACCCACTCTGTGCCCGCGTTCTTGCTACCGGTAAGTGGCGCCTAGTCGCTGAGCGTCGTTTTCCGATGAAGGCGTGGGACACGAACTACGCCTCGCACCTGCGGCGTGACGGCCAACCGGTTGTGTTGCGGATGTGGCGCTACCTCGGTGAGGGAGACCAGTCAGGCCGACATCCCTGAGCTCCTTGCCTGCGGTGATCTCACGCGCCACTGGCACCGTCGCGTTGTCCCTCAAGTGAGGCTGTGGGCGCGCTACCACCTTGTCCGTACCTGTGATGCGGATCGCAATTGATGAGGCTCGCTCCTGGCTTGCCGGAAACGTTGTGAACTCGGCGCGGGCGGCCGCTCGGCGCGGGTCCCTGTTAACCGCTCGCCTAGAGCGGCGCCGCCAGCCCCTCCACACGGTCCCGGAGCGCGTGCCCCCCAGCGATGAATCCGGCCAAGATGCGCCTGCCGTACATGCGACTCACCAGGGGTGTGAGCCAGCCATGCCACGCTTCCCACGTCTCGTAGCGCGTCCCGGTGGGGGTGGCTGTGAGCAGGTGTCGGCGCTCCGTCTCGTGGAAGGGGCCATAACGCTCGCCATAGGCTAGGCAGCGACCGGACTCCCAAACCGTGAGCCGCTCGGTGATGGTGAGCTCAGTGGGCTTGAGCGTGTCGCCGTAGGGTGCCCAGGCGACGTCGAGCACGACCGAGTCACCCAGCTCGCCCGCGCAGGTCAGCCCGCGATTGAAGGGATTCCAGTCGGGGTAGGCGTCAAAGTCGACCAGCACGTCCCACACCCGCTCCGGCTGCGCCGCGATGTCGACGGGCGGGGCACGAAGCTCACCGACCCAGGTACCACGGGTCCAAGTGAACCCGGCCTGCAGCGCGGTCTTCGACTCGCTCATGTGCGCCTCCTTACCTGCACCTTCAGCGGCTTCTTGGTGCCAATGAGGATGCCGTGAACGCTCGCGTCACGGCTGTGCTTGGGTCCCGGCGTCACGTCGAAGTCGGTGAGCAGCCGCGCGAGCACGATCCGCATCTCAAACCGCGTGAACGCGGCGCCCAGGCACTTCCGATGGCCGCCGCCAAAGGGGACGAACGCGCTAGATGGGTGTTCGTCGAGGAAGCGCTCGGGCCGGAAGACATGTGGGTCCCCCCACGCTGCCTCCGAGAAGTGGGCACCGATGATGTTCGGCCCGAAGCGGGTTCCCGCGGGCAACTGGACTCCGCCGATGGTTACGTCGACCTCCGCACGCCTCGGCACCAGCGGCGAAGGAGGGTAGAAGCGCAGGGACTCGGAGATCACGGCGTCGAGATACGCGCAGCGCGCCAGACCCGCGAAGTCTGGCCCCGTCCCCATGAAGGGCGCGACCTCCTCGCGGATGCGTGCGACGACCTCCGGGTGGTCGAGCAGCGCGACCATGGCCCACGTGAGACCGATGCTGGTGGTGTCGTGGCCCGCGACGAAGAGGGTGAGCAGCTCCTGCACGATGTCGTGGTCAGCGACCGGGCTGCCGTCGGGCCCTGGGCGCTGGAGGAAGCGGTCCAACACGGACGCGCCCTGGGCGTCGCTCTCGCGCCGCTCTTGCACCAACTCGTGGAGCAGCACCGCGCAACGCGCGAGCGTCGACGTCCGGCTCCCGAGCGGCCCCCAGGCGCTTGGCGCCCCCCCCGCTCGCAGGGTCGCCGACTTCGCTGCGACGGCCTTGGCCGTGTGGCGTTGCAGCCACGGGCCGACCGTGATCGCGGCGGCAAACATAGCCGGGGTCAGCGCGCCGTCGACGTAGGATAGCAGATGGCCGCGCAGCGCAGCGAAGCGCTCCGCCTCCTCGACCCCCACGATGGCCTCGAGCAGCGCGTCGAAGGTCACGTGTTGAAAGGCAGTGTGCAGCGGCACCAGCGCGTCGTCTGCAAACCCCGACAGCTCGTGCACCGTCGCGGCATGAATCGAACGGGCGTAGCCCTCGAGCGTCCGACCCGAAAAAGGCGTGGACATCACCTTGCGCGCGTGACGGTGCTCCTCACCCTCGAGAAAGACGATGCTGCGCTCGTCGAGCAGAAATCGTACCGTTTCGTTGGCGCTTCGCAGGTTCTTGCGTGGCAGGGCGAAGATCTGGCGAATGTGCTCATGCTGGCTGAAGAGCACCATGGCTCCCTCTCCGAGCATGGTGAACGTGAAGGGGTCGCCAATCTCGAGTGGCGCCGACTTCAAGAAACCGTAGGGATCACTCGAAAAGCGCAGCGTCTGGCTCAGCGCTGAGCCCGTGGGACCGGGAGGCAGGGCGGTCATGTCAGGACTCCGTGCTCGCGCCACCAAGCAAAAGCGTCAGCGACCGAACGCGACATGGGCCGAGGCGAGAACCCCAGCCGAAGTCGTGCGTGGCTGCTGTCCACCTCGAGCTGCGTGGCCAGGGCATAGAGCGCGTCAGAGGTAAATCCAGGCGGCAACATGCGTCGCGCGCCCAGCGCTTGAGCCACTGTTGGGATCGGTCGCAGCAACGCGTTGGGCAGCCACAGGACCGCGCCGCCGCCGCCCGCTTCACAGGCGTGCCGATGAAAGTCTCGGGGCGTGAGCGTACCGCTGCTCAGGAGGTGGTTGTCCCCCGGCGCTCCCAGGTGCATGGCGGCCACGGCCGCGTCGGCCACATCGCGAACGTCGACCCAGCAGAATCCGCCTTTGGGCAGGACCGGTAGCTCCTTTCGGTACATCTGCAGCATGGTGCCGCCCATGAGGCTGGGCCGGTGGTCGCCGGGGCCCACGACCCCGACCGGGTTGATGATGGTCGCGTGTAGCCCCTGGGCCATCACCGCTCGCAGCGCCGGCTCGCCGCGCGCCTTGGACCGATCGTACGTCGGATGCTCGGGCCCAAGTGCGCGCGCGCCGGACTCGACCAACGGCGATCTCAGCCGCCACGTAGCGTAGGCGTGCACCGAGCTCACATGTACGAAGCGGGCGACACCGGCGGCGAGCGCAGCCTCTGCTGTGTTGCGCACACCGTCGACATTCACCGCTTGCATTGTCACCTCGTCGTCCGGCTCCACGGAGATGAAGGCCGCAAGGTGGAAGACCACGTCGACCCCCGCCATGGCCCGGTCCAGCGTGGCGCGCTTCCGCACGTCGAGAGCGACCCGCTCCACGTCCAGGCCGGCGAGGATCGTCGCGTCGCCATGGACGCCTGCGCGCACTTGATGGCCAGCCGCCAGCAGCGCGCGCACGACGTAGGGGCCGATGTGTCCGGTGCTTCCCGTGACCAACGCGAGCATCAGACAAACCACGCGCGGCTGCGGATGTGCGCTGGGACGTCTTGCAGGTCGAGCGACTGCAGGTCCCGGCGCGTTCGCGCGTCGAGCCCCAGCGCCTTCAGCTCCGGCGCGTTCATGACGATGCCGCGGAGGATCTGCGGCGCCAGCCAACGGGCAAAGCGCATGCCGCCAGGGCCAACGAGCACGCGGTTGTAGGCGATGTGGCCGATCTCGTCGACGATGACCTCCGACAGCCGCTCCTCGAGAGAGTCACGCACCTGCGGGTGGTCTGGAAAGAGCGACGGCAGCCGGTTGAGCACCCACGTGAAGGCCTGGATGCCTGCAAGTTCAGAGGCCAGCAACACAGGGTAAAAAACGGCTTCGGGACAGCGCAGCAAACCGTGCACTAGGATGCGAATCGGCGCCGCCGGGATCCACGCCTCGCCTTCGCCTAGCCCGGGAAAGTGGTTCAGCGCGCCCACCAGCAGGCGTGTGTGGTAATGCTCCTCGGCCAGCAGCACCCGCTCCGTCTTCTCTTTGGCGCCGTCGCCTTCAAAGAGCTCCGGCTTGCCCTGGACCATGACCTCGACACCGTAGGCCTCGCCCGCGTTGATCTTCACGAAGGCCAGCAGCGCCTGGAGCTCGTCGCTGACCTCCGCGCGCTTGTCATAGCTGCGGTACTGGCGCTCGAAGAGGCCGGTGTCGATGGGCCCGTCGAACACCACGCCGCTGGTATCGAGTCGATCACACTGCTGCTCGCGCACCTCAAGCCGGTCGCGGCCGATCAGCGCGCCGTCCCGCTGCAGCAGGTGTGCGGTGTAGTCGCTGAGGAGCCCGTCGCCACGGGCGGGTAGCGTGGCGTAGAACGAGGACGTCATGGCGGACTCCTGGGAATGAGGGGCGCGGGACCCACTTGCTCACGGGCGTGACACAGTTCAACGGCGGGCTACGCGGCTCTATTCGACTGCGCTGGCTTGAAGCGTTCTGGACCGTAAGTATGCCATAAATTGGGATAGGCGGCATGAAGCCAATGTCAGCCTGAGGCCCCCTGCCCTCCTGCCATGATCCTCGTTGTCGGTCGTTGAGCCTTTCCCAGGACCGACACAAGACACCCTGCTCAACCAATATTTGCCTGAAAACTCCCGGATTTTGCAGCCCCCACCAGACGACTTCACCAGGACATCGCTCCACATCGTGCCATGCGTAGAGTTTAGTTATGGAGGGGTTGATGAAGTTGGTCGGGAGCGAGGATCGTGTCAGCTCCCCCCAGTTCATCCACGTCATCCGCGACGCCAAGCAAGCAGCAGCGTCCCGCTCACCCGTGGCAGGTGGTCCCTGCAACAGCCGATCACCGCCGCCTCATTGTCGCGTTGTAGACGCGCCGTAAGGCGCTTGAGTTCTGAGTCTATGACGTCCTCGCCGAGCTGCAGATGAGCCGGGCCTTGTCATGGGGATACCAGCCAGTCGAGCAGACCCGCTTGAATCATCCATACCAGGGTCACCACCACGCTCATGTTGTCCGTCGCGGCGATCGATATGAGACGCAGCGGCACGCGAGGCTCGGCGCCGTCCATCTCGAAGACGATCGGCTTGATCTGGTTGACTCTGGCGCCGCTCTGCAGCTTCACCGCGACAAAGACATCGCCCTTGTCAAGGTGGCTCCTGATGATTGGCAGGGCCTACTGCGGCGCGGCGTAGCCGTTGTCATTCAGCCACTGGCGCATCGTCGCCGGGTCCTTGCTGGCGCAGGATGTCGTAGTCGTATGGGCCGACGTGATTGGACAGCGCTCTCTCCGCCGCGGGACGAATTTTGACCGCATTTTTGCGTCACAATGCCCAGACAGGGCCCTGGGAGGCCGCTGCGGCGGTTTTGGGATGGGAAAGGCATACGAGCTGGGCCGCGCCCATGCGGGCCCTCTGGGATGCTCCTGAGGTGAATGTTGTTTCGGCTGGCTTCGGCACGCGGTGCGGTCTCGCCCCCCCAGAAGACGGCGCTGGTGCGACGGCCAACCGACGATGCTTGCCGCCGCCAGCGTCGTAGATTGAGAGGAAATCACACCGCCGTGCCGCGACCGCCATGGCGGAATAGCTTGATTTGTTGGGTGACCAGCGCAAGGTTTGCCGCACCGAGGGGCCATTGGGGATGCGCACGACCCTTCAGAGTTCGATATCGACAGTGATGGAGACCCGGTCTCTCGGCTCGCGTATCCGTCCTGCGGGCTCATGTATGTCGCCTATCCCCGCCACCGGGCGTCGACCGATGTCGTCATCGAGGGCCGCCATTCGGGCTGAGGCCGCCAACGGCCGCCGCGACCTTTTTCAGGAGGACCCATGGGCCCAGCACCTCGGAACCAGGCTCGTTTCGCTGCGCTCGCGATCGCGCTGACCCTCGTCCTGAGCGTCGTGGTCAGCGGCAAGGCCGCCGCGACGGCGCCCGTCCAGACCGGCTGCGTGTGGCTGGGAGATGTGGACGAGGCCGCGCTTGAGAACGCCCTGCACGCGGCGTGGCCAAGCGAGTCGATCGCCCGCTGGGACGCCCAGATCTCGGCCAAGATCGTGGCAATCGTGCTGCACCTCAAAGGCGGTGGGCGGATCGACGTGAAGCTGACCAACGGTGCGCGATGCAGTGCGCCGCCTGTTGCCGAGGTCGCCCCGAGCGCCTCCCGGCCACCGGCCCCGCTGCTCACCGCAGTTGGCGCTGTGATACGGCGTGTCGATCGCGCGGGCGATCGATCGGAGCGTTCCCCTCCTCTGCCCCCTGGCAGCCTCTTGGCGGTCTGTGCCGCGCTCGTGGTCCTCCTGGCCTGGCGACCCAGCGGGGCGACCGCCGCTGCGCTAGCCGCGGCGCTAGTTCTCGTGGTGTGGGGGGTCGGCGTCGCCACCGCCGAGCTGTCACCGGCCGATCGTCTGCCCTATCCGTTTGGGATCGCAGCCGTATTGCTGACGTTGCTCCTGGGCGCGCTGCCGAAAAATCACCGCCGGGAGATGGGAATGCCAGTCGTGCTCGTCGGG